>CAZVPE010000115.1:0-16859 GCA_964628155.1 uncultured Polyangiaceae bacterium | reverse complement strand
CACGTTCCGGTCTTCCGGGACCGCCCGAAGCCCCCGTCGGGGTCCGCGGCCGCTCGATCGGCAGGTTCGGCCGCTCCGCCCGACGCCGGATCCCTCGTCACGCAATATTACAAAGACGACGTCGAGCAAGCGGGACTCGTCAAATTCGACTTCCTCGGATTGAAGACCCTCACCGTGCTCGATATTGCCGTGCGTCTCGTCGATGCGCGGCCCCGCCCGAGCGACGCCTCGCAGCCCGCTGCGCTCGCGCGCGGCAAGCTCGATCTGTCGACGATCCCGCTGGACGACCTCGCGACTTACAAGCTTCTGGCCTCGGGGGAGACCAAGGGAGTCTTCCAACTCGAGTCGGACGGCATGCAGAAGCTCTTTCGAGATCTGCGCCCCGACTGTTTCGAGGACATCATCGCCGCGGTCGCCTTGTATCGCCCCGGGCCGATGGGCGCCGGAATGCACGAAGACTTCGTCCGCCGCAAGCACGGCCTCGCCCCCATCGCCTCGCTTCACCCCGCGATCGACGACGTCGTCGCTCCGACCTACGGCGTCATCGTCTATCAGGAGCAGGTGATGGAAATCGCCCAGAAGCTCGCGGGCTACACGCTCGGCGGCGCCGACTTGCTCCGCCGGGCCATGGGCAAGAAGAAGCCCGAAGAGATGGCGAAGCAAAAGAGCGTCTTCGTCGACGGCGCCAAGGCGAAGGGCGTCGACGAAGCCGAAGCGGAGCGGATCTTCGGCCTCCTCGAATATTTCGCGGGCTACGGATTCAACAAGAGTCACTCCGCGGCGTACGCGCTCATTACCTACCAGACCGCGTGGCTCAAAGCTCATTATCCGGTCGAGCTTCTCTGCGCGATTCTCACGAGCGACAAGGACCGCATCGAAAAAGTGGTTCGGACGATCGCCGATGCACGCGCCATGGGCGTTACCGTGCTCCCGCCGGACGTGAACGAAAGCGATACCGATTTCAAAGTCGTGTATATGAATCCCGACGGCCGCAAGCCGCCCGGCAAAGCCGCGGCCCCCAGAATCAACGATTCCCTCGGCCCTCAGATCCGGTTCGGCCTCGGCGCCGTGAGGGGGCTCGGAGGTGCGGCGCTCGAAGCGGTCTTCGAAGCGAGGCGCGACGGTCCGTTCCGCGACGTGTTCGATTTGGCCGCTCGCGTCGACGCCAAGCGCGTGAACAAGGCGGTCTTCGAGGCGCTCGTCCAGTGCGGCGCGTTCGACTCGACCTTCGAGGAGCGGGGCGTGCGGCGCGCGCGTGCGTTCGCGTCCATCGATATCGCGCTCGAGCGGTCCCGCGCCGCGAGCCGTGACCGTGAGGCGGGCCAAACCACGCTCTTTGGTCTGTTCGACGCTGCGCCTCGTACGGCCTCCGGTGCGATCCCCGCTCCGAGCGCGGGCGACTACGCGCCCTCCGAGCCGTGGGACAGGCGTGAAATGCTGGTGCGCGAGCGACAGTCGCTGGGCTTCTACGTATCCGGCCACCCGCTCGATCGATACGTCAAAGGCGATGCGGGGCTTCGCAAGGTCGGGGCCATTCCCATTGCAGAGTGCACCAAGCAAGAGGACTGGGCCGTCGTGAAGCTCGCGGGAATGGCCGAGGGGTATCGAGAGCGGATATTCCGAGACGGCGGCGGCAAGGCGGCGTTCTTCGAGCTCGAAGATCTCACGGGGCGCGTGACGGTCAAAATGCGCGGGCGCGAAATCGAACAATACGCGGGCGTGCTCGCGGGTGGTGAGCCGGTCCTCGTCACGGGCAAGGTGAGCTTCCCGCAGCGTTCGGACGACACCGAGGACGAGGGCGACGGTCCGCGCGAGCCGACGATTCTGATGAACGAAGTCAGGCCCCTCGCGGAGGCGGTGCGCGCCGACACCCGCGCCATCGCGATCCGTGTGCGCGCCGACCGGACCCGTTCCGCGGACCTCGCCGGCTTGGCCCGCGTGCTCGCCGCCGCCAAGGGAAGCTGCCCCGTGGCGCTCCACGTGAGCTTCGAGGGAGGGGCCGAAGCCGTGCTCGCCCTGGGCGAGGGCTGGCGCGTCGACGTCGGCGATGCGCTGCTTTCGGGTATCGAGCGCATCTTCGGCGAGCAAGTGGCGGAACTCCGTTGAAGGTCGTTCAAGAAGGGCGAAAGCGTCCTCGCAAGTTGCTCGGCCCTCTCCCCGCGGTAGGACCGCCTATTTGCTCCCCAAGAGCGTCCCGAGCTTCGTCTCGACCGTCTCCCGATCGTCCTCGTGTTTGACGAGCGCGCCGAGCGTCAATCGTACGATCTCCGGGTCGAGCGCGCTCGCGCCGAGCAGAACAAGCGCTCGCGCCCAGTCGATCGTCTCCGCGATCGACGGCGCCTTGCGCAAGTCGAGCGATCGGGCTTTCTGAGCGAAGGTCGCGAGCTTTAGGGCGAGCCCCGCACCCAGACCGGGCACGCGCAGCTCGAGGATCGCTTGCTCGCGCGATGGGGGGGGATAATCCACGAAAGCGTGCAAGCACCGCCGGCGGAGCGCGTCGGTCATGTCCCGCGTCCCGTTGCTGGTCAGCACGAAGAGAGGAGCGCTCTTCGCCCGCAGCGTGCCGAGCTCCGGAATCGTCACCTGCCCCTCCGATAGAACTTCGAAGAGGAACGCTTCGAACTCGGCGTCAGCACGGTCCACTTCGTCGATCAGCATCACCACCGGCCGTTCGCTCGTCATCGCACGCAGGAGGGGCCTCTCGATGAGGAAGCGCCGGCCGAAAAACGCCGAGTCCGCGTCGGACAGCCGATCGGCGGCCTCGGCCAGCGACGCCGAACCGACGGTCTGCGCCGCCACTTGGTCGCGCAAGAGCTGCGTGTAGAGTAGCTGCTTTGCGTAGTCCCACTCGTAGAGCGCCTTGCCCTCGTCGAGCCCTTCGTAACATTGCAGGCGTATGAGCTCGCGCGACAGCGCCTCGGCCAGGGCGCGCGCGAGGTCCGTCTTTCCGACGCCCGCGGGGCCTTCGACGAGGAGCGGGCGCTCGAGCCGGAGGGCGAGCCAGGCCACCAGCGAGAGGCGGTCATCGGCCAGATATCCGGCGCCCGCCAGCGCGCGCGTCAATTCGCTACCGGAGGCGACCATGTCCGTTCCCACGATAGTTCACGCGCGAAGGCGCGGCAGCGCAATCCCCCGCGTCTCCGGTAGGACCCATACCCACGAACCTGTGGCCAGCGCGAGAACCAGTGGAACGCTGAGCCCTCCCGCGAGCCCCGCGCGCGCGACCGCGGCTTGGACGACGACTGGAGCGACGAGCTGTGCGGCGCGCGCGAGGTTGTAGGTCGCGCCCATGGCTGTGGCGCGGATCTCGTCGGGGAACAGCTCGGCGAGCAGCGCGCCGAAGCCGCCCGTGCACCCCGATCCGACACCCAGCCCGAGCATCGTCAGCCAGAACAGAGCGGGCTGGGTCGACAGGGGCCGCCACGCGAAGGCTAGAATGGCCAGGGCGCAGGCGGTGAGTGCCGAATACACCGCGAAGGCGGGGCGTCTTCCGAAGCGGTCGGAGACTGCGCCGAACGCGAGCATCCCGAAGAGCTGGCCCACTTGGGCCGTCAGAATCCAGGCGAGCGAGCGGCCCACCGCCTGATGCATCTCGTGCCACAAGAAGGTGGGGAGCCACGTGTAGCAAGTCCAATAGGTCCCGAGCTTGAAGACCCCGAGCAGCCACGCCTGCCCGAAGCGCCGGCCGACCCCGGCGTGAACGAGCGTGCGCAAGCTCGCCGGCGCCGGCGCAGGCTGGTCGGGCAAATGGACGGAGCGACGCGCGGCGAGCGCGATGAGCGCGGTCGCGCTCGAACCGACGAGCACCGCACGCCAACCGACGATCGGGGCGATCAGGTAGCCGACCACGGCCGCGATGGCGACACCGATCGGTTCGCCGGACTGCAGCGCGGCCGACCATCGTCCCCGCCGCGACGGGTCCACCGCTTCCGCGAGCATCCCGTGGCCGATCGCCCACTCGCCGCCGACCCCCAAACCGACGATCGCGCGGCCGGCGACGAACGCCCAAGCGGTCGGGGCGAGCCCGCAGACAAGCGAACCCGCCGAATAGATGAGCATCGTCCACACCAGCATCGTCCGCTTGCCGATGCGATCGGCCAGCGCCCCCGCCACGATGCCGCCGAGGCCCGAAGTCCCCAGCGCGACGCCCAGGAGCCACGCCTGGCCGGTCGCCGAGAGATGGAGGTCCCGCGCGACGGGGTCGCGCAGAAAGCCGAGGAGAACGAGGTCGTAAAAGTCGAACGTCCACCCGAGGAGGGCGAAGAGGTAAATGCGCCCGACCGAGCGCGGGGCGCTCATCGTGCCAGCCGCTGGCGCACGGCTTCATAGAGCGCGATCGCCAGCGCCGCCGACGCGTTGAGCGAGTCGATGCGGCCGGGCATCGGGAGGCTGGCGAGCGCATCGCACGCCTGCTTGACGGTCTTTCGCAGGCCCTTTCCCTCGGCGCCGACGACGAGCGCCACCGGGCCGCGCAGGTCGACGCGGTCGAGTCCCGTTCCGGCGGTCATGTCCAGGCCGATGGACGCGACGCCGCGCTCTCGCAGCGCAACCAGCGCGGAGGGGAGAGACCCGACCCGGCAGAGGGTCGCGTGTTCGACCGCGCCGGCGGAGGCGCGGAACGTCGCGGGGGAGAGCGGCGCCGATCGATGCTCGGGCCAGACGATCGCGGTGGCGCCCATCGACACGGCCGAACGGATGACCGCTCCGAAGTTTTGCGGATCCTGCACTTCGTCGAGGGCGACGAGGAGCGAGCCGCCCCCGAGATCGAGGTCGTCGAGCGCCAGAATCGCGAGCTCCGGGGCGAAAGCGATGACGCCCTGGTGGCGTACCCCCCGCGCGATTCGGTCGAGCTCGGCGCGTGGCACGCGTTCCACGCGAGCCCCGTGGTCGCCGGCAAACCTGGCCACGGCTTCGAGCTGGGGGGATGCCTCTCGCCCCTTCTCTTCGACCGCCACGCGCTCGAGCTTCGCCCCGTGGGCGCGGATCGCCTCGCGCACCGGCTGGAGACCACACACGAGCCGGCTCACGGGGAGGCTTCGGAAGCGGCGTTCAATCGCTTGCTACAGACACGAGCACAACGGGTCGCCGGGCGTACAGTTGCAAGCCGGTTTGGCGGGCTTTTCTGCCCCCGCCTTCCTGCCGGGAGGAGGCGTGGCCGCACCTAGGGCGCCCCCTCCACCACCGCCGAGTCGCTTTTCGGGCTGCGTCGCCTGCTGCGTCTTGATCATCTCGAGCTTCTTCTGCTCGGCCTCGAGCTGCGCCTGGAGAGCGGCAATCTTCTCGGGGTCTTTGGTTTGCTCGAGTTCGGCCTTCACCCGCGCTGTTTGCTGCTCGACTTCTTGCTTTTCCGCTTCGAGCTGGTTGGCGCGCGCCTCGGCGGCGTTCTTCTGGTCCATCACGTTCTTGATGACCACGCCCGCGCCGATCGCTCCGACGAAGAAGAAGACGCCGAGCGCGACGGCGATCATCTGAACCCGCCGCTTGTGCTTGTCTTGACTGAGCGCTCGGAGTTGTCGTTCGTGGTCCTGACGGGAGGTCATTTCCGCGAGCCGCGCCTGCGACTCGGCCTCGGCTCTCGCGCGCTGAATCGTGGCTTCTTGCATCGCCTGAAGCTCGGCTTGGCGGCGTTGCTCTTCGAAGGCGCGGCGCTCGCGCTCCTCTTCCTGCATGCGAAGGCGGGCGGCCTCTTCTTCTTGCTTGCGCCGGATGTCTTCGAGGCGCCGCTGCTCCGCCTCGCGGGCGCGCTGCTCGGCTTCGACCTTCTCCTGCGCCTCGCGGCTCTGCGCGTCCTGCAGGATCTCTTGGATCGAAACCATTACCGAAGTTTCTTGCCGTTCCGCCATGGTCAGTCTTTCCCTGGGCGGCGGCGCGCCGAAAAGGCCCGTTTGCCGCTCAATTCACTCGTAACCCTAGCGAGTCGACCGCCCGCGTGCAAACGCCCACCGCCGAGCTTCTGGGTGCTAAGGTGCAGCGCTACCGGCATGCCGACGAGTATCCACGCGCACATTACGGGGACAGTGTGGAAAATAGAAGTCAAGCTCGGGGACCACGTCGCCGAGGGGCAGTCCTGCGTCATCATCGAGTCGATGAAAATGGAGATGCCGGTCGAGGCCCCGAAGGCGGGCGTGGTCGATGCGATCCACGTAACCGAAGGGCAGCCCGTGAGCGAGGGCGACACGCTGGTAACGCTGGCTTGACCATCCCCGGCTTTGAGCCTCGGAGTGCCGTAACCTAGGCTTTCTGTTAGCGTTGTCGCCTCGGTGGGCCGGCGATCGACAGCGCTTCTCGCGTGCGTGCTGGTTGGTTGCAGCTCTGCCGCAGCTTTGCAGGGGCTTGGAGGCCGATGCTTCCTCGCGACCGACTGCAAGCCCGGCCTGGTTTGCGTGACCCAGCCGGACCGGACCCGGCGATGCACGAACGACCTCACGGCGATCGAGGGTACGGAGGACGCGGGAGCCGCCGTCTCCGCGCCCGTGCGCAGTGGTGTCCCGGTCGACGTGGGCGCCGGGCCTACCGCGGGGGGAGACGGCGGCGGCTCGGCTGGCGACGCCGGGGGTGCTTCGGACGGGGGCCCGGGAGGTGAAGGCGGCTCCGGGGACGACGGGGCGTCGGGGGACCAGGGGGGCCCGGACGCGAGCTCGGGGGATGAGGCGGCCGACGCACAGGAGTAGAGAGAGAGCGGCCGCCGACCACGCGTCGCCAAGAAGGCGTCGCCGAGGCTTACCCGACAAGTTGGCTTCCGCTCAGGAAAGGCGGTCACGCCTTCGTCTGGTTGTGTCCGCGCTTGCCTTGGGCAAACTCGACGGCGTACCCGTCGGGGTCGAACGCCGTCATAGAACGCTCCCAGGGCTCGTCATGGGGAGGCTGATGAAACGTCACGCCCTTCGCCTTGAGCTCCTCGTAGAGGGTGTCGAGGTCGTCCGTGGTGAACTCCACGTGGATCGCCGCCTTCTGCGACGGACTCGAGTCGGCAACCCCCTCTTTTCGAGCTTCTGCTGCGGCGAGCAGGCCGAGCGTTACCGCGCCGTGCCGTATCATGGCGAAGGCTGGAATCGAGTTCCGTTCGACCTTCAGCCCTAACTTGCCGCTGTAGAAAGCGATGGAGCGCTCTACGCTCTCCACGGTGAGCGTCAGACCTTCGAACCTGAGATTTTCCGTCATGAGAGCCTGGTGTAGGCGAACAGTGCGGCCGTCTTGCCGGAAATCGGGCGTGGTCAGGACGGAGCGGGGGAGACGATCCATCCGGCGCTAAGATGCCCGGGTGAGCCGTGACCGACAGGAGAAGGGCGGTGCGGCGGTCTGGCCACTCCTTCCGATCGCACCCGCGATCGTCCTCCTCTTGGGGATCGCCGTCGCCGTCGGCATCGGCGCACTCGGACTCTCCACCCTCGCCGCCCAGAGCGACCGGCGCGCCGCCGACCGCGCGGAGCTCCTCGCGGCGACGATGGCAGCGCGAATCGCCCCGATGTCCCTCGCGGATCGGATGGAGGCGCTCCAAGCCGCCGCGAGAAAGACGGGCGCCGAACTTGTCGTCGTCACACGAGACGGGGTCGTCCTCATCGACGCGAGCCTGGGCCGGACAAAGGCGGCGGAGCTCCGGCGTGCCGTCGCAGACCACCAGGGCGAGACGACGACGGGCCTCGGGCGGGCCCGCTTCGCCGCGCGCGCGCTCGAGTCGACCGAGGCGACGAGCTACATCGTGGCCTTCGTTCGCGCCCCGAGCACGCCGGAGGGTGGTCCGGCCCTCCTTCGCGCCCTCTTGGCGCTCACGACGCTCCTCGTGGGAGTGGCCGCCGCGGTGGCGTACGCAGTGGCACGCGACGCCAACAAAGACGTCGAATTCGTCGCGGGACACGTGCTCGACATGCTCCAAGTACGCACCGAACCGACCGGGGCGCCCGTGCCGGTGCGGACGATGGACGAGGTGGGCGCGCTGACGGTCGCGTTCAACGAGCTGGTCGAGCGGTTCACCGCCGCGCAGCGCGTTTACCAAAGCGATCTCGAGCGCGTCCACGCGGGCGATCGGGACCGCGCGGCGTTCCTCGCCGCGGTCAGCCACGAGCTTCGCAGTCCGCTCAACGCAATCCTCGGCTTCGCCGATATCTTGGTCGCCGAGGTCGACGGCCCGCTCTCCCCCGAGGCGCACGAAGAGGTTCAGCAAATCCTGGGGTCCGGCAAGCACTTGCTCGACCTCATCAACGACATCCTCGAGCTGAGCGCGCTCGAGAGCGGCCAGCTCAAGCTGTCGCGCGCACGCATCGACCTGGCGGCGATTGGTCTGGAGGTCGTTCGGGAGGCCGCCGGACTGGTGGGCACCCGCCCGGTGACCGTTCGAACGGAAGGCGAAGCCGCGGTCTACGCCCGCGGGGATCCGAAGCGCGTCCGCCAGATCGTGACGAACCTCGTGGGAAACGCCATCAAGTTCACGCAGGCGGGCGAGGTCGTGGTCGACACCGGGCACGAGGGGCGCTTCGCGCGTCTGAGCGTACGCGACACAGGGCCTGGCATCAGCGTCCAGCAGCGCGCACTCCTTTTTCAAGAGTACAAGCAGACGACCGAGGAGCGCGCGCGCCGCCGCGGCACCGGGCTCGGGCTGGCCATCTCCCGGCGTCTGGCGCTCATGCACGGGGGCACGATTCAAGTCGAGAGCGAACTCGGTAGCGGGTCGACCTTCAAAGTCTTGTTGCCGGCGTGGGAAGGCATTCTTTCACCGAGGCCCGGGCGAGTCGACGGCGCCGCGCAGTCCTTTCTCGGGCGCAGGCGGGCGTCCGGCGACGCGTCGCGGGGTGAGGGGTCGTGATGAACGGGGCGCGGGGCCTGCCGGCCCGTCTGGTCGCGATCCAGGTCATAGCCTGGGGGATGACCGGGTCGCTCGTCGCGGCTTTCGCGCCGCGGCTCCTTCTCTTGGACCAAGCCGTGGTCAGGGGGAGTGCGGCGATTGCCGTGTGGGGATGCTTCGCGACGATCGCCGTGGTCGCGGGAGCGACGCTGGTCGCCATGCGGCGCCTGCCGCCGGTCCTCGACTGGCTGGCGGCGGGCAGTCCGCCCGTGGCCGAAGTCGAGGTTCTGACGCTCCACGCGATGCCGGCGCGACTCGTGGCGCTCGGGTTTGGAGCAACCATCCTCGTTGCGGCCAGCACGTTGCTGCGACCACTCCGGCCCGCCGCGAACGATCTCCCGACGCAAACCGAGCTCGTGTTCCTTGCGGTCACGATGGGGAGTGTCGCCGCTCTACCGGCCTACGTCGCCATGCGCGCGTCCGTCGCGCGCGTGATGGAGCTCGTGCCCGTCGCTACGGCGCGCACGGCGACCGAACTGCTCCACGCGCGCCGGTCCGGCGGGACGGGCGTGAGGCATCGTCTGCTCGCGGCGGTCGCGGCTCCCGTCGCCTTCGTGGCCCTCGGGGCGTCGCTGCTCGTGCAAGCACATTTGCGTGCGTTCGACGCTTCGTCGCGACAGGACGAGGCGGCCGAGCTCGCGCGCGGCGTGTTCGGTTCCGTCGCGGGGGACGTCCGGGGCGCGCAAGCTGCGGTTCAGGCTGCGCGTGCCCGCGGCTTCGAAATTTTCTTCGACCGCTCACCCGGCTCCTTCGGCTCGTTCCACGATCCCGCCGGGAACACGCTCCTCGACGTACCGCTCGCCGACGGACACGCGGTCGTGCGCTATCGGACCGCGCGCGTCGGCCCCGGAACGGGCGCATACCTCGCGCTGGCGCTCGCGGCGGTCGCCATCGCCGGCGTCCTCGGATGGCGCATCGGACGTGCTTTCGCCGCGGACGTGGCCCTGGCCACGCGAGAGATCGAGTCGACCGGCGTGGCGGACGTCTTGCGCGGGGGGCGCATCAGGGGTCGAGCGAAGTTTCAGTCGGTCGCGGCCCTCATGAAAGCGACCGACGAGCTCGGAGGGGTCTTTCGCGAATTCGCGAGCGCCCAGCAGCGGGCGATTGACGCGCGCGCGGCGACCGAGCGGATGCGCGGGCTCTTCCTCGCTTCGATGAGCCACGATCTGAAGGCTCCCCTCAACGCGATCTTGGGGTTCGCGAGTCTGGTCTCCCGCGGGGAGCTCAGCCCAGCCCAGCGCGAGAGCATCGGCATCATCGAACAGCGCGGGCGCGAGCTGCTCTATCTCATCGACACGATCCTCGACGCGGCGCGAGTCGAAGCCGGTGAGCTGACCATCTCGAGGGATTGGGTGCGAATCGACGAAGTCGTGACGGCCGCGGTCCTCGAAGCGCGCGATCTGACGATAGGCCTCGCCGTGGACATCACCGGCGAGATCCAGCCCGACGTCCCACGCATTTTCGTGGACGCGGCGCGCCTCGGACAAGCCCTGACGGCGATGATATTGGTCGCGACCCGTTTCGCCGATCACGGTCACGTGGTGGTGCGGGCGGCGCTGCCCGCGGTCGGGGCGCGGCTTCGAATCGACGTGGAGGTCACCGGGCGTGTCATCGCCGCGGCGGACCGCAAGAAGGTCTTCGACGCGTTCACCCTGGCCGACCGGGCGCGCCGCCATGGAAGCCTAGGCCTGGGGCCTTCGCTTGCGCGCGCGATCGTCGAGCTTCACGGTGGCGAGATCGACGTCGAGACCACCGAAGCGGGCGGCACCGTCTTTCACATGTGGGTGCCGAGCGCGCGGCCGTCCGTGGCGCCGCCGCCGCCTTCTTAGGGCCCTTTGCCGACTCCGTGCATGGGTGGTGGGACCGTTTCGGACGCTGGCGCAGACGCGACGCGCTGAAGTGCGCACCAAGCCTTCTACAAGCGAGGTAGGGTTGGACAGTGGAGGCGTGGGCCTCCGCGCTCCAGAGGATCCGATGGTCTTTGCCTTCAACGCTGGAATTGGCTTCCAAAGGCGGTCCACGAAGAAAAGTTTCGCCGTGCTGGCCGTGGGATGCGGGCTTGCAGCGCCCCCCCTGGTTGGCTGCGCGTCTTCCAGCGATTCCTCGATGTCTTCTTCGTCGTCCCGATCTTCGGATGGCGGGTGCGCCGCGTGCGGCGCGCGTCAGAGCTGCACGGGGTTCGGGGACGCGGCAACGTGTGCATGCAACGCGGATCCGCTGTGCACCGCCCCGGGAACGCTCTGCACGAGCAACGCGGCGTACGCCCGCTGCGCGCAGGACGAAAATGGATGCTTCTACGAGGCGTCGGTGACGCCTTGCAACGGGACGACACCCGTGTGTTTGAACGGCGGATGCGTGACGTGCATTCCGGCCACGACCCAGTGCAGCGGCAACGGCGTGCAGACGTGCGGGTCGGACGGCGCGTGGGGGGCCGCGCTGGCATGCAGTGCGAGCACGACGTGCGTTTTCGGGGAATGCACCGGGGTGTGCGGCCCTGGACAGACCACGTGCAGCGGGACGACACCGCAGGCGTGCGATGCGAGCGGCCACTGGCAGGGCGGTCCAGCGTGCAGCGGCGCGACGCCCTATTGCAGTCAGGGGAGCTGCACGGTTCCGCCGTCGCCGCCACCGAGCTGCCAGGTGAGTGCGGCGGGCACGACGAACTGCGGGGCGGCGAGCGAGAGCTGCTGCGCGAGCCTGGGGGTGCCCGGCGGGTCGTACGATCGGACGTACACGAACACCGGAGGCGGCGCGACGGGCCTCACGGATCCGGCGATGATCAGCAGCTTTCGGCTGGACAAATACGATGTGACGGTGGGCCGGTTCCGTCCATTCGTGAGCGCGTGGAACGGCGGCGCTGGCTTCACGCCGGCGGCGGGGTCTGGCAAGCACGCGCACCTGAACGGGGGCCTGGGGCTTTCGGACAGCGCAAGCCCCGGAACCTACGAGACAGGGTGGATCGCGGCGGACACTGCAAACCTCGCGCTGTCCGACGCCAACCTGGCGTGCGACCCGGCCTATGCCACGTGGACGAGCGCGGCAGGCAACCAAGAGACGCTGCCCATCAACTGCGTGAACTGGTGGGAGGCGTACGCGTTTTGCATCTGGGACGGAGGATTTCTGCCGAGCGAGGCCGAATGGGAGTACGCGGCAGCCGGGGGAAGCGAGCAGCGCGAGTACCCGTGGGGAACGGCGGACCCTGGGGCAGCGAATCAGTATGCGATCTACGGTTGCTTCTACCCGTCGGGCACGACCAACTGCACGGGCGCCTCGAACATTGCGCCGGTCGGCACGGCGGCGGCGGGCGCCGGACTTTTCGGTCAACTCGACTTGGCCGGCAACGTTTGGCAATGGAACCTGGACTGGTCGGCGCCGTACGCAGGGGGCGCGGATTCCGCTTCCTTGACGGGGGAATCCATACGGGTGCTCCGGGGGGGCAACTTCAGCGTCTACGGCGGCACCTCGTACTTGCTCCCGCCCGTACGGAACGACGACTCGCCGTCCGATCGGAGCTACGACGCCGGCTTCCGCTGCGCCAGGTCCCCGTAGACGCGCTGGTCTGCGAACCCGCAATGCCCATGATGGCCGTCAGAACGTCGAACGGCTAGCGTTCGCCCCATGCCTGCGTTCGAACATACCCGCTCGATCACCATCGCCGCGTCGCCCGCAGCCGTGTACGCGCTCGTCGACGATTTTCACGCCTGGGAGAAGTGGTCTCCGTGGGAAGGGCTCGACACCGATCTCGTGCGCACGTACGGCGGCTCCGAAAAGGGGGTCGGCGCGCGTTATGCGTGGGCGGGAAAAAAGTCCGGCGAAGGCTCGATGCTCATCACCCGTGCGGCGCCCCAACGCATCGACATCGACCTCAGTTTCGTCAAGCCGTTCAAAGCGAACAACAAGGCCGTCTTTCGCTTCGACGCCGAAGGGAACGCGACCCGCGTCAGCTGGACGATGTCCGGGACGCGCAACGTGCTACTCGCCATCATGGGTAGGCTTTTCTTCGACGCGATGATCGGCAAGGACTTCGAAAAAGGGCTTGCGAAGCTCAAGGCCGCTGTCGAGGGGTGAGCCCGAGGCGCAGCCGACGTTCGACGGGGATATCTCCACGGTGCCGCATCGCGCGCGTGGGCGTCCGACGCTGGGCCTCCTCCGCGCCGAGCTCGTCGACGGCGATTTTGGGCGGCTCGGAACCGCTACGCGGTGAATCGGGAACGTGGTAAGCGCGACCGGAAATGGACACCAACGTCGTCGCTGCCCTCGGACCGTACGACCAATCGGACGCCAACCGTTTGGCGATTCCCCTGCTCTCAATCGTGCGCGACGAGCGAGGCAAAATCGCTGCTCCCCGCGACGAGGTTGGGCTGCTGGTTGACGGTCTCGACACGCGGCTCGTGTTTCGCCCGCTTCGGCAGCTTTTCACGGGCGACGCAAAGGCGCCGGACTTGTCACACGGTCCCACCCCCGAGCTGGAGGCGTTCTTCATGCTGCTCGAGCACGCGGTCGTCCGATTCTGCGACGCCGACGAGCGGGATGCGACCGACCAGGAGATGGAGCAGATCTTCGCCGAGCTTCGACGACGGCCGGACACGGCTGGGGGACCCCTTCGATCCTACCTCCGTGCAACCGCGCAGCTCTATGTGTCGCTTCGCGACGTGAGCGCCGCGCAGTACGAGGCCGTGATGGCCAGGCTGGCGAAGTCCGCTCGAACGTTTTCTGAGGTACCGATCAGCCGCAACTACCTGGCGACGCTGAGGGAGACCTTCCAGTAGATCTCGATTGCGCGCGTGCCGCGTGCGGACGAGCGAATCGTCGACTCGGGCGTCGTGGCTACGATCGGACGAACGCGCGACTCCGACGTTCGAACCGACCCCGATGTGTCACCGCTCGAGCGCCCGCTTGGTGAGCGCGCTGTCCTCGCTGCCGCGGTAATAGACGATCTTCGCGCCGTCGAAGCGCCAGTAGTGGTGCAAGTCCATCTCGCAGCTCTTGCCTGTCGCCGGGACGCGGAAGCCGAAACGGAGGAACACCATCACGTCGCGCTCGTTCGACGCGAACGAGATGGGCTCGAACCGCGTCACCTCGATCGCGCCTCCCAGGGCTTTGAAGAAGCGCGGTACATCGGCGCGGCCGCGGTGCACCCCGTGCCATGGCGCGACGGTCGACCCAGGTACAGAGGCCCAGTCCACGTCCTCCGCGACGTGCTCGAGAATCGCGGCGACGTCGCCGCGGCCGAAGGCCTCGTAGAGGCGCTTCACGGTATCGATCTTCGGGTCGCTCATGACTTTTGCTCTCCTGGCGCGTAGGGCGTTGCTCTCTGCAGCCCGCGCCGAGGTCAGCCTGCTGCGGCTCGCGTTCGCGCTCCATACCCCGCTCAGGGTAGGCCCTGGGGACCGGCGTGGAGGTTCGGCGCGCCCGCCATCAGACGCAGCGCGAGCTCGCGCCGCGAGCCGACGTCGATCTTCGCGAAGACGTTCTTGAGGTGGCGCGTGACCGTGGCGGCCGCGCAGCCGAGACGCGCGGCACACGCGGCGACGTTCTCGTCGCGTAACACCTCGCAGACGACCGCTGCCTCGCGCGGCGTGAGGCCGAGACGGACCAGACCGATCGTGCTGTCGATCGGACGCTCCGGCTCGAGGAGCACGATCGTCCGCCGCCGGCCGTCGTCGCCGACAGTGTGCTCGGCGATGGCGCGGTAGCGCTTGCGGGTGTCCGGGTCGGTGAAGGCCATGGCACGCACGGCCGGATCGCCTCCTTCGCGCATGCTACGCCCGAGCAAGCCGAGGAAGACCTGCAGCGGGAGAGGCCCCGCGCCGTCCCGGCGCCCGTCGAGGAGGCCCGCGCCGGCGCGATTCGCCGTCTCGACGCGCCCGCCGTCCCCGAGGACGACGACGCCGGTGTCGCTCGCGGGCTGTTCGGCGAGCGCCGCCCGGATGCAGGCCGCGTGCATCGCGTTCGCGACGTGCGGGGCGACGGCCTCCAGCAGGCGCAGGTGGCGCGGTTCGAACGCGCCGCGCGCGGCGCGACGGTTGAAGGTGAAGAGCGCGCGCGGGAGCCCCCCCGCGATGCACATGAACTGGATCTCGTGCCGATAGCCGAACGCGAGGACGTGAAACTCGAAGTAGGGGTCCTGCGCCGGGGGCCGTCCGCCGAGCAGCTCGTCGACGATGATTGCCCGGCGCGGGTGGCGCGTCAGCAACCCGGTGTCCGCCGTCTGCGACTTGAAGAGCGCTTTTTCGACGAGCGGCGCGAGATACTCCTTCGGCCACCCGAGGTTGACGTCGTGGACGGGCAGCGTCGTCGCGGGGTCGATCTCCATCGCGCAGTAGGCGTCGGCGCGCAGGTACCGAACGAGGTGCCGCGAGACCGCTTCGCGCAGGCCAACCGAGTCGTGTCCGCCCGCGCACGCGCGCCGGACTGCGTGGAACGTGGCTCGTTCCTCGGCCCCGAGACGCGCCATGCGGCCAGCGTATGCCGCCCGAGGACGAGCGTCACGCGCCGTCGGTTCCATCCTTTGTGGTCCGGGGCGGGCGCTCGGCGCGAACGAAAACAACGATCCGTCTCGCCGCTCCGTCCGTACCTCTCCTACCAACACGCGCGACGCCAAGCGCGCCGCGAAACACACGAGGGACCCATGATGACCCACCGATGCCTGTCGCTTTTGCTTCTGGTCCTAACGGCCTGCGGAGGAGAGGAGGCCGCGGCGCCGCCGGCGGCCTCGCCGCTTTCCCCCGTACCCCCGCTTGCGTCGGCGGGGCCGAGCGCCCCGGCGTCCACGGCCGAAGCCCCGCCGCCCGCGCCCCCCAAACCGCCTCTTGCGGAGCTCGAAAAGAGGACGATCGCCGCGTTCTACGCAGCCTTCAGTGAGCACGATACGAAAAAGATGGCGTCGCTCTACGCGCACGACGCCGTGATGGCCGCGCCGGGACCGGGGGGCTGGAAAGAGATAAAGGGCGCCAACGCGATCGTGGCGGCATTCGCCGAACCGTTCACGGCGATGCCGGACATCCGTGCCGCTACCTCGACGGTCTACCAGAAGAAGGACGTCGCGGTCGTCCTCTGGGCGGCGGCCGGGACGAACACGGGCGCGTCGGCGATCGGGCAGCCGACGAACAAGAAGGCGGCGGTCTGGGGAGCGAGCGTCCTATGGTTCGACCAGGATGGCCTCATCACGCGCGACGAGCAGTTCCATGACCAGGCGACGGTGCTGCAGCAGATTGGCAAGATGCCCGGCAAGCCGCGTGAGCTTGCGGCGCTTCCGGCCGGAGAGACGACGTGGGTGGTCGCGACCGGCACTCCCGACGAGGACAAGCTCGTCGATCAGATGAAGGCGACCTGGCCGGCGACGTGGAGCCGCCGCGACAGCAAGGCGTACGCCGAGGTCATCACCGACGACGCGCTGCATAGCGAGATCGCCAGCCCGAACGACTACAAAGGCAAGGCCGAAAACCTCAAAGAGCTCGGCATGTACGCGAAGGCCTTGCCCGACATGAGCGTGACGATCGACAAGGCCTGGGCGTTTGCGCCGAACGTCGTCGTTGCAGAGTTCACGTTCACCGGGACGATGAAGGGGAGCATCGGGCCGTTCAAGGCGACGGGCAAGCCGATCACGATCCACGGCCTCGACGTGGACGAGCTGAAGGACGGCAAGATGCAGAAGGCCGTGACTTTTTCGAACGGCATGGAGCTCCTCGGGGAGCTCGGTGTTCTGCCGAAGCCGCCGGCTGCGGCGGGCGAGAAGTTGGCTGCGCCGGGCAAGAAGGAGAGGCCGTGATTGCCGTGGGAGGCGTGCGCCGGTGGCCGAGGGACCTGTTAGCCTCGGGGCATGGAGGAGACGATTCGCCTCGCGGAGTTGACGGGCGCGATCGCGCGCGCCGCGGACGCAGGGATCGGCTTCCCGCCGGAGACGTCGCTTCGCCTGTGCCTGGTCGCCGTCGCCCTCGCGCGCGCGATCGGCCTGGCGGACGACGAGATACGCGACGTCTACCACGCGGCGCTCTTGCGTCACGCCGGCTGCACGGCA
>CAZVPE010000114.1:12766-17002 GCA_964628155.1 uncultured Polyangiaceae bacterium | reverse complement strand
TCCCCCTCAACTACCGCCGCCCGCCGAAATCTGCGTCGGATTGTAATACCGCCAGATGCGCGCGATCTTGCCGTCGCGGACCTCGGCGATGTCCACCGTCTGAAGCCGCACGACCCTATTTCGCTGCGCGGGAATCCACTCGATCGGACCGATTTGCTCTCCCGCAATGAAGTATTCGACGATTCCGAACTGGGCGACGCCCCAGGAGTTGTCAATCGTGGTGTCGAGCTGCGAAATGGCCTTGTGCATCCCTTTGAAATACGTCCGAAACGCCTCTTTGCCGTGCCTCGGCTCGTGCTCGGGGGTGTTCAACTCGACGTCGTCGGTGATGCCCGTGACGTAGTCGGCTTCGCGGTCGCCCTCGAGCGCGTCGAGTTCGGCGGCGACCGCGGCGGCGTTCTTCTTCTCCTCCGGGGACCCCGTTTGCTCGAAGACTTGGGGCAGGGCACCAACCGGAAAGGGCGGCACGGGAAGCGCGAGCAGGCTCTTGGGGCCGACCCCGAGCATGGCCTGGACCACGGCGACGTCGAAATAGAGGTGAATATCGGAGAGCGAGCCGTCGTCTTTCGTCCACAAGAGACTCAATCCCTGGAACACGACGGTCTTTTGCGTCGCCGCGACGCCCATCCATTTCCCGGTGTGCACGCCTTTGAGCGTCCACTCCACGGCCTGCGCGGTCGCGGTCCGCCAAACGCGATTGGCCACGACTGTGCGCGCTTCGAAGGCGCCGAGAAGCGCTTCGTGGGCCCGAACCGCGGCGTCGCGACCGTGCACGTCGTCGCCCCCGGGAAACGAGAAGCGGGCGTCGTCGTCGAGCAGCGGTCCTAGCTGCGCGAATCCGGGAGACGCGAGGCCGGCGACGTACTTTTCCGCGGCGGCGCGCTCCTTCATGGTGGGCACGGGGGGGCCCGCTGAGGCGACCGGCTGCGCTTCGAGTGAACTCCAGTTCACAGGGGGCGGCGGAGGCCGCGCGACGGTCTCGCTCGAACAAGAGGCGACCAGCGAACCCGCCAGCGCCAAGATCATCCCGTGGCTTCGCATCGCGAACGTTCTCCGTTGGGGTAGGTCAGAACGCAACCCCGAGCGCGAGGAGCACGCGGGGCGCAAAGCGGCTGTTGGCGTAGAGCGACGCCGGCAGCTGCTGGTCTGGAATCGACTTGCTCGTGGCCTGGTATTGCACGCCGCCGCCGAGGACGAGCGCAATCCGGTCGGCGACGAGCGCCTGGTATCCGAGGTCCGCGGCGACGCCGTAGTTCTGATAGTTCGTTTCGGCGCCGTTTGCGGCCTTCGCGGTCATCGATCCGAAGAGAAACGACGGGCCCACGAAAAACCCGCGAGGACCGCCCTCGCCGGTGTAGTAGCGGTATCCGATTTCGCCTCCCCAGCCGAAGAACTTCTGCTCGGGCAGCTGGACGGCGTTGCCATTGGCGTCCGGCGCCATCCCAAGCGCCGCCGTCGTGGTCGACGCATAAAAGGGCACGAGCACGAGGGCATGGTGATCGACCGGCGCGATCACGACGTCGACGCTGGCCTTGGTAATGAAGAGGGTCAGAGGATTCCAATCGATGCTGACGTACCGGCGCGGGGGCGGCTGTTCGTGCAAGACGACGTCGACCGGAGGCGTCTGCTCCGCGAGCGAAGGTGGCTGCGCGGTTGCCGATGTCGCCATCGTGGACGCGATCCCGAAACATATGCACGGAAGGAGCTTGCCGACTCGAAAGAACCGACTCATGACTGCGCCGCTTGGCAAGGTCCGTGCTAACGCCGGCCCTATGCGCCTGCGACCCATTTTGATCGTGGTGGCCCTCCTCACGATGGCCTATTCGCGACCCGCCGCCGCCGACGACGCGGGCGAGGCGGGCGACGCCACCTTCGATGCGGCTCTCGCCGCGGACGCCTCGGAATCCGACGCCTCCGACGGCGCGAACGACGCTCTGGCCCAAGAGGCTTCCGCGGGAAATGCCGCGCCGGCGAGCAGCACGCAGAACGGATCGGGGTACGCGACGGCCTGCGACGGCGGGTTGTGTGACACGACGACGGGCTCGCAGTGCGGGGTCGCTGTGGGGTCGGCCAGACGCGCGAGCCACGACCCGAACGTCTGGATCGCGACGGCCGTAGCGATCGCAATCCTCGGTGTGCGAAGAACCTGGCGCAGGGCGTCACGCCCCTATGCCCGGACGACCGCGAGCTAGAACGCCCCACCCACCATGAGCCTGCCGAGTCCCGCTATCGCTCGCCTCTCCAGTTCCCCTCCGGACACGTCGCACTTCGCTGGTGCGGCTGTTGCTTGGCGCCGAAACCCCATGCCCGTTCGAACGTGCTCTCTGTCCGCCTTGTTGGTTGCACTGGCGACGCTGTTCTCGAGCGGGGCGCGCGCAGACGACGGGGTGGTGCCGCCTTCGATCGAGCTTCCGGCGGTCCTCCAACTCGATGAGGCCCTGCGAATCTTTCGAGCCCGCGGCCTCGATCTCCTGATCGCGGAGGCCTCCGTTCGGACCGCGGAAGGAGCGGTCAAGATTGCCGGGGCGCCGCCGGGAGGCAATCCGGTCGTCAGCGCCAGCCTCGGAAACGCTTTCACGTATGTCCCCAACCAGGCCCAGTGCAACCAGGGCGGCGCGGTGTGCACGCCCTGGGTCGTGAACGTGGGCGTCTCGGATTCGGCGGCGATCGTCGACTCGCTTTCCGGCAAGCGCGATCTGCGGCTGAAGGTCGCCCGCAACGCGCTGGCGGCCGCGAAGATGTCTCGGGTGGACGCCGAGCGAACGATCGCGTTCCAGGTCAAGTCGGCCTACGTGCAGGTGGCCGAGGCCGCCCTGGCGTTGAAGTTCGCAAAGGACGTCGCCGAGTCGAACGTCAAGACGCTTGACCTCTTTCAAACGCGATACAAGGCGGGCGCGATCAACGACGGCGATCTCGCGCGCATCGAAACGCAAAAGCTCGAAGCCGATCAGGCCGTGTCGACGGCGCGCTACCTATTGCGAGAAGCCCACGTCGCGCTGGCCTTTCTCATCGGCGTGCGCGGCCGCGTGCCGGACTTCGACATCGACACGACCGTCCTCAGCTTCGCGGTACCTCCGAAGCTGGGCGACGCCGCAGAAGTCTCGCTTCTCCGCACCGCGTTCGATCACCGTCCGGATCTCATCGCTCTCGGCTACCAGAAGGCCGC
Source organism: uncultured Polyangiaceae bacterium (assembly GCA_964628155.1). Taxonomy (GTDB): domain Bacteria; phylum Myxococcota_A; class Polyangia; order Polyangiales; family Polyangiaceae; genus Palsa-1150. The sequence goes on along the minus strand of CAZVPE010000114.1, from coordinate 13,836 downwards.
GGCGGCGGCCCAAGTCGACCTGACCAAGCGCCAGCGCTTTCCCGACATCAACTTGTCGGTCGACTACGCGCAGGGCGGCTACGGCGGGCTCGGAACCAACGCGCCCCTCCAGACGCCGATCGTCACGTTCGGCATTTCCGCGCCGATCCCGGTGATTTATCAGTTGCAGGGCGAGCTTCGGCAGGCGGAGGCGCAGTTCGACACCAATGCGCTCCAGCAAGCGAAGACCGCCGCCCAAGTCGTGAACGAAGTTTCCAGCGGCTACGCGGCGTTTCTCGGCGCGCGAGAGCTCGTACAGCGAATGGAGGGCCCCCGCCGCGAGGGCGGCGGCCTCTTGCAGAGCGCGAAGGCGGCCCGGGACATGACACGCCTTCAATACGAGAAGGGCGCGGCGAGTCTCACCGATTTTCTCGACGCGCAGCGGACGTACATCGCGACGAACGTCGAGTACTTCCAAGACTTGACGAACTATTGGACCGCGGTCTTCCAGCTCGAAGGATCGGTCGGCGTCGATTTGCGGTAAGCCGGGTGGCGGCGTCCGCCGGCTGGTCTTGCGCATCGCTCCGGTATTGGCTGAAATTTACAGGCCCGCGACCCCGAGGCCGGGCGATTCTTGCGCCGCCGGACGCACGCCAGGATACAACACGCTACCGTCGCTTTTCGTGGTCTTTCCCTGGAGGTCATTCTCATGGCAGCAAGTGAGTTCCCCCGCGTGCAAGAACGCCGCGCTCCCAACCGCGCCGCACGGCGCTTCGCCGTCGTCACGGCGATCACCTGCATGGGGCTTGGCGCAGTCGCGTCGTGCAGCGGCGGCAGCGACAACACGGGTGGGAATAGCTCGAACGGTCCCGACGCCACGGCTTCCTCCTCAGGGAACAGCAACGGGAGCGGCTCGGGGAACAACAATTCGAGCGGCAATAACTCCGGCGGCAATAACTCCAGCGGGAACAACTCCAGCGGCAATAACTCCAGCGGGAACAACTCGAGCGGCAATAACTCCAGCGGAAACAACTCGAGCGGCAATAACTCCAGCGGGAACAACTCGAGCGGCAATAACTCCAGCGGGAACA
>CAZVPE010000114.1:0-12666 GCA_964628155.1 uncultured Polyangiaceae bacterium | reverse complement strand
AGCGGCAATAACTCCAGCGGGAACAACTCGAGCGGCAATAACTCCAGCGGGAACAGCTCGAGCGGAAACGGCTCGGGTGGCAACGGCGGCAATAACTCGAGCGGCAATAACTCCAGCGGCGGCAGCTCCAGCGGCAACGGTTCGGGGGGCAACAGCGGCGGGAACAGCGGGGGCAACGGCGGCAGTTCGTCGTCGGGTTCGAGCGGCGGGGTAGACGGTGGCGGCAGTGGCTGCACGAACAGCGACATGACGCTGATCAACGAGGATTCTTCGGGCATCGCGTGCAACAACCAGTGGGGCATCACCGGGGCCTGGTATTGCTTCGCCGACACCTCCGGAACGAGCAGCTGCCCCGGCGGAACCGCGGGGAACGGCGTCATCCCGTACAACAAGATGAACAACGCGATGTGCCTGAGCGGCACGACCGCATCCGGGATGCCCAGCGCCACGGCGTACGGGGCCGCGATCGGCCTCGAGCTCAACCACGTCAATCCGGACGCGGGCCCCAAGTCCCCCTACAATGCCAAGGCCAAGGGCATCGTCGGCTTCGCGATCACCATCTCGGGTGACAGCGGCGGGTCGATCCTCAACGTCAACTTCCCTCCGGCGCAGAGCACCACCGGCGAGGCGCCGGGCGTCACGTTGCCGGGAGTCGCAACCGGCTCTCCCATGACGTACAACGTCCTTTTCAGCGACGCCATCATGTCGGACAACTCGGCGACGCCGATTCCGAAGGTCGTCGACCAAACGAACGTGACCGACGTGCAGCTCAAGATCGACGTGGACGGGATTGCCCACGCCTACAACTTCTGCATCACCAAGATCGTTCCGCTCATGGCGGCCCCCGCGGCGCCGGGCACGCAGGGCGCGCTCGGGCCGACCTTCAACGAGGGCAAGCAGATCGTCGTCACCGGCCTCGGCCCGTACGGCGTCCAGAACGATCCGTTCAACGTCGGAAGCGACCCGATGACGATGGCGGTGACGTACGGCGGCGGTCAGATCGGCTTCACCGCCACGTCGAACTTCACGTCGGGTGGCTCGACGCCCGGAGCGTTCCCGTCCGTGGCCTACGGCTGGATCCACGGAGGAAACTTCGTCGGCGGGACCAACGCGGGGGCTTACACGACGGCGAAGACCATCGGCTCGCTGGCGTCGGTGACGAGCAGCTGGTCGTTTACGGCGGGCAGTGGAAGTTGGGACGCCGCGTACGACTGCTGGCTCGGTAGCAACTCCGATTCGATCGGCCCCGGCTCGGAGCTGATGGTCTGGCTGGCGCACGCCACCGTCAATCCGATCGGTGGACAGAATACGCCGGCGACGATCACCGGCGCGACGGGCTCGTGGACCTACAGCACCGGGACCAACGGAACCGGACAGCCCGTCGTCAGCTACGTGAGTACGACGTCGATGACGTCGGTCTCGAATTTCGACCTCTTGCCGTTCATGAAAGACGCGGCGAGCAACGGGCGCGCGAGCCTGAGCACGGGTTCGTATCTCCTCGGTTGTCAGGCGGGCTTCGAGCTCTACAACCCCGGCACCTGGAAGACGAACTCGTACAGCATGAGCATTAAATAATGGACCGGACACTTCGCCGCGCCTCGGCCATCGCCATCCTCGGTACCGTCGCCACGGTTTGGACCGTGGGCTGCTCAAGCGACACGACCGCAAGCGGGCCCGGGCCCGACGCGGCCACCGGCGGCGGTGGGGACGCCAAGTCGCCGGGCGCCGAGACCGGCGCGTCGACCCCCGACGGACACGCCCCGTCCGACGGGGGCGGCGTGGAGGCCGCCAGCTACACGTACGTCCTCATCGACGACATGGAGACGACGACGCACGGGCCGATCGAGCTCGCAGGGATCGACCCGCCGCTGTCGCCTGGCTACTGGTTCAACTTCGGAGCGAACGCGTGCGGGGACACCGCAACCCCGCCTTTTACCCAGTTCACGTTCACGGCGCTCCCCACGCCGACGACGACGTACAAGGGAAAAGCGAGCATGCACGCCGCGCATCAGCAGTGCGGGCTCAACGGGAAGTACGACGTTTGCGGGATCGGGATGGAGTTCGCGCAGGTTACCGATTACGACGCGGCCGCGCCGATCACGACGCCACCTCCGGTGTGCCCGGGTGCGTCGCCGGGTGACGCAGCGGGCGAGGCAGCTTCGCCGAACGACGCGGCTTCGGCGAGTGACGTGGCTTCGCCGAGCGACGCGGCTTCAGCGGGCGACGCGGCTTCGGCGCACGACGCTGCGCCGAAGGATGCAGCGGCCTCTGGGGACGCGGTGGCGTCATCCGGTTCCGCCGCGCAGGACGCCGGCGACAGCGGAGACGCCGGACCTCCGATTCCCAAGGTGACCGTGCCCTTCGATATCAGTCAGTACAAGGGAATCACGTTTTGGGCGAAGGCCGCGGTCACGGGCGACGCGGGCGCCCTCGCGCTCAAGGTTCAATTCCCCGATACCGATACCGATCCGCGCGGCGGCGTCTGCAATAGCGGCGCGGCCGGCGCGGCGGGCCCGCAAGACGTCAGCGCTTGCTACAACAACTACGCCATTCAAATGGAAATGGTGGCCGATACGTGGCAGCAGTTTACGGTCTTGTACAAGGATCTGGTGATTTCGCAGGACTACGGCTATCAGATGCCCGGCCCGTGGGATGGCAAGAAGGTCTACGGCATCCAGTGGCAAGCCCAGCGAAATGACGACGCGAACGGCATCGCCGAGATTCAGGACTTCTGGATCGACGACGTCTACTTCATCGAATAGGTCTTTTCGACGAGGCCCAGCGCGAGGGTGCGTGAGAGGCGCACGCTACCTCGCCCCTTGCTGCACCGCCGGGGGCCCGGCGGCCGAACCGCCGCCGTTGGCGACGGCCAGGCCAAGGACGGCGACGACGAACCAGAAGAAATAGCTGAACGCGTCTTCTCGGCGCTCTGCCGCGAAGGGGACTGGCACGGGCTGCCGTTTCGGCGTGGCGACTCGATAGGGGGTCACGACAAGTCATTATGTACGGCGGCGCAGCGTCGTCCACCCGAGCGCACCGGATGCTGCCCTTGCGAGGATGGTGCACCCGAAGACGGGAAGACGGGAAGTTCTGTGGTTGGAGTCAGCCTTCGGCTGCAGCCATCGACTTCCCGGCTTCCCGCCTCCCTGTCAGTCTCATGGGCGATCCGGCGCCGTTGAGGTCGGCGCGCAGCCGCGCCCCGACCGTTCCTTCAGCGGGACGGATCGCTCGGGCCAGGGCCCGCCGAGTGCTCGCACGAATGCTGCCCATGGCGGGCGTGGTGCACGATATGTGCGATGCCCGAGCCGTACCCCGCGAACGTCCCGAACGCGAGCAAGGCGATGGTGATTCTGCGTCGCATGGTCATTCTCCTTCTCACGCCCACACGTTGTCATGGTGGTCGCTCCACCGCGGCCCGCCACCGAACCAGCCTCGCCTTTGCAGGATCTCGGCGAGCTGCTTGCGCTGGCGCTCATCCAAGGCCTCGGTGACTTTCTTGACGGCCTCGACGAACGAGACCCGAGCCTGGGCGAGCAGGCGGTCGTGACGAGCGAACGTCTCGTCGAGCGTTTGGTCGTCGATGAGACCGCTCGATACGGCTTGCGCGAGATCGCCTCTCGTTCGTTCCGCTTCCTCGCGAACGGCGCGCCGGTGGGAGCGCAGCTCTTCGAGCGCGCTCATGATTGCTTTCTCCTGACCGGGCGTTGTGGCCATGCGCTCGAAGATCGAACGGAGCCACATGCGGGGGCCGCCGCCCATGCCGCGGCCGCGCCCGGCGTGGGAGCCGCACCCCGCGTATCCGAGTGGGCCATACCCTCCTCGGCGAAGTACTTTGACGAGGCCGACCAGGCAAACCGTACCGATGATGAACCCGAACATTGCTTCCTCCTGAGGCGAGAAGAGCGTCGCCTCCCAAGGATCGATGCGCACGAAATGACAAACGGCGCGTGCGGACGCGGTGAAGAAACGTAAAGGGTCGCCGGACCGCCCTATTTCCCGCGTGATCGCACGAGCTGAATCAGCCCGAAGGCCGCGAGCAGCCCCCCGACGACGATGAGCGCCCCGCTGCTCCCCGTGCCCAAGAGTGTGAACTTGCCGCTCGCTCCGGCGGCCACCGCCACCAGACCGAAACCGATGTTCCAGACGCCGGATCTCATCGTAAAGAGCGTAGCTCGCCTTTGGCGCTTGCCGAGCGCCCCCCGGGGCGGGGTGGGTGGCGAGACGCCTCCGGATCGGCCACAATCGCTCAGGGCAAAGGACAATATCGTGGGTCGGCAGGCGGAACGCGCGCCGGCGGAGCTCGAGCACTTCCGAGCGATGCTGACCGCGTACATGACGAAGAAAGGGCTACGCTCGACCGATCAGCGCAGGCTGATCGTGGAAACGTTTTTCCGTTCCGACAACCACGTGAGCATCGAAGAGCTGCTCGCGCAGGTGCGCGCCAAAGACCGGCGGGTCGGCTACGCGACCGTATACCGCACGCTGAAGCTCCTGGCCGAATGCGGCGTGGCCTACGAGCGGCGCTTCGGCGACGGTCTCACGCGCTACGAGCTCGCCGACGACGTCGCGCACCACGACCACCTGATCTGCGTCGCGTGCGGCACGATAACCGAGTTCGAAGAGCCGCACATCGAAGAGCTGCAAGAGAGGGTCGCGCGCAAGTACGACTTCGAGTTGAGATCGCACAAGCACGAGCTCTACGGGATTTGCTCGAGCTGTCGGTCGAACGCCCAGAACTGAGCGGCGCGCCCCCGGAGACCAGCGGATGCCTCAACAGGGCGCCGCCCTGAGGAGCCGCGCGTCGGTCACGACTTCGTGGACCTGCACGTCCCCCTCGGTCGCCGGCACCTCGGCAACGAGCTGAAAGTCGTACGCCACGGCGATGCTCGTTGCGGGGGGAACGAATCGGGGCAGCGTTCTGTCGTAGTTCCCGGCGCCGTATCCGATACGGTGGCCCGTCGGGTCGACGGCGAGAGCCGGAACGACGACCACATCGATCTCGCCGGGCGCAGCCTCCGGCTGGTCGGGCGACGGTTCGCGGAGCGAAACGCCATACGCCAACTGCTCGATCATCGAGTCGGGCGTGGCGGCGAAACGGAAGGTCATTGCGCCGGTGAGTGGGTCGATGGCCGGATACGCGACGCGTACGCCGCGCTCGCGGAGGCGCGCGTCGAGCGAACGGAGGTCGACTTCGTGGCGTTTTTCGATTGGCCAGAAGAGCGCCACCGCGCGCGCACGCGCGACGGATTCGAGCGACAGCAGCCGCTCGGCGATCCGCGCGGAGCGCTCGATGCAAGCGCTGAGAGGGAGCGCGCCGCGAAGACCCCGCATTCGTTTGCGAAGCTCCGCTTTCACGCGTTGACGCAGGATTCGCTCGCCGGACGGCGATTGGGAGACGAGGCGCTCTGTACCCACAGTTGGCCAGAGTAGCGCTTACCCTTGACTCGAGCCCCTACATCGGCGTAAGGAACGATCATTCCGCGGGGGCGTGTTCGGTCCGCGCGTGAGTGGCTCGCCGCAAGTAGTCCGCGCCCGCGCGCGTGAGCAAAAGCGTTGGGGAGGGCCGTCATGAGTCCAAGCAAGCTGTGCCTCGAGGGTGCGCGCGTGCTGGTCGTCGAAGGGCACGACGACACACTCGAGCTCAATCGGATTTTGCTCGCGCATCGGGGCGCCGAAGTGCGAGTCGCCGGAACGGCGGAAGCGGCGCTCGATTTGATGCGCAGTTGGCCGCCCGACGCGGTGGTGACCGACCTGCGCTTGCCCGGGATGAGCGCATTCGAGCTCGTGGCAAAAGCCTGGGCGCCGGGGCGTGACCGCGTCCCGGTGGTCGGCACGAGCACGGACGTGCGACCGCAGGCGCGGGCCGACGCGCTTGGCCGAGGCATTTGTGCCTACCTGACGAAACCCGTCGAACCGGACGACCTCTGCTCGGCCGTCGCCTGGGCGGTCGGGCGACCCGCACGCCGACACACCACAGCAGGGGAGCCCGGCCGATGATTTCGCGAATCCCCTGGACGCGCATCGTGGAACTCGCGGAGAGCATCGAGCGAGAGCACGCCGGAAGGGGCGTGATCGACGCGGACCTCGCGCTCCGCTTGGTCCGCGCCATCCTTCAATTCCAGGAGCAGCTCGTCGCGGGCATGGTCCGGCCCGTGCGAAGGGTTTGACGGCTCCCGGCAATCAGGCCACGAGAGGAAGCCGCAGGCGAATCGTCGGGGCGCCTTCGCGCCCCCCGCCGGGCGTCACGTCGAGGAGGGCTTGGCCGCCTTCGACGACCTGCCGTACATGCAATTCTCCGTCGGTCGGTGTTGCGGCAATGGCTCCCGACAGGAAGAGTTCGAGCAGACGTCGGAGTTCGGGTGCCTGGGACCGGACCCGCCATGCCCTTCGTTCCGCGTCGAGGATGACGCGTATGTTCCGAGCTGCGGCCACGCTGCTGACGGCGTGAGACGCGCGTTCGAGCTGATCTGCGAGATCGACGACCTCGCCCGAGACGCGCTCCCGTGTGCTCAGCGCGACGAGCTCGTCGAGCCAAGACGGAGTCGCGGCAGGCGCGTCGGTCTTGCGGAGCGTCCACCGGAACGCCATCGGTTTGCCACGAAGGCCACGCACGACACGCACGCAGAACGCGACGAGGAAGACTCCGCCTCCACGCGGCCGCATCCGCAGCGTCATCGAGTGGACGTCTGTCGCTTCCCTCAGCTCACGGAGCTGCTCGCGAAACGTGCGGGTGTCTTGACGTGCGACGAAGCTGATGAGCGGCTTGCCGACGAGCTGGCCCGGCTCGACTCCGAAGAGTGCCCCGGCGGCCAAGTTGGCATTCGTGATCGACCCGCCGATATCGGTCGCCAGGTACGCGTCGGGCGACTGCTCGAATAGGTCCATGTATTTCGCACGCTCGCGTTCGAGAAGCTCGCAGGCGAGCTCGAGCTGGTCCTGCTGGACGCGCAACTCTTCGGCAGCGAGCGCGAGTTCCTCCTCGCGCTCCGGTACGAACTCGCGCTCCGGTACGAACTCGCGCTCCGGTGCCAACTCGCGCTCCGGTACGAACTCGCGCTCCGGTACGGGCGACCGCGCCTCGGTCCGCCGAATCTCCCCCGGTACGGAAAACGGCGAGGTCGGCCGTGTCGCGTAGACGCCCGATGGGTGGCGGGGCATCAGCCTCACGCGATTCGAGAACTGCTCGACCTTCGTCCCCAAGATCTTGGCGGTACCTTCCGCGCGCCGTAGGAACACCGCGACGTCGTCGTGCCGTAACGATACCATTGCTACCTCCCCTTCGATTCGGTTCGTAGGCTGTTCAGCGGATGTCCCTGTCAATCAGAAGTACTGCCCCCGCAGGCCGATCGAGTCGCACGAGAGGCGTACAGGCGATCCGGCACCGGATCGTGCGGCCGCGACGAGTGGTAAGCGGGACCACAACCTCTACGTACTCACTCTCGCCGCTAAGGCAAGAGCGAATCGCACCCCGCAGGACCTCTAAAGGCAAGCGGAGCGCGAGTTTCAATAAGTGTTTTCCGACGGCCTCATCGCTGCGAAGCCCGCAGAGGTCCTCAGCGCGCCGATTGCATAGTTTCACCACGAGCTCGGAATCGACGACAACCAGACCAGCGCGAAGGGCGGAAAAAACCGAGTTGAGGAGCGCCGTCTCCGCGAGATGATCGTCGGCCCTGGCCCTCAGTTCGTCCCTCGTCGTCTTGAGTTCTTGGTTTGTCGATTGCAATTGCTCGCTCACCGACACGAGCTCCGCCTGGATGGCCTCGAGCTCGGTTACCCTGGACTGGAGCCCACTCCGGGCTTCGATTTCGGTCGATGCGGGCGCACCGAACGCAGTCTCGAGCTCGGTCGTCAGCGCATTGACCTCGGCCTGCAAGCGGCGCTGAGCGGTGACGTCGAAAAAACCAATAAGGACCCCGAGTGACGCTTTGGTTTCACGGAGCGGCACAACCCGCAGTTCGAAGTACGCGTCGCCCTGCGCGGACGGGTGGAGCACGTCTTTCAGCGTGGTCGATCGCCCCTCGGCGAAGGCGCGCCCCACCAAGGGCAGGAGTTCGACCGGGCGCCGCGCGAAGTCCAGGTCTTGAAGGGGTCGCCCGACGTCGTCCGGTCCGATAGCAAGGAGACCACGGGCGCGCTCGTTCGCTGCGATGAGATAGCCGCGCGTGTCGAGGAGCGCGAGCGCGTTGGCGCTCGATTCGAATGCGTTCTCGAGCAAGCGCCGCCGAGTCTCGGCATCGGCGAACGCGTCGGGGCCTTGCGACGTCGCGCGCGGGGCGGCTTCGGCCGTCGCAACGGCAAGCTTGGAGCTCCCTGTCTTTTGAAAGAGCCGTCGCTTGGCGTCGAGGGGCGTGAATTCGCTCGCGTGGCTCAGCAACATCTCCGCCCTGCCGAGAAAGAGGACGCCGCCAGGGGTCAATGCGCAGAGCAGGCGACGCAAGACCTCCGCCTGCGTCTCGGCCTCGAAGTACATCAGTGTGTTTCGGCAGGCGAGCAGGTCGATGCGCCCGATCGGTGCATCTCCGATGAGATCGTGCACGCCGAAGGCGATGACCCGCCTCAGTTCCGCGTCGAAGACGTAGCGGCCGACGCCATCCACGGTGAAGTACTTGGCCAGGAGCTGAGGCGGGACCCCCGCGAGGGCCCTCGTCCCGTACGCCGCTCGGCGCGCCTGAACGAGCGCCTCCTCGTCGACGTCGGTCGCGAAGATTTGGACGCGTTTGAGAAAACGCTCGCGTCCAAGGGCTTCAGCAAGCACCATGGCGAGCGAGTACGCCTCCTCGCCAGACGCGCAGCCGGCGCTCCACACCCGGATTGGGTCACTCGGCGCTTTGGCCTCCAGGAGTCGGGGCAACCCTTCCTGGACGACGCGCTCCCACGCCGCCGAATCGCGGAAGAACGACGTGATGTTGACGAGGATCGTATTGAATAGACGGTGAAATTCGTCGGGGTGTGCTTCGAGGTAGTCGATGAACTCGCCGTAGGACGAGAGCCGAACCGCCCGCATCCGTCTTTCGATGCGGCGCATCAAGCTGGCATGCTTGTATCCGCTGAAATCGAAACGGCGGGTCCGGCGGAGAAACTCGAGGAGTTGCTCAAGCTCTCCGCCTTGCGAATGGATCATCGCTCGAAAAGTCCCGCCTCCACCGCCGGCAAGGCAGAGGCGACCATTACGCGCTCACTTGCGGACGATCAATCACCAGAACTGCGTACACCACGCCCGCACCGTGTGCGAACCTCCGGAGACCCGGCCACCTGATACGCTCGCCACCGATGCGTCCGCGCTCGACGATCGCGCACTTCGCTTTTGCGCACGCGCTCGCGGTCACCCGAGTGTTCGCGCAGCCGAATTTGCCTCCCCCGCCCCCGCCCCCGATGGGGGAGCCGACCGACGTGGCCCCTTCGGCGTCGTCTTCCGTCTCCTCGCCGGCGCCCGTCGTCTCACCGCTCCCTCCGCACCCCGCGGCGGCTGCGATCGCTCCGGTGCCCCCGCCGGGTGCTGCAAGCACGTCCGCTTCGGCGGGGCCGCACCGCGCACCGCTGCCTCCCGCGCCACTACCCTCCTCCCTTCGCGCTGGCGCGCGACGTCATCATGCGGAGGTGTACATCTCCGAGTGGAGACGGCGTCCCGTCGCGCTGACCCTCTCTCCCCTGCCGCTCGCCTGGGGGAGGCTGAGCGCGGCCGCGGAAGTGTTGATCGCACCGCACCACGCACTCGTCGCTTCGCCCAACCTTCTTTTCGTCGAAATCGACCGCGGCGGGCGAAGCAGCTTCGTTTCAGAGGGGTTTGGCTTCGCGTCGACCACCTCGAGCAGCGTGGGCGTCGAATTGGGTTACCACTACTGGTCGCACGCCCGAGATTCGCTGCGCGGCCCGTTCTTCGGTCCGTCCATCCTCGTCGGCGACACGAGCCAATCGACCGTCGACCCCTCCCACGCCCAGGGATATTGGGGACTGGCTTTGGACGGGGGAGGTCAAGAAGTCTTTCCCGGGGGGTTCACGCTGGGCGGCGGGGCTGGGCTGGGGTTCGTGAGGATGGCCGGGGCGACAGCGGTCTTCCCGCGGGTTCTCATCCAGATCGGCTGGTCCCCCTGACCGCGCGCGAGCGCGAGCGCCGTTGAAGCGCTCGGCCGCGTCTTGGAGCGCCTCGTCGAAATGTCCCGGAATGTCTCACGTGCGTCCCTCGGACGGTCCCCGTATGGTTGGGCGGAGTCCGGCGGCGGCGGTTCCGCGCCGGTGAGGTATGTCTGGAGGGGATCCGTGGACGCCGCCGAGCCACCCCGCATCGTGTTCGAAAACCCCGCGCGGTGCACCGACGGCCGCCGCGCCGAGGAGCTTCTGAAGCAAGTGCTCGCCCGGGCGCAGGCTCCCGGCGGGGGGTGGCTCGTGACGATGCGGGTCGATCCGACCGGCCCGGGGGCGCTGGCCGCAGACGGCGCGATCAAGGACGAAATGGGGGCGACGGTCGGCCACCGCGTGGTCACCGGGAAAGCCAGCGATTGCGGGGGGCTGGCTCGCGCCATCGGTGTCTGGGCGTCCCTCGTGCTCGACGCGGAGGTCAACCGGCCACCACGTCCGATCCCCGCGGTCGGGGAGGAGCCGGCGCCGAACCAGCCGAACCAGCCGGACAAGACCGAGGCCGACGCGGGCCCCACGGTGGCCGAGGGACGCCCCGTGGCCGCCGCCGAGACGCAGCCCGTCCCGGTGTGGCCTCCCCCGGCCCCCGGAGAGAAGCTCGTACGTCGCGACGACGCGCGCACGCTCGAAGTGGGCGCGGGAGGATTCCTGATGACTGGGATCACCGGGACCGGGGGTGACCTCCTGGTCGGCGCCTCGCCCTTCGTGGTCGTCGAGGTAGCCCGGGGTGTCTTCCTTCGGCCGGCGCTCGCTCTCGGCGGCTCGGTGCCGTCGGGCAGCCCCCGGATGACGATCGTCGTGTCACGGACCGACGCGTGTGTGCGCTTCGCCGGCCTCTACACGAGTCTCCATGGCATGCAGCTGGACATTTGTGCGGGCGGGGACATCGGCATGCTCGATGCCGACGGCCGGGTTCGGGCTTATGTCGCATTCGGTCCCAGCGTGGATTTGCGAGGCGAGTTGGGCGGAGACCTCGCTGTAGTCTTGCGCGGCCTGGTCGACGTCAACACTGTGCACAGCGCGCTGCTGGCCACGCCTTTGTGGGCGGGGCGCGGGGAGCTGGCCATGTCTTGGAGGATTCGGTGACGGACGCCCGATCGGCCGGCCATCATTTACACGTGACCCCCGAAGGTGCGCTCGTGCCCGTCGCGGCATCCGGACCGGTCTCGCGACCGACGCTCGAGCCGCTCGCGCTCCCTCTACGAGCCCCCAAGTCCGAACCCGACACGCGCGCGCGGGCGTTTCGTGCGCTCTACGACGCTCAAGTCGATTTCGTGTGGCGCAATCTGCGCCGGCTGGGGGTGCCCGAGTCGGAGATCGAGGACCGGACCCAGGAGACTTTCGTCGTGGCCCACCGCCGGTTCGACGAATTCGAAGACCGGGGCCACGGTCCGCGCGCGTGGCTGTTCCAAATCGTACTTCGCGTCGCGAGCGACGCACGCCGGCATCGCCGCCGCCATCCCGAGGATCCGGACGGCGGCGACGCGACCGCCCGCGCCAGCGTCGAACCGACGCAAGGCGACGCCCTCGCGCGCCGCGAGGCGCTGTGGCAACTGGACGCTGCCCTCGAAACGATCGACGTCGGCCGGCGCGCGGTGCTCGTCCTTCACGAGATCGAAGAGATGACGGCCCCGGAGATCGCTCAGGTCCTCTCGATCCCACTCAACACGGTGTACTCGCGGCTGCGCGTGGCGCGCCTTGAGCTCGAGGCGGCGCTCGCGCGCCAAGGAGGCGGCCCATGAATGACACCCGCTTGTCGGCTTCCGTGAACAAGCTGCTCGCCGCGGCAAGGGCCGACACGCCGAACGCCGCGGCGCGAACGAAGGTATGGTCGGGCGTGTCCAGCGCCGTCGGCGGCGCCGCCGCGGTGGCGGGTGGAACCGCAACGAGCGCCCTGGTCGCCGGCGGGGCGAGCGCGACCAAGCTTCTCGCCGTCGGGGCGCTATTCGGGGGTTCGCTCGCCGTGGGCCTCGCGACCGTTCTCCTTCACGTGGGTCCTACCCCCACGACACCGAGGACGACGGCGGATCCAGCTCTCGAAGCGGCGTCCGCGCCCTCGGCGCGCTCCGCCGGTGTGCAGTCGATCTGGACTCGGACGCCTTCTCCGAGTTTGGGTGTCGGTCCCGCCGAGGTCGCAACCGCGACGCCACCGGCTGCGGTGCGGGCGGCCGCTCCCCACGCCAAGCGGGCGATCCACGAAGATATGCTGGCCCGCGAAGCTTCGCTCGTGGCCGAAGCGCGCGGCGCCCTCGCACGTTCCGATCCGCGCACGGCGCTCCGGGCGATTCGCTCCGCCCGCGCCCTCCCCTCGCGGCAGCTCGTCCCCGAGGAGCTCGCGGTGGAAGAGCAGGCGCTGCGTGCGCTCGGAAGAAGCGACGAGGCGAACGGAATCGACGTGCAGCTCCGCCTGCAATACCCGGAAGCCGCGCTCGCGCGATGACCGGTCGCGCTATGGGGAGAGAACCGGCTGGTCCAGATATTAAACCTCACCCCCCGGCCCCCTCTCCGCTTGCGGAGAGGGGGAGCAGCTCC
>CAZVPE010000113.1:0-17016 GCA_964628155.1 uncultured Polyangiaceae bacterium | reverse complement strand
CCCTGGAACGTCGGTGTTCGCCGCTCGAGGAAGGCGCCCATTCCTTCCCGTTGATCGAGCGTGCCGAAGAGCGCGGCGAACGCGGTTGCCTCGAGCTCGTTCGCCGTCGCCAGAGGCGCGTCCACGCCTCGCAGGATCGTCCGCTTGACCGACGCGATTGCGAGCGGCGCCTTGCTCGCGATCTTCGCCGCAACGCCGCGCACCTTCGGAAGGAGCTCGGCGTGCGGCACTACGGCGTTGACGAGCCCGAGGCGCAGCGCCGCCTCTGCATCAAGGACGTCGCCCGTCATGCAAATTTCCCGGGCGCGCGCGACGCCCACGATCCGAGCGAGCCGCTGCGCGCCGCCGAAGCCCGTGGTGACCCCGATCCCCACTTCTGGCTGACCGATTTTTGCGCGATCGCTCGCGTAGATGAAGTCGCAACAGAGGGCGAGCTCGTATCCTCCGCCCAGCGCGAAACCGTTCAGAGCGGCGATGACGGGGAAGTGCGCTTGCTCGATGGCCTCACCCACTCTGTGGCCGAGATCCGCAAATCGCTTCGCCTGGGGAGGCGTCATCGCGACCATCGCGGCGATGTCGGCCCCGGCGCCGAACGCCTTGTCCCCGGCGCCGGTCAGGATCGCGACGCGCACCGAGGGGTCGGCTTCGAGCGCGGCCAGCGACCCGAGTAGCTCGCGCAGCAGCTCTTCGTTCAGCGCGTTGAGTTTGTCCGGACGGTTCAGCGTGAGCGTGACGACGGATCCGTCGCGGTCGATGAGCAGCGTCGACATGTTCCTTTACCTCGCTCCCAGGCGGTTGCCCTTTTCGTCGTACCGGTAGTAGCCACGTCCGGCTTTTCGGCCCAAGAACCCCGCGGCGACCAGATTTCTCAAGAGCGTCGGCGCGCGGTACTTGTCGTCCCCGAACTCCTCGCGGAGCACGTCGGCGATCGCGAGCACGGTGTCGAGCCCGATGAGATCACTCAGCTCGAGCGGTCCCATAGGGTGATTGAGCCCGAGCTTCGCGCCCGTGTCGATGTCCTCCGGCGACCCGACACCCTGCTCGAGCGCGAAGCACGCCTCGCAAAGCATGGGAATCAGGATCCGATTGACGAGAAAGCCCGGCGCGTCGCGGCTCGTCGTCACGGTCTTGCCGAGTTTCTCGGCGAGCGCGCAGGTCAGCGCGTGCGTCTCGTCGCTGGTTTGCAGCGCGCGCACCACTTCGACCAGCTTCATGAGCGGCGGGGGGTTCATGAAATGCATGCCAATGACGCGGTCGGGCCGGGAGGTGGCGGCCGCGAGCCGGGTGAGCGAAATGGAGGAGGTGTTGCTCGCGAGCCACTTGCCCGCCGGAAGCACGGCGTCGCACGCGCGAAAGAGCTCGAGCTTGATCGCCAGTTTCTCGGTGGCCGCCTCGACGACGAAATCGCAGGAGCCAAAGGCGCCGGGGCCGGGCGCCGGCGCGATGCGGGCCAAGAGCGCCGCGCTCGCCTTGGCGGTCATCTTCTGTTTTTCCACCTGCTTGGCCAGAATGCCTGCGATCTTCTTCTTCCCGCGCTCCGCGAGATCGGAAGTGGCGTCGGCGAGCACCACCTGAAGGCCGCTGGCGGCCGCGATTTGTGCGATGCCCGCGCCCATCTGCCCCGCGCCGAGGACGCCGATTGTCTTGACCTCGTCGAGATGTGCCATGCTCCTCGCCTCCAGGACGGCACGTCTACGGCGTCGCCGCAGCGTGGTCGAAATCGATGCTGCGGCATACCACGCTTTCGCTCTTCGTTGTCGCAGCCGTGGGCGTTGGGTGCGCGGCTCCGGGCGCTGTCGGCCGCGCGCAGGCGCTCGTGCGGGAGCATCGAGAGTCCGAGGCGGCGGCGCTCTTGCGCGAGCAGTTGCGCGGTCACCCGGACGACCTCGCCGCGCGTCGGCTCCTCGTTCGGGTGCTCGCGCTCGGCGGCGACATCCACGGCGCGCAAGCGGAGGTGGAGGAGCTCGGACGCCGGCTGCCTCCCGACGACCCGGTGCCGTACCTCGAGCTCGGTCACGCGCTCGAGCTCGTACACCGCTACGACGAAGCGCTCGCGGCGTACGACGAAGCGGCGAGCGTCGCTCCCGCTCGCCCCGAGGGGCCGCGCGAAGGGGGGATGCGATGCGCGCGCTGGGGCGAGGCGGAGTCGGCGAGGCCGCGGCTCGAGGAGGCCGTCCGACGGGGCGCGCGCGACGCGGAGACGTGGCACACGCTCGGTCTCGTGAGACTCCGTCTGGGCGACTCCGAGGCCGCCGAAGAGGCGTACCGCGCGGGCGTGGCCGCCGACCCGAGCCGACCCGAGAACTGGCTCGGCCTCGCCACCGTGGCCGTATCGCAAGGCGACGCGCGCAAGGCCCTCGACGCGTACGACCAAGTGCTCGTTCGCCGGCCTCGGTTCGCCGCCGCGGAGCTCGGCCGGGCGTGGGCTCTCGGAAAGCTCGGGCGGACGGTCGAAGCTTCTCGCGCCCTCGATCGCGCCGAAGAGCTGGGTGCGCCCCCGGCGAACGTGGCGCGGCAGCGCGCGGCGCTAAACGCGCCTGCGGGGGCCGAGGCGAAGTAGAGTAGCGCCATGGCGCAAGACGAAGTCGTGCGGATCGTGACGCGCGCACGGGCGGCGCAGCCCGCGTGGGAGGGGCTCGGACCGAGCGAGCGAGCCCGACGCCTCGCGCCGCTCAAAGATCGGGTCCTCGATCGCGCCGACGCGATCGCCGACTGCTTGCACGAAGAAGTGAGCAAACCCACTGTCGAGGGTCTGCTGGGCGAAGTCCTGCCTTCCGCCGATCTCGTGCAGTACTGGACGAAGGCGATGCCGGACTTGCTCCAGCCGACGGAAGTGGACTTCGATCCGATCGCGTATTCGGGCAAGAGCGGGACGATCTTCCGCGAGGCGCGCGGAGTCGTCGGCGTCATCATGCCCTGGAACTTTCCGGTCGCCCTGCCGCTGCGAACGATCGTCCCGGCGCTCCTCGCCGGCAATGCTGTCGTCTTCAAGCCGAGCGAAGTGGCGCCCCGCTCCGGAGCGCTCGTGGCAGGCCTCTTCGCGGGGCTCGTCCCCGACGGAGTCCTCGAGATCGCTCAGGGGGGCGGCGAAGTCGGCGCGGCGCTCTGCTCCTCCGGCGTCGACCTCGTCGTCTTCACAGGGAGCGTCGCGTCGGGGCGCGCGGTCGCGCGGGCGTGCGCCGAACAGCTCATCCCTTGCTCGCTCGAGCTCGGCGGGAAGGACGCGGCCATCGTCCTGGGCGACGCCGATCTGGATCGCGCCGCGAACGGAATCGTCTGGGGCGGAATGATGAACGCCGGGCAAAACTGCGCGTCGATCGAACGCGTCTACGTGGACAAGACGATCGCCGAGGCGTTCACGGCGAAAGTCTGCGCCGTCGTATCGTCGTTGAGGCCGGGGATCGACGTCGCTCCGCTGGCGACGAGCGCGCAGCGCGCCATCGTCGAAGGGCACGTCGAGACGTCGCGGAAGACCGGGGCCGAAGTGTTGGCACGCGGCGCGGAGGGATCGGCCGGGTCGTCCCCTCCGCGCGCCCTTCGGTCCGCTCCCGACGGAGAAAGGCACTCCTACCCACCCACCGTCGTCCGCGTCTTCGGAGACGACTCCGCGCTGATGCGCGACGAGACTTTCGGGCCCGTGCTCCCGATCGCGGTCGTCGACGGCGTGGAGGAGGCCATCGCTCGTGCAAACGCCTCGCGCTACGGGTTGACGGCGAGCATCTGGACGCGGGACCAAAAAAGGGCGCTAAAGCTCGCGCGCCGCCTGCACGTCGGGGTCGTGACGATCAATAACCACGGGTTCTCCGGCGCCATCCCAGCGGCTCCTTGGGGCGGTCGCGGCGAGACGGGCTGGGGAATTACCGGCTCGCCGCTCGCGCTCGACTCCCTGACGCGGCCGCGCTTCGTGCTCGTCGATCGGAACCGCGCAAAGCGCGAGCTCTGGTGGTTCCCCTACACTCCGGCGCTCACGACGATCGCCTCGTCGATGGCGACGCTCCGCTGCTCTTCCCGCGGCCTCTTCGCGCGGGCGCGGGCGCTCTTTTCGCTCTTGTGGGCGATGATGGCGCGGGCTCGCGCGGGGTGACCGGCGCCCCCGCCTTCACTTGGTTCCCGACAGCCGCAGTCGGGAAGAGTCCCGCGGCGGCAGGCGGCTCGCGAGGAGCGGTACGCGCGCCCCGAGTTCCAGGAAGGGCAAACATTCGGCGGCGGGGAGCGGCCGACTGAAGAGGTAGCCCTGAGCCGTGTGGCAGCCCTGGGCCCGCAAGAAATCCGCCTGCTCGGGGGTCTCGACGCCCTCCGCCACCACGTGCAGGTTCAGGCTACGCGCCATGGCGATGATCGTCGTCGAAATGGCCGTGTCGTTGATGTCGGAGGGGATCCCCTGCGTGAACGATCGGTCGATCTTGAGCGCGTCGATCGGCAGTCGCTTCAGGTAGCTGAGCGACGAGTAGCCGGTTCCGAAGTCGTCGACGGCGATGTAGACGCCCATCGCGCGGAGCTGCTGGAGGTTCTCGACGATCGCCTCGCGATTCTCGATGAGACTGCTCTCGACGAGCTCGAGCCCGATCGCCGAAGGCGCCAGCGCGGACCGGTGCAGATGGTCGCTGATCAACTTCACGAACGACGGATGCCTCAGCTGCTGGGGCGGCATGTTCACGCTGATGCGCATCGGCTGCAGGTGCTTCCATTGGGCCGCCTGCTCGCACGCCGAACGAAGAACCCACTCGCTGATGGGCACGATGAGGCCACTCTCCTCTGCGACGGCCAGGAAGTCTGCGGGCAGCAGGAGTCCCCGCTCCGGATGGTTCCACCGGATGAGTGCCTCGACGCCGCCAATGGCCCCCGTCTCGAGCGACACGATGGGCTGGTAGTAGAGAACGAGCTCGTCGCGCTCGAGGGCTCGCCGCATGCCCGCTTCGACGCTCAGGCGCTCCATGGCCTGTTCGTGCATGTGACCGTCGAAGAGCTGATGACGCGCCCGGCCCTGCGATTTGGCCCGGTACATCGCGGTATCGGCGTCGCGCAAGAAGTCCGCGGCCCGCTTGTACTTCTCGGAGCTCAGCGTGATGCCGACGCTCGCGGAGGTGAAGACCCGGTGGCCTTCGAGCTCGAACGGTTCGCCGAGCGCCTCCTGGATCCTCTCCGCGATGATCGAGGGGGCTTCGTCGTTCTCGAGATCGGCCAGGATGATGGCGAACTCGTCGCCCCCAAGTCTGGCGACCGTGTCGGTGCTGCGCAAGCACTCGCCGAGGCGGTGCGCGATCTGGACGAGGAGCTGATCTCCGGCGAGGTGACCCAAGCTGTCGTTGAGGGTCTTGAAGTGATCCAAGTCGAGAAAGAGCACGGCGAAGCGCGCGTCCGCGGTCCGCTGCGCCCGCGCGATCGATTGCTCGAGTCGGTCCATCAGCAGGGCGCGGTTGGGTAGCCCGGTCAGAGCGTCGTGGAGCGCGTTCCGGCGGAGCTGCTCCTCTGCCTCTTTGCTCGCCGTGATGTCGGTTTGGGAGCCGGCAACGCGCACCGGGTTGCCCCGGTCGTCGAAGAGGACGATGCCCCGGCAGAGGACCCACACGTGCCGGCCGTCTTTGTGGACCATTCTATATTCGTGCTGAATGTGCGTCTTTCGGCTGCCGACTCGGGCCTCCAGCGCCTCCTTCAGGCCGGGAAGATCGTTCTCGTGCACGCGCGAGAACCAGGCATCGACGTGGGGGGCGATCTCGGCATCCTCGTGGCCGAGCATCGATTTCCAGCGCGCCGACAGATAGACGCGACCGCTGACCACGTCCCAGTCCCAGAGACCGTCGTTCGCGCCGTGCGCCGCGAGTGCGTAGCGCTCCTCGCTCTGCCGGAGCGTTTCGGCGAACTCGCGCTCGCGTTCGAATGCGAGACGCTGCGAGGCCATCAGTTCCTCTCGGTCCATCGCCGCACCGAGGAGCGCCGCCCAGAGCTCGAGGTTCCCGGTGTTCTCGGTCAGCTCGATCTCGATGGGCCCGACGACCGCGAGAATTCCCCTGATTTTTCCGCGGCCGGCGATGGGGACCACGTTCATGAGGACGGCTTCGTCGGCGTCGATCAGATCGCACAGCTCCGGGCTGGGAAACTCCGCGGGGACATGCTCGGATCCCACGAGCTTCATCGGCTCGGGGCCGGCGTGAAACACGCTTCGAATGCAGAGGCGGCGCGGCGCCGTGGTCGTCGGAGCTCGCCACTCGCCGAATACCGCGTGACGGAGCCGGGTCCAGCGCAGCCAGGACAGGGCGGGCGTCTTCGAGAGATCGACCCCGATGAGCGCCAGGTTGATCTGGCGGTTCGCGTCGGCGTTCGAATCCGCGTAGCGCCTTCGCGTTTGTTCCGCGACGGCCCAGGCGCGCATCAGCTCGAAGCGTAGGCTGCGGAGGGCGAGCTGCACCGACTCCTCCGCGTTTCCGTCAGGGTTCGTCGCGCGGAGCCAGACCGAGGCGGCGTCCTCGACGAGCGACACCAGCGCTTCGACGGTCTCGACGTCGTGGGCCACGGTGAGGAGCCGCTGCCAGGCGTCGCGAACCTCGGTCGGGGACATTGCGCTCTCGCCGTGGATCGTCGCCAGGAGGTGGGCCGCGAGTTTCGCCGCGTGCGGTCGGATCTCCGCCGTGAGCGCCGCGTCGAGCGTCCTTCCTCCGGACGCAACTTCGAGCAGCGAGTGGGTGAACCGTTCGCGTCCGATTTCGCGTCGAAGAGCGTCTTCGGGCGGCAAGCTCGGGCGCTGCCTGAGCGAGCAGCCGCACGAATGGCGCCGAATCAGCGTTCCGGCGACGCGGATCAGCTCCGGTAGCGCGGTTCCGTCAAGCAGCTTGGCGAGCAAGACTTCGGTCGCACGCTCCGCGAGGACGTCGAAGGGCAGGTGAACCGTCGTGAGAGGCGGGTCGGTGTACTGGGCGCGTTCGATATTGTCGAAGCCCGCGATGGCGAGATCCTGTGGTACGCGATAGCCGGCCGCCCGCAGGACGTCGACGATTCCGACCGCGAGCGCGTCGGAGCCCGCGACGATCGCGCTGCACGGCAAGCGAGCGGCGGCGAGCTGGGCGCCGACGATGCGACCGTCCTGTTCGAGGAGCCCGGCGCACGAAAAGAAGAGAGAAGAGTCTGGGGTGATGCCCGCAGCGTGCAGTGCGGCCACGTACGCGTCGTAACGCTCCCGAATGTCGATGTGGGTCAGCGCGCCTGCGAAGGCGATGCGGCGGTGACCGTGCTCGAGCAAATGGCCGACCGCGTCGTTTACGCCTCGGTAATTGTCGGGCAGCACCGCACAGCAATTGTGTCCGGGGAGGCGCGTGCTGACCGTGACGAGCGGTTTTCCGGCGGCGGCGATCCGCTGGTAGTAGCCCGTCGCCTCCGCGTCGCTGATGCCGATCCACGCGTCGATCCGGTTCCAGCCCAGAGGATCGGTGTCGACCTCGGCGGGCCAGCAGAACTCCATGCCGGCCGTTTGGAACGCCACGACCCGCGCACCGCGCCGCCGCGCGCCGCGTTGAACGCCGGCGAGCAAGGGCGTGTAGTAACAGCCACCGACGTAGGGGAGAAGAACACCGACGGTGGGGCGCCAGCCCATAGCCAAGAAGGAGCCCTTTCTGAGCGCGACAATCCGCGCTGGGGAAGCGCGCGGGGAGGAGGACGAAGCCCCCACCCGACTATACGGACGATCGTCGGTGCAGCAGTAGCCGCGAAGCCTTCGGGGGGGGCCCCTCCCAGATATGTGCCACACTCCACACCCGCATGCTCGAAGACGGCAACGCGATGCTTCTCTCGCTGGCGATCGGCTGCGTGGGGCTTGCGTGCTTCGTCTATGGCCGAAAGCAGGGCCGATTTCCCCACATGCTCGCGGGCGCGGCGCTGTCGATCTACCCCTATTTCGTCCCGAACCTGCTCGCGATGGCCGCGATCGGCGTAGCGGTGATGGTCGCCTTGTGGGTTGCCGTGCGTCTCGGGGCGTAGGGTAGGCTCATGCGCTGCGTGCGAGCCAGACTAATACGACATACAGCTCTCCACGCGGACCGGGAGCAGGCGCTCGCGGCCACCGAGAAACGAGAGCTCGACCACGAAGGCGTAGCCGAGGACGTGGCCGCCCTGCCGGTGGACCAACTCCGCTGCGGCCGCCGCCGTGCCGCCGGTCGCCAGAACGTCGTCGACGACGACCACGCGCGCCTCCTCGCGCAGACTCCCCTTGTGCATCTCGAGCGCGTCGCGGCTGTACTCCGTCACGAACTCCACGCGGTCGACGGCCGCCGGAAGCTTGCCGGGCTTTCGCACCGGGACGAAGCTCGCGTTGAGGCGAGCGGCGAGCGCGCCGCCGAAGATGAATCCGCGCGCCTCGATGCCGACGATGGCGTCTACGTGCTCGCCGATGAAGCGCTCGGCGATCCCGTCGAGCACGATGTGGAGGGCACGAGGGCTCGCGAGCAGGGGCGTGATGTCTTTGAAGACGATCCCCGGGCGGGGAAAGTCGGGCACGTCCCGGATGAGCGAGCGACAGAAGTCGAACGTGGACATCGGTCGAGCGATCGCGGGCTGTATCGCGACCGGCTGTCGTCGCGCCCTCGCGCTCTTCTTGGAAGTCCTGCTCGCGGCGCCTCGCTTGGCCGGCCGCTTCTTCGTCGCCATGGCTCCTTCTCCTTTCAACCCGTTGCACCGTCGAGGCGTCGCGCGAGCTCGGTCGCGAGCTGGGCGTCCGCGACGCTCGTCAGATCGAGTAGGAGCGGCGTCAGCGAGACCGCCCCGTCGTCGTAGGCGTCCGTGTCCGTACCGGTGTCGCGCTCGTGACGCACGCCCGGCCCCCCGAGCCAGAGGTACTCGCGGCCTCGTGGGTCGACGCGGAAGTCGACGATCTCTTCGTAGATGCGCGCCCCCAGACGAGTCGCTCGTACCTGCCCGTTCCAACCAGGAGGCACGTTGACGTTGAGCAGCGGGGTGCGCGCCTGCTTGACGCGGGCGAGGTCGAAGGCGATCCGCGCGCAGAGAGAGGACGCGGTTTCGAGATCGACCGACGGGTGCGCGCTCGCCGCAACCGCCGGGATTCCGCGCAGCGCCCCTTCGCGCGCGGCGGCGATTGTGCCCGAATAGAAGGCGTCCTGCCCGAGGTTCATTCCGTGGTTGATGCCCGAGACGACGACGTCCGGGCGGCGTGGAAGGACGCGCTGGCCGGCGTGCAGCGCGACGTAGACGCAGTCGGCGGGCGTTCCGTCGAGCGCGAAGACGCCGGACTCGACCGCGCGAAGTCGCAGCGGTCGCCGCAGGCTGAGAGCGTGGCTCGAGGCGCTCTGCTCTCCTTCGGGAGCCAGCACGACCACATGGGCCGTGGCAGCAAGCGCGCGGCGCATGGCCTGGAGCCCGGGGCTGGCGTATCCATCGTCGTTGGAGAGAAGGACCAGGGGGCGTTCTGCCATGCGGGGACTGCGTGCATACGCCGAAGCACGCGGCGTCGCCAAGGGTGGGCAAGCCGAACCGCGCGTTTCTAGCTGGGAGCGCGTGCTCGGAGTCCCCGATGTCGCGCGATTGCTCCGCGCAGAATCGAGGCAAGCACGGTCGGACGAACGCTTCGCTCAGTACGTCACGGTCACGTGATCCGTCTTGGGACTGATGTCCCATTGCATGCCGCGCGTCGCTCGCTCGACGCAGGCCGCCACCGCGGGGTCCGGCGGGTCGGTGGTCACCGCGACGCCGACCGCGCGGCCCATCTTCACCGTCGCGTTCACGACCACCTTCATGCGCTCGGGCGCGCCGCACGCGGTGACGAACGTGCCGTGGACCAGCGGCGCACCGAGCTGCGCGCTCGAGAGGGGCGCTGTCTGCCGATGGACCGGCGGGGCGGCGTCCGCGCTCGCGGCGGCGCCCGGGGGCGGCGGCGGGGGCGGCGGAGACGTCCAGCTTGCGACCGAGGAAGCCAGCCTCTCCAGCGACGGAACGGCAAAGGGCATACGCCCGGTCGCCATTCCGACGGCCAGACCCCCAATCGCGACGCAACCGATCCCCGTGACGACGAGGCAACCGCTTCGTTTCGGCATTCGCGACTCTCGGCGCCGCATCTTACCCCGCCTGGGCCGCCCGAGAACGCAGCCGTTTTTTCACGAATCCAGGGTAGGCTCCGCGGTCCCTCCAGTGAATACGCGCACGGAAGCCGGGCCCATCGACGCGCGTGCCGCCTACGAGCGAGGGCGCGTGGCCCGCGCGCGTGAAGTCACGGCCCTCGAGGCGCGCGCCGGACGCGTCGCCACCGCGCGGCTGGCGCTCGCCGCTTCGGCCGTGGCGCTCGTGGGAGGCATCGTCTGGGCGCGTTGGGAGGCGTGGGCCTGGTATGCGCTGGCGGCGGCTGCCGCCTCGTTCGCCGCTTTCGTCGTGGTCCACGCGCGCATCTTCGACGCCAAAGAACGCGCCGCGTCGGCGCTTCGCTTTCACGAGCGAGGTCTCGCGCGCCTCGCCCACGACTGGGACCACCTGCCCTCGACGAGCACGCGCTTTCGCTCGGTCGATCACTCGTTCACCGGGGACCTCGACGTCTTCGGCCGCGCGTCGCTGATGCAGCTCGTGGACGCTACCGAGACGCGCTTCGGAGAGGAGCACCTCGCGCGGCTGCTTTCGCTCGAGGCGCACGGAGTTTGGCCGGACGAGGTCCTCGCGAGGCAGCGGGCCGTACGCGAGCTCGCTTCGCGGTTCGCCTTCCGCGAGGCGCTCTCGACCGCGGGCGGGGTGCTGGGAGACGAGAGGCCCGACCCAGGCCCGCTCCTCGCTTGGGCGGAAGCAAAACAAGGCCTGCCGGCGCTCTTCGCGTGGCTTGCCTGGCTCCTTCCGGCGGGCGTGATCGCGACCATCGCGGGCGGGTCTGCGCTGCATGCACGGCCCGGGACCCTCTCCGCGGTCCTCGTGGCGCTGCTGGCCGTGGGGATCGCGATCGGCGAGCGACTCACGCCGATGCTCTCGGTAGTTTCGGCGCGCGAATCGGCCGTCACGCGGTGGCGCGCGATGATGGCCGTCATCGAGCGAGAGAACTTCGAGGCCCCCCTCCTCGCCGGGACGCAGCGATTCCTCGCGACCGAGTCGCGCCGGGCGAGCGAAGAGATCGCGGCCCTCGAGCGCATCGTCGGCTTCAGCGACGCCCGGCGAAACGAGGTCTTTCGTTTCTTCATCGGCCCGCTGCTCATGTGGGACGTGCACTGCGCGCTGGCGCTCTTGCGGTGGCGCGCACGCGCCGGAGAACGCGTGCGCAGCTGGCTCGCCGCGCTCGGCGAGGTCGAAGCGCTCGCGGGGCTGGCGGCATTCGCATTCGAGCATCCCGATTTCGCTTGGCCCGAGACCGCTCGGGAACCGAAGTTCGATGCGCGCGGGCTCGGCCACCCGCTCGTCGCGGACGATCATCGCGTCGGAAACGACGTGCGGCTGCCGAGCGCGTCGCGAGCGCTCGTCGTGACCGGCTCGAACATGTCCGGCAAGAGCACGCTGCTCCGGGCGATCGGCGCGAACGCGGTGCTCGCGTTCGCGGGCGCCCCCGTCTGCGCGCGGGCCCTGACGATCGGGCCGGCGAGGGTCGCGACGAGCATGCGCATCGAAGACTCTCTCGAACAGGGAGTCTCCCATTTCTACGCCGAGCTCCGCCGCTTGAAGCGTGTGCTCGACTTGGCGCGCGAGCGCGAGGGCGGGCCGGCGCTCTTTCTCTTGGACGAGATCCTTCACGGAACGAACTCCCGAGAGCGTGTCATCGGGGCGTGCGCGGTCGTGCGGGAGCTCCTGGAGCGAGGCGCGCTCGGTGCCGTCTCGACGCACGACCTGGGGATCACCGCGCTCGAGCGGGAGCTCGGCGGGCGTGTCGAGAACGTGCACTTCGAAGAGCAGGTGGCCGGCGACAAGATGACGTTCGACTACGTGCTCAAGCCCGGAATCGTCCAGAGCTCGAACGCACTCCGTTTGATGCGTGCCGTGGGCATCGCAGTGAACGAAGAGTGAAACGCGCTATACCCCTAGAGCATGACCGAACACCATCCACCCAGCGCCATCCCGCGCGTTCTCGTTGCGGGCGTCATGCACACGAAGAGCCGCGCGATCGAGGCGCTGACCAAGATCGTCGCCGACGTCGTGCACGCGTCGAGCGTCACGCTCGTGCGAAGCGTCGTCGTCAAATCGGAGCGGAGGCACATCCAGCAGCTCGTCTTGAACGTCGCGAACGACAACGAGGCCGACGCCATCGTCATGGTCGGCGGTACGGGCATCGGCCAGCACGACGAGACGTGCGAGGCCATCAACTCGTTCGTCGACCGGCGCATCGAGGGGTTTGCCGAGGCGTACCGGCGCATGCTCGAGACCGACCTCGGGCCGCGTTCGCTCCTCATGCGCGCCAGCGCCGGCGTGTACAACCAGTGTGTGGTCTTCGCGATGACGGGCCGCGACGTCGACGTGAAGCGCGCGATGGATCTCCTCATCCTGCCGACCTTGGCCCAAGCCGTGGAGCTCGCGACCAGCCGCGCCCACGTGGGGTGAGCGCCCGGGGTCGCGCCGCGATCGAACTTCGGTCAAACGGCTCCGAGGTCAGACCTCGTCCGCCCCGAACGCGATCACCTCGCCGATCTCCGTAGTCCCGCAGGCGACGGCCGCGAGCCGATCCAGGCCGAGCGCATTGCCGCCGCTCGGGGGTACGCGTGCGAGCGCATCGAGGAACCGTTCGTCGATCGGGTAGACGGGCAGCCCCCGCCGGCGCCGCTCCGCCTGGTCGCGCTCGAGACGCTCTCGCTGCTCGCGCGGGTCGGTCAGCTCGCCGAAACCGTTGCATAGCTCGATTCCCGCCACGTAGAGCTCGAACCGCTCGGCCAAGCGAGCGTCGGCGGGTTTCTTGCGGGCAAGGGATGCCTGGGTTGCCGGGAAATCGACCAGGAACACCGCGCGATCGAGGCGCTCGAGCGCGGGCTCGACGTCCTCGACGAGCGCGCGAAAGTAGCGGTCTTCGTCGGTCGCCGCCGCCTGGAGCGTTTCGTCCTCGGGCCAGCCCGCGTAACGCGAAAACGCATCGCAGACGGGCAACCGCTCGAGCGGCGGGCGTACGTCGATGGTCCGTTCGCCGAGCCGCACGCTGCCGCCGGTCACGGCGGCCACGAGCTGTTCGGTGTCTCCCATCACCTCGTCCATTCCCGCGTGCGCCCGATACCACTCGAGCATCGTGAACTCCGGATTGTGCCGGCCGCCCGACTCGCCTCGGCGGAAGCAAGGCGCGAGCTGGTAGATGCGCTCCCACCCGTCTGCCAAGAGCCGCTTCATCTGGTACTCCGGCGAGGTGTTCAGCCAGCGCGTCGGGCCGGCGTCCCCCGGCGTCCGTACCTCGAATGCGTCGAGGTGCAGGTCGAGGCCGGGCGACGGCACCATCGCTGGCGTCTGCACTTCGACGAACCCGCGCGCATCGAAGAAGCGGCGCACGTCGGCGAGCACGCGGGCGCGCTCTCGGAGCCGCTTCAACGCCGAGGGCCTGCGGTCATCGGCCGCTCTCTGCGGCGAACATCTGCTCGGCGAACGCGGCGATCTCGTGTCCCATCCACGGCCCGAGCATCGCCAAGGCTGCGATGACGACGATCAAGCGCGGCAGGTGTGCGAGCGTCGGATCCTGGATCTGAGAGGCAGCCTGAAACGCCGCCACGACGAGGCCCACCACCGCGGCGATCGCCAGGACGGGCAGGGACACCGCGACCGTCAGGAGGAGCGCTTGCTGCGCGTGATGCACCAGCGTCGCGGGCGGCACGCTGGCTCACTCCGTCGTCGCGTCCGAGCCGCCGTCGTCGCCCACCGTGGCGTCCGGCCCGTCGTCGCCGGCAGAGTCGGGCGTGCTCGCCAGCGCATCGGGACTCGGGGAAAGGGCGTCCGAGCCGTCGACCGCGCCGAGCGCCGCGCCCTCGAACGGTGCGTCACCGGGCGAGCTGTCGGGCGGGGCGGGGTTGGCGTTGCCCGACGAGCCGTTCAGCGAACACGCGCTGGTCGTGGACTGTCCGTTCGGCTGGCAGCAGAGTCCGTAGGGCGCCATCACGATCGCCGGACGCGACTGACAGGTCAGACCGCTCTGGCAGTCGTCGTTGCCGCTGTTTCCGGCCCTCGGGTTGCAGAGCTGCCCCTCGCCTTGCCCCGCGCAGCCGCCGGCGACGGCCGTCGCGACCATGGCCAGCGCGAGCCGGAGGCCCGCGACGAGGACCCGACGCGGGCGCGTGAGCGAGACGGGCGAGTTCGGCGGAAGTGCGGAGCGGAAGCGCATTGGGGACGGGAACCTAGGCAGAAACCGTGCGAAACGCCAGAACGCATTCACGGGGAGCCGTCGCCCAGGCGTCGCTCTTTGGCCTCGACGGCGGCGGCGAACAGGCGGGCATATTGCGCGGCGCTCGCGAACGAGAAGAGGAGCGACAAGTAGACGAGCATCTGTCCGACACGGACCATGTCGACGACGCCGAGGTCGATGCCCAGATAGGCGAGGTGATACGGGTAACCAAGCACGAGCGCGACGATTCCGATCATCTGGAGGGCGGTCTTCGTCTTTCCTTCGTGGCCGGCGCTGATGAC
This sequence comes from uncultured Polyangiaceae bacterium, assembly GCA_964628155.1. GTDB lineage: Bacteria > Myxococcota_A > Polyangia > Polyangiales > Polyangiaceae > Palsa-1150. The sequence goes on along the minus strand of CAZVPE010000113.1, from coordinate 2,466 downwards.
GACCCCTTCGCTCGCGGCCACGCTTCGAAGGCCCGTCACGCTGATCTCGCGCGCGAGAAGCAAGACGACCGCCCAGGCTGGGATGCGACCCATCGGGACCATCCACACGAGCGCCGCCATGACGATCAGCTTGTCGGCAAGAGGGTCCAGGAATTTGCCCAGAACGCTCACCACGTCGAGCTTGCGCGCGAGATAGCCGTCGAGCACGTCGGTGATCGCCGCGGCCGTAAAGACGATGCAGGCCCAGAAGCCGCGCACCGGCGTCGGCGAGTCGAGCAGCCACACGAGGAACGGGATCGCTGCGATGCGTCCCATCGTGAGGAGATTGGGCAGGTTCAGTGCGTCCTCGGTCAGGGTACGTCGGCGCGGCTTGGCCGCGAGGGGCTCGGAAATCATTGGCTCCACCGGCCGCTGGACATCGGACGCATCGTAGTCCGGACTTACGACCGCCGCTGCCGGATCGACGACCATCCCGCGATCGCGAAGGCCGCCAGTATCGCAACGGCGGTCGCGGCCTCGTCGGGCTCGACGACGAAGCGCACGTCGAAGAGACCTCCGTGCGCGAGCGATCCGAGGGTCCACATCCAGGACGCGTTCGCGGCGAATGCCATCCACGCGCCTCGGTCGCGGACCCAGAGCGAACCGAGCGCGATCCCCCGGAGCGCTTCGGCCGTGAGCTCGACGGGGGACTCGATGCCGACGCCGAAGCTCGCCGCCGCCGCGGCCGCCCCGCATGCCAGGAGACAAGCCCACGCCGGCAGCATGCCCCGCGTCGCGCGCAGCACCACTCCTCGGAGAAGAAGCTCGTCGCGCACGGCTCCGAGCGCGGCGGCGAAGAGCCCTACTCCCAGAAGTCCGATGCTCGAACCAAGCGACGCCGCTGACGCAATGGACGCTCCACGCGTCGCCAGGGCTGATGCGACGACCAGAATCGCCGCTGCGGCGCCCAACGCCGCTCCCCGTGAGGCACGCCGGGCGATCCCGGTCCACTCGGCAATGGGCGCCAGCGGGTCACTCCACGCGATTCCGAGCCGGCTCGCGCCCCATTCGGCCATCACCGCTTGCACGAGCGCCGACCCGAACGGTTTGCGATCCAGCACAGCGCTCGCGACCTGCACCCCGCCCCAGAGGGCCAGCCCCCAACCGACGACCTGCCCTGCGCCGCTGATCGTCGCTGGGGCGGTGGGATCGAAGTCGGGGCGCCGCGAACGCTTCCTTCCCTCCATCGTGCTCACGCCAGCGTGACGAGTTTCGCGTTCGCTTCGACCGCGGCTCCGGCGAGGACATGGACCTCGGTGACGGTTCCGGCGGCCCGTGCCCGCACCTCGTTTTCCATTTTCATCGCTTCGAGCACGACCAGCCCTTGGCCCGCTTCAACCGGCTCCCCCTGGGCGACGAGCACTTTGACGACCCGTCCCGGCATGGGGCTCCTCACCACATTTTCGCCGCGGCCCGCGTCCGCCTTCCGTGAGCGCTCCGCCGACGCCGTTCGCTCGCTCTCGACGTGGGCCAACAGCCGGCTCCCACCGGCGATGACGCGGAGCTCGGGAAGGTTCCCGTCGATGGTCAAGTCGACGACTTGCCCGCCGACGCGAACGCTGAGCTGCTTGCCGACCGGGGCGACGTCGACGTCGACGGGACGGCCGTCTACGTGCACCCGGACGGAGCCGTTCGGGAGCTCGACCACGTCGACCGAGTGCTTTTGGGGGAAGAGGCTGACGGAGTAGCGCACGGCGGCGTTACCGTACTCCAAAGCGGCGGGCCGTCAGGCCGCTTCGTCGCTGCTCTTGGCGAGGGCTGCCAGGAGGGACGCGAGGGCTTCCCGGACCTCCGCCGCGAGCTTGGGGGAGACGGCGTGCGTTTCCGAAAGCAGTTCGTGTAGGCGCTTGGCGACGTTTCTCAGCCCGGCAACGTCGCGCTCCTGTCGCTTCGACGCGTCGATCGGAAAGACGACGTCGCCGTAAGCGCGCGAGAGCGTCGCGGCGGGCGCGGCGTCGTCGAGGACGCGGCGGCGAATCGTCTCGACGGTATCGCGTGGCGCATCGGCGCTCGCTTCCGCGCGTCGCAGAAAGTCCACGGCTTGGTAACTCGGGATCGGCTCCTGCAAGGCGTCGCGGGAAAGGACGGCCGGGGCGCGCCGTTTCAAGAACGAGTACGAGCCCGTGAGCTTGTCGACCGTCTCCTCCCTTAGCTTGAGTTCGCCCTTCGCGTACGACTCGAACGAATCGAAGCCCCATTCTTTCCATCGGTGCCCGCGCTTTGCGCGCGTCAGCGCTTCGGCCAGATCGATCCAGCTTGCTTTGAACCGGCGCGCTCGTCCCAGGAGCTCCGCCCGTTCAGGGTCGTCGGCGTGCGCGAGCTCCGCCTCGGCGAGGGCGGCTTCGGTCTTCGTGCGATGCATGAGGAGCGATGCTTAGTACAGGGCCCCGCAAATGAGTGTCCAGCCGGTGGTGAGGCGCCCCGCCG
>CAZVPE010000112.1:0-17215 GCA_964628155.1 uncultured Polyangiaceae bacterium | reverse complement strand
CGCCATGACAGGCGTTGCAATTGGTCGCCAGCATCGTGGCCACGTCGCAGGGAACTCCCCCGGCGCCGGCGTCACCGCCGGCGGGTCGCACGGGAGCGCTGCCCGAGCTACTGGCGCCGCTGCCGCCGCCCGAGCCCCCAGAAGACGATCCCGCGGAGGGCGTGCTGCCGGCAGACGGCGGGGTCGCGGATGGCCCGCTTACCGATGGCGCGGTCGCCGATGAACTGTTCGCCGAGGAGCCCGCTCCGGAGGGGGCCGCCGACAGCACCCCAGTCGAGCTGGGCGCGGCTATCGCCCCGGCAGCAATGATCACCTGCGGTTCCGAACCGGAGCCGCTGCACGCCCAAACCATCGTGGTGATGAGTGCGAACGGGATCCAAATCGGCGACCTTCCCCGATTGGATCGCGGACGCCACTCTAGACCGCACGACGAAAAAAGGGATCGCTCTCGCTCGCGCATTGTCAGGGTACAGAGTTTATCAGCCTTCCCGTCGAGAGCAGGTGAATTCCGATCATGGAGAGACATTGGAATTATCCGCAAAAGCCGAGTGAGCGAATGCTTGTTCACGGATCGCGCGCGCCGTATGTCGTGCATCGCGATTAAACGGACCCAAGAGACATTCTCCGGGCGGCAGCGGTTCGTTCTCTCGTGCGACGAGTGTGTGCGACACGGGGCGTTGCTTTCGAGTTTCTTCTCTCGAAATGAACGCTACCCTCGTCACCGGGCAATGGCAGCCTCCGTACCCGCGTCTCTTCCCAGCAAGCACCTGAGGCTCACGGTGGTCGCTGGCCGTCGATCGCGTCGCCTCTGGCGCGACGAAATGGACTCCTTGCAGCGTGGTGGGCGAAGACTAGAAGGACCGCGTGATCAAAAACGCGTAGCGACTGCGGGGAGCGCATGCATCGAATCGTCGAAGACGAAAATGACCTGTTCGTAAAGCTCGGCACCAAAGGCTGGTGCGAGATCCGGATCGGGATCGTGACGACGGCCGGCCCAGGCGTGGCGGAGGGCGGCAATCGCGTCGAAACGACCGACGCGTATCGCGCGGTGTCGCGCCATGGGTCGTGCGGCATATCGGCGGCGCTGTACACGATCGGCGTGAAGGCCAATGCGCCGCAAATCGCGGGGCCACCGGACACCGGGAGGTTCCGTCGTCCGACGGATTAGGGTCTCTAGAGGAGTCCGCTCGCCCTATTCGCAGATGCCGATGCCAGGGGCAGGAAACAGCGGTATCCCGCCCTTGCAAATCTGCTTGGGAGTTTCCGCGCACTCCTGGGTCCGCTGCCCGGTATGGCAAAGGATGTAGCAGGTCTTCTGCCCCGACGCTCCCAGGCACGTGAGCCCTCGCGCGCAGTCGGACGTGTTGCACTCTTCCCCTGGTTGACGAGGGCCGATGGCCACGCAACCCGTCGTCCCCGTGTCCGGACGCACGACGGCGCAGGTTGCCTCCGGCGGGCAGGCTCCTCCGTCGCTGTCGAGCAGACCGCAGCCCTGGATGGGCATGCAAACCGGGACTTTCAGCGCCGGGTCGGCCGCGGTCGGTTGGATGTCGCAAAAATCGTTCGACTGGGAGCATTCACCGCGGCAGCAGTACGGCTGGCACCTGCCGCTCCCGACGCACTCGTAGCCAGGCGCGCAGTCGGTTGGTCCGCCGCAGGTCATGCCGTCGGTGCTGCTGCCGGATCCGGTGCACACGGGCTGGACCCCGGCGTCTGCACGCTCCACGTGACAGGCCGACGGCGTGTCGGAACCTACGACGCCGCCGTCGTTGCCGCGGCCCTCGGCCGGCCCGTTGCAGTCGCTTCCCCTCGCCGTCTTGGCGTTGTCCGGGTAGCAGCCCATCCAACCGGAGGCGTTGCAGAGCGGGCTGCCCTGGATCTGCGACTGCGGGGGTTGCCGCATGGGCGCGCCCGGACCGAAGCTCGCGTTCGCGCCGGGGCTTGGAAAACTGATGGCACCGTCATCGGTCCCGCTGTCCGGCGGACTCACCGTGGCCGTGGCCGATGGGCCGGGGCTCATGGCCGAGCCGCTGCAGCCGGCCGCGCCGGCCGCGCTCGCGGAGAGGGCTGTGGTGATGAGAAGTGAGACCCGTAGATTCATCGAAGCAAGGACAGACAGAAAAGCACCAATTCACGTCGCGTGCCGCAGACATGATGGAGCTGTTCACTGCGGAAATCTCCATCCTGCGTCCCGGCACCGCCGGCATTTGCCGTCGCGACCATGACATCGCTGTCACGTGGATACGTGTGGGTGCGTGCCGATCGGGTTCGTTTAATCTGAGATTCAGGGAGCTTCGATGTCGTGCACGACGAAATTTCCGGCTGCATCGTACGCGCGGACCGCGACGACGTGAGGCCCGGGCTCCTTCGGGAGCAGCGCAGTGATGTCCGCGTCGACGCCCTCCGCATTCGTGTCGAAGATCCCATCGGCCGCGCCGAGGGGGTGCCACTCGAGTCGGCCGTCGATGGCCACTTCGATTCGGGCGATCGGTCCCAGCCCGTCGACCACTTCTGCGCGCAGCCGACGACCTTGGATTCCAATTGCCTTGAAGACCGGTGGCGTATTGTCGACGAGCACGGGGGCCGCTTCGAGCGCATGGTGAGTTGCGCTGTTGGCCGGATTGGAGATGTCGTCGCTCGCCTCGACGCGTACGCGGTACTTGCCTTCGGGGAGCGCCGCCGTGTCCCAGTCGAACTCCGATTTCGTCAGGACGTCGTCGGGCTTGGTGGCGTCGATCCAGCGAGGGGCCCCGTCGCGGTGAAACTGGACGCGATAGCGAAGCTCGTCGCTGTCGGGGTTGTCCACTTTCCACGTCACGTGAAGCACGCTCTCGTGCTTGGGCGGCTCGTTGCCGCTCTGCACGATGCCTTCTTTCGACTCGTGCGAGATCCCCTTCGGGTGGGCCGCGATTTCGGTCACGACGGCGCGCAGGTTTTCGGTCACGAAGGGGATGATGACGTCGGAGATGCTCGCGCTGGCGTCGCGAAGGCGCGCCCGCACTTGGAGGTATCGCGCGGCCGGACTGGACGCGACTCCCCCGTTCACGACGGGGGCGCTCCACGCGCTCCACGTATTGTCCGGCGTTTGGGTGTCCCCGGTCCGGGTCGAGACCTCGACGAGTCCGGCGCCGTTCCACGTCACGTGGCCGAACCGCGCGCGAAGACCGGCATCGAGCGCCTTGCTCGTCCACACGGCGTCCGGGCCGCCCGTGCCGAGGATCCGGTGAAAAATGGCCGGGTCGCTCCCGAGGACGAAGCGCGTGCGGCCGGCGATGCCAATGGCCCCGATCTGTCGCTCGTCGGTGTCGGCCAAGAGCGAAACAACGTGAGCGTCGTCCACGGTGTACACCCGGCCCTCCGCGCCGGTGCCGACGTACGGCGTGCCGCGCTCGTCGACCGCGAGCGAAACGTAATGCGTTTCGTCGTGGTGCATGAGGCGCTCGGGGCGGCCCTGTGGGTCGAAACGCCAGAGCGAGCCCTTTCCCGGTTTGGAACGGGGCACGGTCGACGGTCCCGGTGGCGTTCGTCCCCCGGTATTGCGTCGCGACTGCGGCTGCTCCGAGGATTCCGCGGCGCTCGCGCTCGACGCCGCGTCGACAATCGCCCAGACGGTTCTGCCCGGGCCGATTGCGATCGCGTGCACGTCTTCGCCCGCGAAATCGTAGAGAACCGTCGCGCGACCCGGGCCCGTGATCCGGTAGAGCATGCCCTTGCTACTCGTTCCGGCATACAAGGCGCCGTCGTCGGCCGCGGCCAGCGAAACCACGAAAGGATCTTCGCTCTTGAAATAAACGCTCGGCGCACCGTTCGCGTCGACTCGCCATATGTGGCCGTCGGATCCCGTCGCTGCGTAGAGCGCGGTCCCCGTCGGGTCGAGGGCGAGCGCCAAGACGCTGTCGACGTCCGCGAGGGTGGCGAAGACCTCGGCTTTGCCCTGCGTGACGCGGTAAATCTTGTTGCTCGTGGTCGCCGCGTACACCGTGCCACGCTTGTCGACCGCGAGGGCACTGACCGCGTTTTCCTTCGTGTCGGCGAAGACGGAGGCGTGATCGTTGGCGATGCGCACCACCTTGCCGCCGGTGGCCGGTCCGGTGCCGACGAGGACGCTGCCGTCGGGAAGCGTCACGGCGCACGTGGCCGTCGTGCCGGCGTCGTCCGGCAAGGGAACGTTTCCGAGCGTCCAGCCCGCCCGCACCACTCCGTCGGAGCTCACGCTGACGCCCGCGAGGTCGCCTCCCGAGAGCTGCTCCAGCGAATCGAGCTCGAAGGTGCGCGTCCCGACCGCACCCGCGTCGCGCGCGGCGGCAGCTCCGAGGAGCGCAGCGAGGCCAACCAGGCATGCACGAAGGCGCATGGAGTGCTTATACACAGGGTTCTGTACGGGCGCGATCGGGGTTACGGCTCTTTGCGTCTCAGATACCTCGTGACTTCCACCGCTCCGTGGTCGTGCAAGGCAACACACATCCCCGCCGATTCGAGCGCTTCGTCGAGCCGGCGTTTCACGCCTTCCATTCCGCGCGTCGCCGGAACGAAAAACTCTCGCGCGTCGTCGCGCGCGGCGGCCGTGCACATCGTGGAGGCCACCTCGATGAGAGTGCCGCCCCCGAACGAGCCCGGTAGTCGCGCGCGCAGCTTGGCCCAGTTCTCCTTCTCCCACGCGTAGAGTACCGGGGCGGTCGCCCGGTGGGCCGCAGCAGAGCCGAACACGTACCTCAGCTCCGACAGCTTGATCTCGTCGGTCAACGTGAGGTCGAGCGCTTTGCGCAGAAGCGCCGGGTCGTCGAAGGTGCCCATCGCCCGGATGGCGAGCGCCCGGTCCTCCGGCGTCTTCGCGTTCGCCACCGCGGATCGAAGCTGGTACAGCCGCGACGCGCCGGCCTTGATCGACGCCAGGGGCAACGCCACGGCAGCCGTGTCGGGCGGGACCGCCCGGGGGTCTCTCAGCCAGCTCTCGGCATACTGCTGCGCCTCTTCGAGGGTTGCCTCGTCGTAGCCGAGTTCTCCCGAGAGCCACAACACGGTACGCCGCTCGATTGTCCGATCGTCGTCTTCGTTCGGCGCGGGCTCCCAGCCAAGTGAGGCTTTGCGCACCGCCATCCGCGCGCCCACCCACCGCCGGAAAGCGTCGCGGACGTTGTCGTCGACAAGCGCCTGGTCGATGCCCTCGAGGGTCGTCGCGATCTGTTCGACCACGTTGCGCTCCGTTTCGGAGTCGAACAGCGGCAGCATTTCGAGCAGGACGCTGCCGCCGATCGCGCCTTGTCGGACTTCGGCCCAGGCGTTGGATACGAGCCCGAGCCGGTCGATCGGCGAAAGGGCCCGCGCCCCGCGCGCGAGCGCCATCAGCCGCGCGCCTTCGACGACGAAGCGGTAGTAGCCCGCTTCGCCCGTATTCGGATGCACCCAGGCCGGGCAGTTCGGACCGAGATCGCGCACGATGGGGTCCCGGCCGAGCGTGAAGCAGCTTTTGCCTTTCGGTCCGTCGGTCTCGACGCACACCGGCAGGGTCCAGCTGCGGTGCGCCTCGCTACCGCTGCCGAGCGGTCGCCACTCCGACTGGCTGAGCTCGATCTTACCCCCGGCGCCGCAGGTCCAATTCACCAGAACGTCGGGCACTCCGGGCTGGTCGAGGAACCCCCGAACAAGCTCGCCGATCTTCTGCGTGGACACGTACTCGAGCGCTCGGAAGAGGTCGTCGGAACGAGCGCTCTTCCACGCGTTCTCGCGCAGGTAGCGCTGCACCCCGCGGCGAAAGACGTCCGGGCCGAGCCAACCTTCGATCATGCGAAGGACGGCCGCTCCCTTTTCGTACGTGATTCCGTCGAACGCCTCTTCCGCCTCGCTCGTCGAGTGCACCGGTTCGCGCACCGCGCGCGCACTCTGGAGACCGTCGACATCCATGACGTGCTGAACGCCCGCGATTTGCTCGATCGTCGCTCCGAACGACGGCCGCCACGCATCGACGATGCGCGCCTCGGCCCACATCGCGAATCCCTCGTTCAGCCAGAGGTCGTCCCACCACTGCATGGTCACGAGGTCTCCCAACCACTGATGGGCGAGCTCGTGGGCAATGACCTGGGCTTGGGATCTGCGAATCGACGTGGTGGCGCGCCGGGCGTCCAGAAGCACGAGCGCGTCGCGGAAGGTGATGAGCCCTGGGTTCTCCATGGCCCCGGCCGCGAAGTCGGGGACCGCGACCAAATCGAGTTTGGCGTAGGGATACGGAATGTCGAAGTATTCGCTCAGCTTGGTCACGAGCGCGGAGGCCGCTTCGAGCGCGAGCCCGGTGAGGTTCGCCCTGCCCTTGGTGGTGACGGCGCGGATGGGAAAGGGGTCCTTCTGCCACTCCACGACGTCGAAGTCGCCCACCGCGAAAGCCACGAGATAGGTCGGAAGGGGCGGGGAGGTGGCGAAGCGATGCTCCACCATGCCGTCCGAGCCGGCGGTCCGCGAGGTTTCCGGGGAGTTGGCCAGCGCGATCGCGTCGCCGGGTGCCGTGATCGTGACGTCGTAGGGCGTCTTGTCGTTCGGTTCGTCGAAGCACGGGAATGCCCGCCGGGCGTCGGCCACTTCGAACTGGGTGTACGCGTACATGCGCCCGGCCTCTTCGACCCGGTAGAGGCCCGCGAGGTCCGGCGCGAAGGGCGCGTCGTAGGCGATCTCCAGTTCGGCGTTCCCGGCCGGCAACGGATGCGCGAAGCGGAGGACGAGCTCTTCGGGGACCACCCCGCCGCTCGCGAGCCGCGTGGTCGGCGTTGCGGCGACGCTCATGCCTCCGACGTGCGCCACCGCACGCGAGATCGCCATGTCGCGCGCGTGCAAGACGACGAAAAAGGTGGGTTCGGGCACTTCGATCAGAATTCTCGTCGTTCCCGAGAAGCGTGGCTGGCGCGGGTCGATCCGCAGCGACAGCGCGTAGCGCGTGGGCCTCGCGGTGCTTGGAAGCCGGCCGTCGTCGCGAGGCGGGGGTGGGGCTCGGGACGCGGCAAGGAGCGCTTCGTCCGAGCCGGACCGAGCCGCCGGGGCGCCCACCGCTCGCTGCGAGCGCCCGCTGCAGGAGCTGCAGAACGCGAGTGCGGCGAGCGAGAGCAGGACCGCGAATGCCGGCCGGGTCACGCGTCCGACTCGCCGCCCCGCCCGAGCTTCATCACTTCAACGTTGAGTTCGAGTACGAGCTTGAGCAGCGCGGCCCGCTGCTCCTCGGTCGGGGCGCGCATCAGCCAGGCGCGCAGAGCTCGGTCGTAACCCTCGGCTTTCGCGCGTAGCTCGCGAACGCGGGGCCCGGGCGTCAGTTCGCGCAAACGCTCTACGGTGTCGGCCAGCGACTGCTCCACGATCGCGAGTCGTGTCGACTTCGCCCTGGGCTCCCCGGAAGACATCGTTCCCCCAGCGTACCGCGAGCCCGCCCATTCCGCCCGCTTTCGGAGTCTCGTGCAGTATTCTCCGGGTTCGTGGCTCTCTGGCGCTTTCCGGTAACCGCACTCTCTTCGATGCTCGCCCGCAAAGAAGTGAGCGCGCGCGAGGTGCTCGGCGCGCACCTCGATCGGATCGAGGACGTGGAGGGACGAATCCGAGCGTTCACCGAGGTCCTCCGCGACCGCGCGGCCGTGGATGCCGCAGCGTCCGACGCGCGGCGCGCACGAGGGGAGTCGCTCGGGCCCCTCGACGGCATCCCGGTCACGGTCAAGGAGTGCTTCGACATCGCCGGACGCGCCACGACGCTCGGCCTGCCGTCGTGGCGCGGTCGGACGGCGCGGGCCGACGCGACGATGGTGATCGCTCTTCGCCGGGCCGGAGCAGTCGTGCTCGGTCGAACGAACCTGTCGCAGACGATGCTCTTCGTCGAAGCCCGAAATCCGAACTTCGGTCAGACCGCCAATCCCTGGTCGCTCTCCCACACGCCCGGGGGTTCTTCCGGCGGCGAGGCCGCGGCAATCGCGTCCGGGATGTCGCCGCTCGGCATCGGAACGGACATCGGCGGGAGCATCCGGACGCCGGCGCACTTCTGCGGCATCGCGGGGTTGAAGCCCACGCTCGATCGGCTGCCGATGCGCGGCTATCGCTCCGTCAACGGCGGTCAGGAAGCGGTGCGCGCCATGGGCGGTCCCCTGGCGCGGACGGTCGGCGATTTGTCGCTCTTCTTCCGGTCGATCGATCCCCGGCGATCGTCCGAGCTCGATCCGCGTGTGCCGCCGTTCGCCTGGGAGGGCCCGGAAGCCGTGCAGGTAGAGCGCCTGCGCCTCGGGGTCTACGCGGACGACGGCATGCTCCCCGCGTCCGCGGCAATCGCGCGCGCCGTGGAACGCGCCGCGCGTGCGCTTCGGGACCGGGGCTGCGAGGTGCGGCCCTTTCGACCGCCCGGCGTGCGCGACTTGCTTGCGGCGTACCTCGGAGCCCTGAGCGCCGACGGCGGTGCGGGCATCGTGGCGGCGCTCGTGGGCGGCCCGGTCGACCCATCGCTCGTGGACCTGCGGCGCGTGGCGACGACGCCGGCCAGCTTGCGGCGTGTGGGCGCGATGACCGCCCGCGCGACGGGTCAGAGCAGCCTCGCGCTCCTCCTCGATTCGGTCGGCGAAAAGAGCGTCGACGAGCTCTGGCGGCTCACCGATCGGCTCCGCCATTACACCACGACCTTTCTCGAGGCCATGGACCGCGATGGCATCGACGCCCTGGTCTGCCCGGCGTACGCGACCCCCGCGCTCCCTCACGGCGGGTCCAAAGGCTTCACGCTGGCCTCGAGTTATTCGATGGTCTTCAACGTGACCCAGTTTCCCGCCGGGGTCGTGCCCGTCACGCGGGTGCGCGCCGCCGAGGCCGCGCGGGCGACGACGAACCGCGATCGACTTTTCGTGCAGGCGGCCCGGGTCGACGCGGCAAGCGTGGGGCTTCCGGTCGGGGTCCAGGTCGTCGGTCGTCCGTGGAAGGACGACGCCGTCCTCGCCCTCATGGCCGCGATCGAGTCGGATCTGTCGAGCGACGAGAGCTACCCGCAAACGCCGGTAGAGCCGGTCATCGACCGAGCGTAGGAGGCGGCAAGCGTGCGCGTTTGCGGCTCGACTTGGCCTCTCGTTGCCCTACATTCCTCCGTCGTGCGCGCGGCCCCCTTCGCCTTTGGCCACCTCGCCTTTGGCTCGGCCGTCCTTCTGGCCGGTTGCCACGAGCACCTTCCGGCCCCCATCCCGACCGACGATGCGGGCGCGAGCCCGCCCCTCGCTCCCCTGGAAGCTCAGCCGCCTTCCGCGGTTCCATCGGGCAATCGGGTCAACGCCTCTTCGTCGCCCGTGGTCTTCGATCCGCTGCGCGGCGGCGTCTGGACGGCCAACGGCGACGCCGGCACGATAAGCTACGTCGACGTGGAGTCCCGCCGGGTCATCGAGGAAACGCCCCTCGGCAGCGACATCCGATCGATCGCGCTCAGCCCCGACTCCGTCTGGATTGCGGCCGTCGACCGAGGCGCAGCGACGGTGACGCTCGTCGATGCGGACACGCGCCAGCCTCGACGTGTCCTGGCGGTCGGAACGCATCCGCGGTCCTGCGTGTGGGACGCGGCCGACCCACGCTGGCTCTACGTCGCCCTCGAAGACGACGGAGCCGTCGCAGTCGTCGACCGTACGCTCGGCAAAGTGGCCGCGACCATCGACGTCGGGCGTCTTCCCGCCGGGCTCGCCGTATCGGGCCGGCGGAGCGAACTGTACGTCGCGCACCGGATCGACGGCGACATTACGGTCGTCGACCTGGGCGGCCGAACGGTGGTCGCAGACGTGCCGCTCGCCGACGAGCCGTTCTCGGATCTGACGACGCCGAACGGCAAGCCGCTGGGCTTCGAATCGTTTGCGCTCACTTCGGACGGATCGCACGCCTGGGTGCCGCACGAGCTGCTCGCGCCGACCCACCCGTTCGTCTTCAACGAGACTCTCTTTCCGGCGATCAGCGTCGTCGACCTCGTCGCGCGCGTCGAACAAGAGACCAATCCGAGCGACCCTTCGGGGGCCATCGCCGGCCGCAAGAATCTCTTCGACGCGATCGAGATCCAAGACAGCGACGGGCAGCCCGCCGTCGTCTCCCAGCTCTGCGCGGTCGTGATGCACCCCAACGGCGGGATCGCGTGGGCGCTGGCCTGCGGCAGCGAAGACTTGCTTTCTTTCGGCGTCATCGAGGGGCGAGCCACGCGCCTCTTGCGAGGCGTCGGAGGCGACCAATGCGATCATCCGTCGGGCCTGTCGCTCGACGACACCGGGCAGCGCATCTTCGTCGTCTGCGACGAGTCGCACACGATGGTCACTCTCGACACCGGCGCCGGCAGTCTTTTGGCGTTCACGACGCCGTACGGGGATCCGATCCCGCTCATCGCGAAGGACCCCGCCGACCCGCGAAAGCGCGCCGGATCGACGTTGTTCTTTCGAGCGAACTCGGCCAAAGGGGGTCTGGCGACGACCGGGAACAACTGGATGTCGTGCGGCGGCTGTCACCTCGATGGGTTCGACTCGAACAACCTCCGGCTGTTCGAGGCGCTCGCTCCGCATGACCCGCAGACCGACGCGCAGATTGGCCACATCGGGCTGGGCGATCACTTCGCTACTTCGCCGGATTCGAATTTCGACCCGCACGACATTCTGGTCGCGCTGCTCGATCAAGGCGGCCTCGCGCCCGACCGCACGGGCGCCAATCGCCACGGACAGATCGACCCGAACCAGCCGAGCAGCGACGCCGTCTACGTCCAGGCCGCCCAGATGGCGACCCAGCTTGCGACGGTGGTCGCCACCGACCTGCCGAAGACGCCCGCCTGGCTTCAATACGCGACCGGCGGTCAGACGGCTGTCGCCGGAGTCGACTCCGGTACTTACGCGACGTCGGACACGGCGTTTTGCGCTCGCTGCCATCCGAACGAGTACGCTGCTTGGCAAGAGAGCGTGCACGCCCACGCGGCCGAAGACCCGATGTTTCTTCATGGAGTGGACGTCGAGCGCGGCCTCCTCGGCGCGTCGGTCGGCGCCGAGTACACCCGCCTCTGCGCGGGATGCCACGATCCGGCAAACGCGCGAGCGGGCGATTTGTCGCTCCAGGCGGGGCGAACGGGATCCGCCGCCCAACATCCGAGCGGGGTTACGTGCGTGGGCTGCCACGACGTCGACCGACCGATCCGCGCCGGTGGCAACGGGGATCTGGCGGCAAGCGCGCACGACTGGACCGTCGACCACAAAGCATGGGCGCTCGCGTCGCTCGACACGCTTCGGCAGCCGGAATTCTGCGGCGGGTGCCACCAGCAATTCGTGCCCGGCACGGGGCTCGTCGCGATCTCGACCCTCGACGAATACCACGCGAGTCCGTACGCCGGAGCGAAACGCTGCGTCGATTGTCATATGCCAAAAAGCCAGAGCGGGATTGCCGATCACCATTTCCCAGGGGGCAATATCTACGTTTCGACGCACTTCGCGAACCCGGCCCTCCAGGCGGAGCAAATGAACGTACTCAGCGGTGTCCTGTCGCTCGACGCGCAGTCCGTGGCCGGAGGCGTTCTCGTCACCGTTCACAACGGCGGCATCGGTCACGGCTTTCCGACCGGAGTGACCGATCTGCGTGAGGCGTGGGTCGAACTGCAGCCGGTCGCCGCCGACGGGGGCACCAGCGGGATCGCGCCGGTCGGTGGGCCGGGGGCCGACGGGCTCCTCGGCGCCGGCGCGGCCCGCCTCGGGATCGACATCGCGACGGCCGATGGGACGGTCCTCTACGGCCACGAGCTCAGCGAAGCGACTCGCGTTCCGTTCGACGTCCGCGTTCCGGCAGGGGAGGCGCAGGCCCTCTTCGTCCCCCTGCCAGCCGGCTCCCCTTCCGGAACCGCTGCGCTCGACGCGGTCCTCTACTTCCGAAATCTCCGAACGACCTTCTACCGAGCCGCATCGGGCGACGCGGCCGGCACGGCACCGGCCGTCGAAGTTGCCCGGGCCCCGGTGTTCTGATGGCGTTGGCTTCCCCCAAGCAGCCCCCAGGAGACACGCTGCCGTCGCGTCTCGCGCAATTGGGGCGCGCGCTCGAACAGCGGTTCCTCGGCAAGAGCGAGGTGATCCGGCTGCTCCTCATCGCCGCGATCGCGGGAGAGCACGCCGTCCTCATAGGTCCCCCGGGCACGGCGAAGAGCGCCCTCATCCGAACGTTCGCGCGTCTGGTCCAGGCCCGCTATTTCGAATACTTGTTGACCCGCTTCACGGAGCCGAACGAAATCTTCGGCCCGGTCGACATCGGTGCGTTTCGCGAGGGGCGCTACGAGCGGCGCACGGAAGGCATGCTCCCCGACGCGGAGATCGTCTTTCTCGACGAAGTCTTCAAATCGAACTCGGCCATCCTCAACGCCCTGCTCACCCTCTTCAACGAGCGGCGGTACACGAGCGGCAACCGCGTCATCCAGTGCCCGCTCTTGAGCGCCTTCGGGGCATCGAACGAAGTGCCGGGCGACGAGACGCTGACGGCGATCTTCGACCGTTTCATCTTGCGCATTCGCAACGACAATCTCGACGCCTATCATTTCCAGGACTTGCTCGAGAAGGGGCTCGAGCTCGAACTGCGCGCCGCGACCGAAGTTTTCGAGGGGCCGGACTTTCGGCCGCTGGCCACCGCTCACGAGCTCGTCGAGCTCCAGCGCGGGCTCCTCCGGAAAACGCTCTTCGACGAGGAGTTCTTTTCGCTTTACAAGGGCCTCGCATTTCAGATTCGCGCCGAAGGGGTGACCTTGAGCGACCGGCGCGTCGTCAAGCTCCTCAAGCTCTTTGCGGCGAGCGCTTATCTCGACGGTCGTGCCCGGCCGGACGCGAGCGACTTCTTCGTGCTCAAGCACGTTTGGAACAACGAAGATCAGGCGCAAATCCTCGACGCCATCGTCACCCCCGTTCTCGACGCGCATTATCGCGAGAATCCCAATTCGCGACGCGTGGGCGCCGTGGGCGTGGGCATCGAGGCGCTCGCCGGGGAGATCGACCGCGTCCGGCACGTGCTGGCCGGCCCAGGTGCGCTCAACGACTTGCAGCTATTCAGCCAGCTGAAGGCGCTGGGTGAGGTCAAGACCGCCCTCGGAGCATCGTCCGATCCGCGCGCGAAAGAGTTGATCGGCCGCGTGGATCAGCTTCTCGAGGCGGCATTCCGGAGCGGACGCTTCGCCCAGATGTGACGACGGTCGCGCTGGCCGGAAGATCCCGATCTCGCCGAGCGTGTACAGCGCGCCGCCGAACGGCCGTTGCCGCAGCCGAACCTTTGCGGCAATAGAGTAGGCGTGATCCGCGCGCGCCCGTTTTTCGCCGTCGTCGTTGCAGCATTCTTGGCCGCGGCATGCGGCTCCTCCCAGTCGACAGACTCCCCCGGAAGCGGGACAGGCGCAGGCTCGGGGTCGAGCTCCGGGTCGGGCGTCAACTCCGGGTCGGCGTCAGGGCCGAACTCGGGCGTCGGTGCGGGCTCGGGTGGTTCGGGTTCGGCGGGATCAGGCGCCGGTTCGAATTCGAGCTCCGGCGTCGGGCCTTCGCGTTCCGGGGGCTCGAGCTCGGGCTCCGGGTCGAGCTCGGGTTTCGGGTCGAGCTCGGGTTTCGGGTCGAGCTCGGGTTTCGGGTCGAGCTCGGGTTCCGGGTCGAGCTCTGGTTCCGGGTCGAGCTCGGGAGCAAAGCCCGGCTCGGGTTCTGGGGTCGATGGCGGCGCCCGGTCCGGGTCGAGCTCGGGGTCCGGCGGGTCGGGGGCCGTATCCTGCGCGGCCGGTTCGACCGCGCGTACGAGCATGACCAACACGTTCGGCCAGTGTCGATTTCACTTCGGCACCCAAGACACGGTCGCAAAGGCGGGCGGATCGTCGCTGATTTCCCAGCTCGATCTATTCACCTCCGGCTGGATCGGCACCGCAGCCACGTTCAACGAGAACGGGGTCTGCACCGACACGAGCCCAGGCGGCACGTTGGCAGGCAAGGTACCCGCCCTCGTCGCGTACATCATCTCCTTCACCGCCCGCGGCAAGCCGGGCTGGTGCCTGAGCGACTGCAACGCGAACAACGCGACCTGCAGCCCCGCCTCCGATCTTTGCACCAAGGGCGCAGACTACCTCCGGCAGAACTTCACCTCGGATGTCCTTCCGCGGTACCAGACGTTTGCCCAAGGGTTCGCGGCCGCGTGCGGAACGACGCGCCCCATCATCTGGGAGATGGAACCCGACTTCTACCAGTACTACGCCGCCGCGCAGGGCGGCGGAACGCGCGGGCAGCCCGGAGGTCCGCTCAGCGTCGCGGAAGCGGTCAACTACATGACCCAGATGGTGGCGACCGTGAAGCAGTACCTTCCGAACGCCGTCTTCTCGATGGACATTTCACCGTGGATGCCCAGCAACGGGTGCACCTGGTACCCCAACTTCAACATGTCCGACTTTACGTTCATCCACACGTCGGGGGGCAACACGTCGGCCGCCACGGCGGCGATCCGAACGGCGAACACGAAGACGTGGGCGGGGGTTCACGCGGTGACCGGCAAGCCGATCCTCGCCGATACCGGCTACGGAAATCCGCCCGGCCCCGACGCGAACTGGGACTCGCCCACCAACATCAACGCTCGAATTGCCGACGGGGTCGTATCCATCATGCAATACAGTCCCACGGCGAGTACGTGGGCCACTGCGATCAGCCAGAATCGGCCTCAGTTGAATGCCGTGTCGTGCTACTAGCGCTGCGAAGCACGCTTTGCCGAAGGCGCCCGGCCACGAGCGTCTCGCCCCACGTCGCCATTGCTCTTGCAGGGGCCATGGCGGCTTGCCATTCGAACGCACGCGTCGAACCGCTCCTGGCCTTCACCGAGCGCACGGTCGACCTCAAGGTGGCGTTCGGCGAAACCGGATCGCAGGACGCGGCGCTCACCGGCCGTCTCGCAACCGAGGCACGCCTCGAGGTCGAGTCGATCGATCCGCCCGGAATCGAGGTCGCGGTCCTCCCTGGTTCGCAAGGCCAGCCGCAAGGGCTACGGCTGACGCTCCATGCCGTCCAGGTCGGCCGCGTCGCCGGCCAGGTGGTGGTCACGACCGGGCTGGAAAAACCGCGCGAGCTGACGCTTCTCTATTCCTGGGAGGTGCTCGGGAACATCACGGTGGATCCGACGAACCCGTTCATCGATCTCTATGGACCCGGGGAAGGTGCGGTCGTCCTGACCGTGTCGAGCCGCCGTGCCGATTTTCGGCTCGATGCCGCCGAAGTGATCGAAGGACCGTTCGAAGCGACGCTCTCGCGCGATGCTCCCGCGCCGGGCTACGTCGTTCGGGTTCGCGCGGTGCCCAGCCACATCCCACCGGGGGAGCGCGGTTCGCTCGGCCGACTGCGCCTCATCAGCAACGATCCGGCCGAGCCTCGCAAAGAAGTCCCGCTCTTTGCGCTCGGCGGCTCCTGACCGATCGGACGCTCGACGAAGCGATGCGCGTTGCCGCTGTCGACACCTCGACCATTCTCGGATCCGTCGCGTTGTTCGACGGAGCCGAGCTGGTCGCGGAGGACGAAGCCCGGGTCTCGAACGCGCACGGCGAGTCGCTCTTGCCGATGGTGAGCGCGCTCTTCCAGCGAACGGGGTGGAAACCGAGCGACGTCGTCCGGTGGGGCGTGGGCGTCGGCCCAGGAAGCTTCACCGGAGTGCGCATCGCGGTTGCCACGGTGCGCGGAATTGCCATCGCCACCCGGGCGCAGGTCGTCGGGGTGACCTCCCTCGATGCACTCGTCGACGGCATGCCGGAGGAGCACCTGCTCGTCAGCGTCGTTCCGGCGGGCAAAGGCGAAGTCTACATGCAAGCGCGTTTGGGCGGCGATTTCGTGCTCGACCCCGCGCACGTCCCGCTCGCGCACGCCGGCGGCCGCTTGGCGGATATTCTGCGTGCGCGCGCCGTCTCCGGGCAGCCGATTCCTTCCGGCACTCCGGTGCTCATCGCCGGCGAGGTCGCGCCGATGGTGGATTGGTCGGCGCTCGGCGCCGGGGTCGTCTTGGCCCCAGACCGACCGCACGATTTTCCGCGCGCGACCGCCGTCGGCCGTATCGCGGCGCGGCGCCCGTACGATGGTGCGAACGCGCTCGAGCCGGTCTACGTTCGGCCGCCGCACATCACCGCCCCCAACGGAGTCACGACGTGAGAGTCGCCACATGGAACGTCAACGGCATCCGGGCACGCGAAGCGCAGTTCGTCGACTGGGTGCGGAGCGAGGCGCCCGACGTCATTTGCTTGCAGGAGATCAAAGCCACGGCAGAGCAGCTCGGCGAGGCGCTGACTTTGCTCCCGGACTACTGGAACTACTGGCACGGAGGGCCGAAGGGGTATAGCGGGGTGTCGCTCCACGTGAAGAAAGCGAGCGTGGCCGCGCGACCGGACTTCGGCCACCCCGAGTTCGACGTCGAGTCCCGCGTGGTTCACGCAAAGCTCGACGGCGGACTCGTCATCGCGAGCATTTACGTCCCGAACGGCGGAAAGGATTTCGGCGCGAAGCTCGCGTTTCTCGAGTCGATGCGCGCGTACGTCGACGGCGCACATGCGGCGGGCGGTCGGCTCATTCTTTGTGGCGACATGAACGTTGCCCGCACGGACGACGACGTCCATCCCAAAGAGCGCAAGGCCGGAAAGATCGGCCAGCGGGACGACGAACGCCAACTCTTCGAGCGCATCCTCGCATGCGACCTCGTCGACGTGGCGCGCAAGCTCGATCCGACGAACGACCGCCTCTTCACCTGGTGGCCGCCCTGGCGCGGGCTCCGCCAGAAAAACCAGGGCTGGCGCATCGACTATATCCTCTCGAGCGCCAATCGCGGTATCGAGCCCACCGAGTGCCGCGTCGCGGCCGACGTCGGGACAAGCGATCATGCGCCCGTCATCGCGGTGTTCTCCGAGAAGCCTGGCGCTTTTCGTCGATAGCTAAGCGATCCCGGGGTCGAGCGTGCTCGCCTCACATCGCGCTGTGAAGCGGTCGGGTCCGGCTACTAAACCCCCGGCCCCCTCTCCGCTTCCGGACCGCTTGCGAAGAGGGTGTCGCTGGTCTCGCGATACCAAGACCTGCTGGCGCTCTGCGGCTGGGGAAGACCTCACCCCCGGCCCCTCTCCGCAAGCGGAGAGGGGTGTCGCTGGTCTCGCGATACCAAGACCTGCTCGAGCTCTGCGGTTTGCGGCACCTTGGGAAGACCTCACCCCCGGCCCCACCCCCGGCCCCTCTCCGCAAGCGGCCGCAAGCGGAGA
>CAZVPE010000111.1:0-17216 GCA_964628155.1 uncultured Polyangiaceae bacterium | reverse complement strand
ACGACGAGCCACCTCACCGCGTCGAGGGGCAGTGACCGCACGATCCACGCGGCCACGAGGACGCCGGGCAGGCCCCCGACCGTGAGACCCATGGCCGCCCTCGGCGCATACGCCCCGCGTGCCACGAACTGCGCGCTGGCCACGGGCATCAAGAAGGCGCACGAACCCATCATGATCGGGAACGCGGCCGTCGGGTTCATCCCGAGCAGGCTCACGAGCACCATACAAGGTCCGTAGAGGCCTACGCCGAGTGTCATGCAAGCCCCCAATACGAAGTTGCCTCCGATCGCCAGCGCGAGGCGCGCTCCACGGAGCGCCAGAGCGTCGCCGCCGGCGGGTAAGACGCGAAAGAGTTGGGCGCACAGCATCGAAGCGGCGGCGACGAGTGCGACGCCGAGCCCGAGCTGAATCCGGCGCTTGGGCCACGTGGCGACGATCCCCGCGCCGAGCCAAGCGCCGGCCACTGACGCGGCGATCATCAGCGCCAGAGTCGCGCCATCGACGCGCACGATCGCGACGTAGATGAACGCTTGGGCGAGCGTCGGGATTGTATGACCGACGTTCAACGTTCCGGGGATCAGGCGATCGGGGACGACTTTCCGGAGGCGAAAGAGCGATGTGGTCGTCGCGAACGATCCGACGCCGAGGGTGTCGAAGAAGTCGGTCAAGAGGCCGACGAACGCCTCGTACGCCGTCGGGACCGGGAAGCGAGGCGACGCGCCCGCGCGAAGCGCGGCGAGCCAGCGGTGGACGAACGCCGCCCCCAGAAGGCCGAGCGCAAGGAGAATGGCCGTCCCGATCACGCCCTCACGGTATGTCGGTTGGGGGGCAGCCCTTTCCGAGAATCGACGGCGGTCATCCGAAAATCAGTCGCCACCGCCACTGCGCGTCGAATGCGTCCCGAAGAATCACGAGCTCAGGCGTTCGGCACGTCCGTTGCGTACGCCCGCTCGCCATTTCCTGATCGCACCGAGGAGACTCATGAGACTGCACATCCGAAAGCCTTTCGTCGGCTCCGTGTTGCTCGCCGCCGTGGCTGGTTCGACTTCGCTCGCCATGACCGAAGTGGGCTGCTCCTCCAGGACCGGTTCGCCCGAGACGGCAGGCGGCAGCGGTGCGTCCCTTCCGAGCGCCGCTGCAACCGACAATACCGGCAGCGTCGGCCTGCAGCTCCAGCTGCCCGGCGGGGTGGGTGTCAACACCGCCTCGTGGACCATCACGGGCCCGAATGGCGCGTCGACCGTGGTGCAGAGCGGGAGCGTCAACGTCCAGAACAGCCAGTCGATCAGCTTCCTCGTGGGGGGAATTCCGGCCGCCAGCGGCTACACCATCACGTTGAATGCGACGGCGACGGACGGAGTCACGACCTGCGTCGGTTCGGGAACGTTCAGCACCAGCGCCCGGACGACGACCAGCGTCTTCGTCCTCCTCCAGTGCACCCAGCCCGCTTCGGAGGCCGGCTCGGCTCAGATCAACGCGTCCGCGTACAGCTGCGCGTCGGTCAGCTCGATCGCGGCCAGCCCGACGGAAGTCAACGTGGGCGCCGCGGTGGCCCTCAGCGCGACCGCGTCGGGTCCGGGCGCCGACGGCGGCGCGATCTCCTATGCGTGGTCCGCGCCGAGCGGCACGTTCGACGCGCCCAACGCATCGAGTGCAAACTTCAGCTGCACCACGGCCGGCCCCGTCACCGTGACGCTGACGGTCACCGACGGCCTCGTGCCCGACGGCGGCTCGTGCAACCCGGCGCTCAGCACCCAGACAGTCACGATTCAGTGCGACGCTCTGGTCGGGCAAGTGCTCGTTACGTCGCTCGGCGCGGGCGCCTTCCCGACCACGGTCGCCATCAATCAGGGCACGGCCATCGGCGAGGGGGCGCTCAACGGCGCAACGCCGTTCCTATTGAACAACCTCGCAGCCGACCCGAACAACAGCCAGACGATCACGAGCAATGACGGAGGCGCCCCGTTCCTCGCCTCGGGCACCGTGCCCGATCCTGCGTTCGGATTCTGCAACTACCCGGCGGACGGCGGGGCCCCGACGCGAATCAACCACGTGGCGGGATCCAAGTTCGAAACGTCTCCGGAAGCGGGAACCGCGGACCCCATGGTGCCCTTGGCGCCGGCCTACTTCCCGCTCGTTTACAATTCAGCGGTAACGACGAGCGACAACGCGTTCGGCGGCAAGCCGCCGATCGTCGGCCTCTTCGACTGGCGCCCGAAAGACATCGACGAAGCCCTCCTCGCCGCCGAGTCCGACGACAACGGGAAGACCTGGTACTTCATGCAGCTCGTGCTCGAGCTCAACCCGGACTACACGAACCCGATCAGCGGCGGCTACAACCCCGCGGGCGCGACGGGCTGCCCAACGACCGTCCACGGCACGAACGCCAATTACGTCTCGGCCAACGGTTCCCAGGCGGACGACGGATGGGGCCACGCCGCGATCATCCAGCTTCCCGGCAGCGGCAACTCCAAGACCGGGCAGTTTCTCTACATGCTCGATCGCAACACCAACAACCTCCCCGATTCGGGTATCGCGATCGTCGACGGGGCGCCGCTCTGGGTGATCAGCCTCGCGCCCGGGAGCGCCCTCGGCGGCGGCGCGTCGCCCAAGTTCCCGATCTGGAACACGAACTTCGTCGTGGCCGACGGGGGCAATACAAGCAACAACGACATCAAGTCGATTAGCTCGACGTTGAACCAGACGCCGGACTCCGGCTCCCCGATCACCGTCACACAGACCGTCGGCCTCGTGGATCCGGACGGCATCATGGCCGTCTTCCCGACTTCGCCGACGGCGGCTGCGGGCTCCCCGGTGACGGTGCTCTGGGTTCAGAAGATCCTGAACGGTGACAACACGGCTCCGACCGCGCTGCCCGTGGCGCAGCAGTGCACCGCGGCGCCTTTCAGCGGCAAGGTCAACCACGACATCGCGACCGTTCGTCTTGCGACGACGACCGACGGAATTCACTTCACCGACCTCGGACCGGTCAGCGGCCTAAGCGACCCGACGACCGTGGATTACAACAAGACCCGCTGGGTCAGCCCGCGCGGGACGTTGATCGACGTCAACGGCAACGGGAGCCTCTGGGGATTGTACTTCGCGGCAGGAAACTGCCTCGATGGCGACTCCGACGCGTTCCACTACATCGGTTATGCCGAGTCGGCGGACATGGTCCACTGGACCGTGTACAACGACATCAACAGCCCGATCGCGTCGATCAACCCGATCACGACGAGGAATCAGGCCGGCGGCGCCACCGTGACCATTCCGGCCAACCCGCCCATCGTGCCCACGCAGGCCTGGTTCGCCGAGCGCCTGTACGCGCCGACCGCGGTGCAGATCGACTCGACGCACCTCAGCATGACGTTCGCCGGCTACGGAGTGCAGACGCCGAACAACGATTTGCTCGAGTACCGGCAGATCGGAAACGTCGTCCTCACCGTGAGCAAGCCCCTCCCGGCAGGCGTTCCGAACAACATCAACGCCCACCCGTAAGGGGGTCGCGAGGTAAGGGCCTTACCGGGCCGGGAGCCCCCCCGATCGCCATTGCGAGGGTGCTCCTGACCCGGAGGGCGCGTCAGCTGCCGACGGCGTACCGGCCGCCCAGAATGCTTGCGTGAGCCGGTTTGCGCGACACGGTGCGCCCGAGCGCAAGTCGAGCGCGCAAGATTACGCCCTTCGCCCAATCGACCCCCGGCGACGTCCCCACGGGGCGCGGCGAAAGGCCGAGTCGCCGGAGCTCGTAGTTCGCCTGGTGCGCGGCCTTCCTCCGCATCGTCGCGCGCGTGTAATACGTGAAGCTGACCGAGACGGACACGTTGTCGCCGTTCTTGACCCAGTGGCCGGCGGTCGTCGGCATGTACGCGCCCGTGCCCGGACTGGCCTCGAACACGTGCGCGCGCTTCTGCTTCTCGTCGTCCAACGAGACGAGGTCACGAGACAGCTTGGCGTGGAACAGCTCGAGCGCCTCTTCGCTGACGACGGCTCGGTCCAGCGGATCGAAGACGTGGATCGTCTTCTTTCCCAACACCTGCAGAATGAAGTTGTGCTCGTGATCGATGTGAAACGGCGTGACCGCGTTGGGAGAGGTCACGAAGATCCACGCGGCTCGATGACACATGCCGGGATCCTTCGGACTCACCATCGGTTGAACGTAGTCGAGCACCTCGTCGACGAACCGCCGATACACTGCGTCGTTTTGAACGTTGTGGAGTGCCATCCACGCTTTCGCGCTCTCGATCGACCGGATGGTCTCTTCGACGGACAGCGCCGCGGGATGGGTCTCTGGAGCGTTGACGAAGCTCGTATCCGCTTTCGCGGCGTCGTTGTGCGATCGCACCGAGCCGACGCTCTCCAGACGGCGCGCCAAGTCGATCAGACTGCCGAACTCGAGGAGCGGGTGGCCGGCGAGCGTGTGCGTCACCGGCATGATGCGCATCGGATCGAACGTAGCCTGGTCGAAGACGATACCTGGATTCTTGTACATGGTCATCTCGATGATTCCGATGGTATTGGCTCTCTCGTCGGAGTTTCGCGATTGGGCTCGAAAGCGACCTATTGCTTTTGGGCCACGACGTCCGACGTGATCGTCGCCATGCCCATCGCGCCCGCGCTCATCGTCGACGAGAGCGAGATGATGTGAAGGGTGTTTCCTTGTATGCAGTAGCCGCTCGTGCTCGTTGAGCCGTCGGTCGCCGAGGTGATCGTGACCGTGGTCCCGGAGATCGCGTACGTGCCGGAGTCGGTCGTGGTCGCCGAACTCGCGCTCACGCTGCAGTTGCAGTTCGATCCGGAGGTCGTGCAGCTCGTCGTGTCGCCCCCGTCGAGCGCGTTCGCCGCCATTCCCAATTGATCGCATGTGAGGCTCACGCCGCCGGACGGGAGGCAGCTCGTGGGAATGCTCAAGACCACGGTCGCCGACGTGCTGATCGAGCTCGAGTAGGTCATGTCGGCGTTGAGCGTGATTGTGCCGGCAGCGCTGAACGAGCCCACCTGAGCGGTCTCGCCGGGACAGCTGGCGGAGACGGTCCCGGGGGAAGCGCTCTCGCACGCATCTACGATCTTCCAAGTGCCCACGACGTTGCTGCCGCCGCACGCGGGGACGCTCCCGCAATGGTCGGCGCCTCCCGCGCCGTTACTCCCTCCGCTGCCACTACTGCCTCCACATGCGACAAGACACGCAAAGAGTGCGATCCCTGCGTCGACAAAGATTCGTCTGACCATACGAGCCAGCATCCCGCAATAGGCCCCGCACCGCTAGAGCCGAAAACGAACCAGCTCGCGATGTGTGGTTGGCAGCCGCCGCGTGTGCGAGCGCCGAGCACGCCGAGCCGCGACGTTCACATGGCTCCCGTCTTCTTGCACGTCGGACTGCAGTTCGGGGGCCCGTCGCACTCTTCTCCGAACTGCGTCTCCACGACCCCGTCGCCGCAGAACGGGGCCACCGAGCAGGCGTCGGTGCAGATCCCGGGGCCGTAGGCCGTCGCCGCGGGCTGGTCGTTCGCGCCGTTGTCGCATTGCTCCGGCGGGTTCTGCACGGTTCCGTCGCCGCAATAGGGCGCCCATTTGCACCCCGGCCCGCAGACCATCGAGTTCTTGACTCCGTAGGTGGCGAGGTTGGTGCCGTCGTCGCACTGCTCGCCGAACGAGGCTTCGACGACGCCGTCTCCGCAGGTGGGAGCCGGCGTGCAGTCGGTGGTGCAGACGCCGGGTCCGTACCCGGTCGTCGCGGAGACGTTGTTCGTCCCGTTGTCGCATTTCTCGTCGCTGGCGACGACTCCGTCGCCGCAGGTGCTCTTGCACTGCGAGATCGTGTGCACGAATCCGCTCAGCGTCAGGGCGTACGTCGATCGACACACGTGCCTCTCGGCCTGAAAGAGATCAATCGAGTACCAGCCCCCGTCGGTCAGCCCGAGCGCGGTCGCATTCGCGGTGTTCAGCGTGTACGAGCCGCTGAGCGGATTGTGAACCCCGCCGAGATCGACGACGAGCTGGCTATTGATGAACGCCCAGACGTCATCGTCCCCGGTGAAGTTGAAGACCGATGGAGTCGCGCTCGCCGCGACCGTGGCCTGGTACGTGAAGAGGTAGTGAAGCTCGCTCGTGAACGAGAAGTTGCGACCGGCCTTGTCCGCGACGCCCGCGTCGGCCGGCTCGTTCTGGGCTTCGCAGTCCGTATCGGTCTGCGGGTTTGTCCCGGCGTTCCATCCGAGGCCGTCGAGCGGAAAGAATTGCGGGGCGGCATAGGTGTACGTGCCCGCGGCCCCCTGGGTCAGCGTCAGCGTCGTGGGCTCGCCCGTGGCGTCGAGGTACACGAGCTTGTCGTACGGGTTTGCTCCCCCGTCGCCGCACCCCGTCTCGTGGTACCACCAGCAATAGTCCACCGCTCCGGTGAGGAGTGGAGTGCCGGCCGGACCGTTCGACGCCCACACCGGTTTGTGGTCGGCGCCGAGCGTCGCCTGCACGAGGCCCGTCGCCGTTCCGTTGAAATGGTTGAAGTCCGGGTGCCCGCCCCCGGCGGGCTGGGGTACGGGGAAGCTCGTCGTATTGTAATAGAGCATATCCCGATAAAGAATCGGGATGACGAGCGTGGCGGCGGGGGCCTGTTCGACCTTCGCGCACGCGTATCCCGTCTCGATCGTACAGGTGGCGCTGCACCCGTCGCCGGAGACCGTGTTGCCGTCGTCGCATTGCTCGCCGGGGAACACCAGTCCGTCGCCGCAGACGCCGGTGCATCCCCCCTTGCCGTCGCACGAAGGCTCGATCGCGCACGCGGGCGAGCAGCCGTCGTACGGAATCAGGTTGCCGTCGTCGCACTGCTCGGTGCCTTCCTTCTTGCCGTCGCCGCAGACAGTCGCGTGGCACACCGAGGCGGGGGGCGGCGTCGCGGACGGCGCGCAGGCGTAGCCGGGCTCGATCTCGCAGGTGGCGCTGCACCCGTCGCCTGAAGTCGTATTCCCGTCGTCGCACGGTTCGGTCCCCGAGAGAATGCCGTCGCCGCACACCGCGTTGGCGACGCAGGGGGCGCCCGGGGTCGGGCACTGCCAGCCGCTCTCGACCTGGCACGTCGACGAGCAGCCGTCCCCGGACGTCATGTTGGCGTCGTCGCAGGCCTCGCCGGGATCGAGCTTGCCGTTGCCGCAAACCCAGATTTTGACGCACGGCTGCCCGGGGGTCGGACACGCATATCCCGGCTCGATCTGACAGGTCCCCGAGCACCCGTCGCCCGGCGCTGAGTTGCCGTCGTCGCAGGCCTCGCCGGGACCGATCACGCCGTCGCCGCAGAAGCCCGTGGGCGCGTCGGCGCATACGTCCGCGTTGCAGCCGGCCGCCGCGGCGTCCGACGGGGCCGGAGCGTCCGGCGATGCCGCCTCGCCCGAGAAGACGAACCCTCCCGAACCTTCCACCGCCCCGTCGCCCCCCGGGAACACGGCCGTCGACGCCTCGCCGGTCGCGTCGACTCCGGCATCGAACAGGGACCAGGCGGTGGTGTCGCCGTTGCCGCAAGCGCCGGCTGCGACGAAAATAACGAAGAGAGAGCTGGAGAGAAGGAGCCGCAACGCGCGGACGAACATCTGGGTCACCGTGGAGCGCGCGCCGGTCCCACCGCTGGGGCCAAGGCGGCGCGCCATACCGTGCACCGGACCGTCCTCCGTGTAAAGGTGCATCCCCGACGGAGTGCCCTCGGCCCGCTTACATTTCGCCCGGCGACGGGAGCCGGTACAGGAAGGCTTTCGACGAGACGAGGGCGACAAGCATGTCGCGCACCGAAAAGCCAGCGGTCGCGGCGCCCGTCCGGTACGCGACCTCCAGCGACCCCTCCTCCGCCGGAGTTTCCATTCGTCCGAGCATGTAACGCGTCCACTGCCGGTCGACACACGCCTGCGCCTCGGCGCTCGCGGCGAGCTGCTTGGAAAGATCGAGCGCCCCGCTGAACGTCAACGTGCTGCCTCCCAAACCTTGCGCCATGAGCGGGGTCGGGAAGGTCCCCGTCGCGTCGACCGGTGTGCCCGACTCGTTCGTTCGATACTGGCCCACGCCGTCGTAGTTCTCGAAAGCAAAGCCCGCCGGGTCGAAAATGCCGTGACACTTGAGCGCGCACCCCGACGACCCGTGCTTGTCGTAGGCCTGTCGCGTCGTCGCGCCTGGGACGAAATTGACGGGCGGTATGTTGTTCGACGGCGGTGGTCCGATCAGGCCACAGAGCGCTTTCGTGTAGATCGCGAGTCCGCGGTACACGGGATTGTCGGCGATGCTGTCCTCGATCCCCGCCAAAAAGGCGACCTGCGTGAAGATCCCGCCGCGCTGGGTCGGATCGAGAGTCACTTTCGCGAAGCCGTTCACCGGCCCGGCGACGCCGTAGATCGCCGCGAGGTCATGGTTCACGAACGCGTAGGGGGCCGTGTACAGCGTGTTCAGCGTTCCGTCGCCGGGCGGGACGTAGACCGACGCCAAGAATTGGGTGAACTCGGTCTGAAGGCCTTGCGCGGCGGATGCGGTGAGGAGCGAGTTCGGCTTCGCCACGATCGTGCCTAGGTCGGTCACGTGGAAGCCCATGTTGAAGATCCATTGAAGGTGAAAGCTGTACAGCGACTGCAGGGCCTGCGGATCCTGGAGCATGCGCGCGGCCTGGGCGGCGACTTGCGTCGGGCTCCCGAGCTCGCCGTTCTGCGCCGCTTGAAACAGCGTGTCGTCGGGCATGCTCTCCCAAATCGTCTCGGCCAGTCGCGAAGCGACTTGCCATTGCGTGAGCGGCGCCAGGCCATCGGCGCCGGCGACGGAATTCGTCGGCCCGATTTCCCAATGGTAGAGAAAATTGGGCGATTGGAGCATCGCCTTGGCAAGCTCGCCGATCGAGTCCGTAAAGCCGAGATTCGTCCGGACGGCGGAAAAGAGCGCGAGAAGGTCGGTCTGCTCCGCCGCGGAGACGGGCCGGCGGTAGGCATGCAGACCGAAGTTCGCAATGAACTGGGTGGCGCATGTCGTCTCCGCCGCAGCGGCGGGGTTCGTGCACGGGATGGCAAACGCACCGGTGGGCTTGCCGGCCGCGGCGGATAGGAGCGCTGTCGTGACGAGAGCGTTGGCCGTTTGCTCGTATTGAATGACGTGGTAGCTCGCGACCGACGTAGGCGCGACGAAGCCGCTGTCCCCCGCCGCGTCCGGGGTCCAGGGCATCGAGCCGGAGGCCGGCGAAGTGGTGTCGCCCAAGAGGCGGGCCATCATGTGGTCGTACTCTCGGAACGTCAGGCGGCGCATCAAGAGCGTTCCCGCCCTCTCGGCGGCGGGTGGGCCGGCGGTATTTACGGTGACGGAGGGTGCCCCCGCCGCCGTTCCGGTTCCGCTTCCCGTGCCCGTGCCCGTGCCGCTTCCGGAGGAGGCGCTGCTGCCGCTCGGGACCGGAGCAGGTGGGTGGTTGGCGACCGGTGCCGCGTCTCCGACGGAGCCCGTGCACCCTGCGATCAGCCCGGCGGTAACCACGCTTCCCAGCGCGAGAGACGAGCCCAAGAGCCAATTCGTTTTCATTGGAATCTCCAATTTCCTCTGCCCGGCCAATCTTCAACCCTTGAGGACGGCCAGCTCGCCGCCGTACATCGCTTCGCCGTAATACGTGCCGCCTCCCATTGCCGGGACGCCGAACGCGTTGCACAGCGCCACCAAAATCCCGTTATTCGGTGTTCCCGCGGGGAGCGCGAGGCTTCGCCCGGTCTTGAAGTAGCCGCCGCAGCTACCCGCCATGATCACAGGGACGCCGGTCGTCTCGTGCGTTCCCGTTCTCATGTTGTTCATGGCGAGAACCACGCTGCTGTCGAGCATCGAGCCGCCTGCCATGTCTCCTACGCTCTTCATCTGTTGGATGATGTAGGCGACTTGGGTCTGAAACCACGTGTCGCAGACCACCTTGTCCGCGACGTTCCGGTGCGCGATCGCGTGAAAGCCGTTGACGTCGCCGGTGTTGGCGTCGCCCGGATTGGCCCCCCCGAGCGAGTAGTTGCACGGTGGCCAGGACAAGATGAGCTCAGCCGCGCCCTGATCGCCGATTTGCATCACGGCGACGCGAGTCAAGTCGGCCGCGAAGGCCAGGACCGCAAGGTCCATGTGCAGCTTGGCGACGACCGGAATGTTGGCGGAAAGACGGTAGTCGACGGGCGCCGCGGTGGCAGCGGCAGGAATGGCGCACGCACTGCCGCTCCCCATCGTAATCGTGCCCCCGTCGTCGGACGGTCGACTGACCCCGGCGACCATTGTGAGGGTGTTTTCGATATTCCGGACGTAGGTTAAATGGGAGTCGATGGCCGCTTTGTCCGCGGTCCCGACTACCGACCGGAACCGATTGAGATCGGAGAGGACGTAGTCGAGAACGCTCTTCCGGTTCACTTTCGTGAAATCGACCGGCGGGGCGCCGGCGTCGACCGGCGGGGCCGGGCCGGGCCCCGAATTGGCGGGCGGAGGGGTCGTGATGTTGCCTTGGATATACGTCGTGAACACGTGATACGGGTTGAGGTCCGGTAGGACCGGCTGAGCCGCGGCCGTCCACGAAATGCGCGCGGTGCTCTGGACGAACGCCCCCTGATTCAGGCTCACGAGCCCCCCGGCGGGCTTGAGACTGCTGCCGATGTATTGATCGACCGACGCGCAGCCGGCGACGTCGGTCGACGTGGACGCGAGGGGCATGTAGAACGCGCCCGTGAGCAGTCCCGGATAGGTCGCGTGTCCGGTTCGCTCGCCGGTGCCCGGCATATCCTTGATGAATTTGTAATCGACGCCGTTCAGAAGAAGGAGATCCGACTGATATGGTTGGAGCGAATTCATGAATGGGGGCAGGGTCCAGCTCGACGGGTCGTTCCCAGCCGTCGCCCAGCTGTTGATGCTGCTCAGCATTCCGTTCGGCCACACGAGGACGTAGAGGCGCTTGATTCCACCTGCCACGCACTGCGCATCTGCGCGATCGGACTCGAGAAGCGGCAAGAGCGCCGCGCCGGCTCCGATGGACTTCAACAAATTCCGGCGAGAAAACCGGAGGTCGCGCTTCATCATGAAGGGCCTCGAGGGTGGATCTGTGCGAAGAGACGCCGCCCGTTGGCGGGGCTCGGGGATGTTCGTCCCCAGGCGGGACGCGCACCAATCTGATAATTATCTGTGTCGCCACCCGATGGAAACCCGTCACCGTGGGGTTCATTTTTTTCCGCGGGCGAGTTTCGTCGGAGGCGCCGATCGACCTCACGCCGCGAAAGATTCATCCATGAGATCCTCGATTTGGTCCGCCGCGTTCGTCGCATCTACGGTGGCCTGCGATGCGAAGACGCTCGGCGTCGAAGCTTCGATTGCCGATGCGCGTGCGGACTCGCGCGGTGTCGCCGCAACGTCCACATCGGTCGGAGCCCCCCCTGAGCGGGGGCCAAGACCCACCGTCGAGACTCGTATGCAAGTGATCAACCGTCTTCCTCCAGACGATGTGTCTTGCATTGCCATGAACGAGGCTCGATCGACGACTCCCGGCGCTCGGCGTCTGCCAACTGAAGTTCACTCCGCAAAGACAGAAGCTCTCTCTACGACGACGGAAGCTCACGTGGCGATTCGTGAAGCTCCCTCCAGCAAGACGGAAGCTCACTCCGCGACGAGTGAAGCCCGCTCGTCGATGACCGAAGCCCACACCGCGACGAGTGAAGCTCAATCCGCGAAGACCACACCCCGCTCTGTGGAGACGGAAGCTCACCCCGTGAAGACGGAAGCTCGCTCCCCGGCTCGTGAGGCTCGGTCGTTCACGAGCGACGCTCGCTCTTGGGAAGCCGAGCCTCACTCGTGCGCGAACGAGCGTCACTCGTGCACGCCCCGGGCTCGGACGTCGCTTCGCCTCGCTCGCTCGTCGGGGAACGGCCTTCCCTTGGTCGACAATGGGACTCATTGCCGGAACGGCGAGCCTCGCTCGTGGCCGAGCGAGAGTCGGTCGTCGAGTCGCGGGCATCGGTCCCCGGAGAGGGAGGCTCACTCCGCGAACAGCGAGATTCGCTGTTGCGAAGCGGCCGCTCTTCCGCCGAGTACCCTGCCTCGCTCCTCGGCCCACGAGCTTCCGTATCGGAAGAGCGACCGTCGGTCGTCGCGGTCCGCCTTTCGGACGTTCACTCGCGGCCCTCGCTCGGCGCTTCGACGATACTCAATCGCTCTTGCGATAGCGGGCTTCGCTCTCGCCCAAGCGACCTTCGC
Source organism: uncultured Polyangiaceae bacterium (assembly GCA_964628155.1). Taxonomy (GTDB): domain Bacteria; phylum Myxococcota_A; class Polyangia; order Polyangiales; family Polyangiaceae; genus Palsa-1150. The sequence goes on along the minus strand of CAZVPE010000111.1, from coordinate 5,012 downwards.
CGTCGCCATGCCGCGCCTCGGTCGCGGAGGTTCGGCCCTCGGTAAAGCTCAGAAACGGTTTTTCCTGGATCGCGACACCGCGCGCGAGAGAAGTCTGGACTCTTCCTCTGCAAGCGCGATTTCTTCGGTAGCGCGAACTGGTCGACTCGAGCACAATCCCTCGCCTCCGCGGCGCCGACCCGGCACCGGCTTGGGGGACCGAGGAGAAGCGACATGCGCAGAGCAGCCCTTTTTCGCGCCGCATTTCGAGTGCTCGCAGGAGTCTTGTTCTTGGCCGGAACCGGCTGCGGCGGGAGCACCGCCCGTAACGGCGCGGCGTCACAAGACGCAGGCGCACGGGTCGACGCGGACGGTGCGAGCTCCCTCCCGACGACCGGCGAGAGCGATGGGGGCCCATACGACGCAACCGTGGCGAGCGACGCAAGTGCGGACGCGGACGCCGAATCGAGCGGGGACAGCGCCGACGCGGGCGACGCTACGCGAGAAGCAAGCCTCGGGGCCGGCGGCTCGACCGGCGCACGCTTCGATTCGGGCGAGGACGGCCCCGCCGGCAACACCGACGCAAACACGCCCGCCCGCGCCCTCGATGCGACCGGCAACGCAAGCGCATGCAGCAGCGGCTCGTGCTCTACCGGCTGCTGCGACGCGCTCCGCGGCTGTCAGCCCGGCACTGCCGACGGCGCGTGTGGCAAATCCGGCGAGTGCATGGATTGCGCGGCCACCGGGCTCGTATGCCTCTATCAGGAATGCGTCTTCTGGTCAGGCGACGGCGGCCTGTGCAGCGGGCAGACGTGTCCGTCCGGTTGCTGCGACTTCGAGGGAAAGTGCGAGCAGGGACTCGTCGGCACGGCGTGTGGCAACTTCGGTGCGAACTGTCTGGACTGCACGGCGGCCGGCGAGACCTGTACGAATCAGGCGTGCGCGATCGAGAGCGGCGCTCCGTCGTGCAACGAGACCTGCGCCGGCTGCTGTGATGCGAAGGGCAACTGTTCGTCGGGGGATTCGAACACCCTCTGCGGAGGGCGAGGGCAGCCGTGCACGGATTGTGCGGCGATCCGCGCCGAGTGCCAATCGGGCTCCTGCGTGGCTCTCGACGGAGGATCCGCCTGCAACGCTACGTGCTCCAGCTGCTGCGACCCGCTGGGAAACTGTCAGTTGGGCCTTCTCGATACCCAGTGCGGCGCGGGCTTCTCCGGCGGTCCCTGCCAAGACTGCACGCGCCTTAGCCCTCCGTCGACATGCGACGTCAACCTCGGAGTCTGCGCGAGCCAGGAGACGTGCCCGAGGGCCTACGCGGGCTGCCCGGCGGCGCTCGAGGAAGCTCCCCCCGTGAGACAGCACGTTTGCTCCGCAAACGTGCTTCAAAACGTCGCGGCGGCATGCGCGAGCGGCGTTTGCCCCCTCGATTTCATGGGCCAGCTCGACGATTCGGATTTGCCGTGCCGCCGATGCTTGGAGAATTTTGCATTCGACACGACGTCGCCCATCGGCCCCGGGGGGTTGCAAATAAGCCTTCCGCATTCCATGCAAGATGCCATTCGCTCTTGCGCCGCGCCCTACGTGGACGCCGCGTGCAATCACAACAGCGGGTGCATCGTCGACTGCCTCACGGAGGCTTGCTTCGGCTGCTACTCCGAGCCCGACGCGTGCGAAGCTTCGGCCCAAGCCGGGACTTGCGCTACCTACTTCGCCGCCGACGCGTGCGTGGCGCAAGCCCTCGCCGGACCTGCCGCCTTTTGCAATCCGGACACATACCACGGAAACTACGGTCTTTGGCTCCAGGCGGTTGCCACTTCGTATTGCGGGGAGTAACGCGATTGTGGGGAGTAACGGACCCATGGCGCCATCAGGAGACGCGACGGTCATGCCGAAACACGCCTTTCTGCGCATTTTACTGGGCCTCGTGGCTCTCTCGACTGGTTGCGGAGAGACGACACGAAGCGGCGAGGCCGCGCCGGACGGCGGCGACGCAGCAAGGATCGCGGATGCTCGGGCCGAGGCCGACATCGACGCGAGCGCCGCGCCGAATACCAACGCGGGCCCCGGAGCCAGCCCCGTCGCGAGCGCCGACTCGGGCGCCGATGTGACGCTCCCATCGAACGCGGACGCAAGGGCCGAGATGCCAGTCGACGCCGGCGCCGAGGCAGCCGCGGAGGCACGTTCGCTGGCAGACGCGATGGGCTGCGGCGCCGGGCCGGATTCCGGAACGGCCGTCGACTGTGGGGCCGCGGCGCCTGCAGCGTGCGGCTTCGCCAACTGCCCCAAGGGGTGCTGCGACTCGAACGGCGTCTGCCAGCCAGGCTCGTCCGCGGCCGCCTGCGGGGGAGGCGGGTCCGATTGCCAAGTGTGCCCGGCGGGATCCGCGTGCCCCGAATGCCCTCCGGGAGTGATTTGCCAGACGGAACGATCCTGCACCTGCACTCCGGAGTCGTGCCCGAACGGCTGCTGTCTCGGCGGCGGCTACCGGGGAACCTGTCAGGCGGGCACGCTCGACGACGCGTGCGGCTCGGGCGGCACCCCCTGCGTGGACTGCACCCACGGTATCGGCATCCAGGCGGAGCCGGGGACGTGCTCGACGCAGCAGTGTGTGTATCCCGCGCCGTGTCCCTTCGGCTGCCTCGACGCGCAAGGCGTGTGTCGGTCCGGGAGCTCGAACACGCAGTGCGGGACTGGCGGAGTCGCTTGCACGGACTGCACGGCTTCCGGAGCCGCCTGCACCGGTCAGGGTTGCCTTTCGGGGCTTGACCCGACCACGGCGTGCAACCAGCAGACGTGTCCGTCGGGATGCTGCGACACCTTCGGCAATTGTCAGCTTGGCAGTGCGGACGCGATGTGCGGCACGGCGGGTGTCAATTGCCAGGACTGTCCGTCTCTCGGGGAGTCTTGTTCCGGCAAGCGATGCGGGACCGCCGACGGAGGGCTCGGGTGCGGTTGGTTCAATTGCGGCGGGTGCTGCGACTCCTCAGGCGTGTGCGTCCCCGTCGATTCGGACACGCAGTGCGGCGGGTCGGGAAGCGCGTGCGTCGACTGTACGAAGCTCGGCGACCGGTGCATCCAAGGGGAATGCACCGCGCCCGACGGAACGGTGGCCTGCTACGCGAGTTGTCTTGGGTGCTGCGACGGCGCGGGCGTCTGCCAGTTCGGGTTCATCGATACGCAGTGCGGCCAGCGCGGCGCTCCCTGTCAGGACTGCACGAGCGAAACGCCGGCTTCGACGTGCGATCTGTCCGTGGCTCCCCGTACGTGCACCAGCGAGCAGACCACGTGTCCCGCGAGCTACCCGGGTTGTCCGACGGGACTTCAAGCGCAGGCCGTCCCCAAAGGACAAGGCATGTGTTCGATCAGCGACCTCGCCAACGCCAAGGCGGCGTGCGCGGCCGGTCCGAGCACCGGGGCCTGTTTTGAATTCGCCGCAGGGTCCGGTTGTGGTCAGTGCTTGCGGCCATTTCTCTACGACTTCACGACCCAAGTCGGGGTTCGCGCGTGCGCGGCGCCGTATCTCGACACGACGTGCAGCCATAGCTCCGGCTGTCTCGACGACTGCCTGACTCAGGCTTGTGCCGGGTGTGTTCTGCAAGGAGGGGAGTGCAGCAGCCAGGCTCAAGCCGCGACGTGCGCGCCCTATGTCCAGGCGATCGCGTGCGTCGCGCAGGCGCTGGCCGGGGCTGCAGCCGTGTGCAACCCCGCGAAGTATCAGGGGAGCTTCGGCGCTTGGCTGCAGGCAGTTGGCGAGGTGTATTGCGGCCCTTGAGTGCTCCAAGGCCGGGGCTGCTTCTCGTCGGATTCCCGAGTCGCGGCATGCTTTCCCCGTGCTCCGCGCAAGACGATGTTGAGCGCTTCGGCATCCTACGTGAAAGAATGTCTCCGCCCTCGACAGTCGGGCGCGATCGTCCAAAAGGAGAATGCCATGTATCCGACGAAGAATGATCTTCCCGAAACCGTCCGCACCAAGGTCATCGACCTCTGCAATGCACGACTGGCCGACGCCATCGATCTTCAGACGCAGTGCAAGCACGCGCACTGGAACGTCAAGGGCCCCGATTTCATCGCTCTCCACGAGCTATTCGACAAAGTGACCGAGGACGTCGAGGACTACGTCGACCTCATTGCCGAGCGTGCCGTGCAGCTCGGCGGCGTCGCCGAAGGAACGGCGCGGTCCGTGGTCAAGCGATCGACGCTCAGCGAATACGCGCCGAAGACGAACGCCGGGCGGGACCATGTCGAGGCGCTTTCCTCCGTTCTCGCCGCGTTCGGCAAGGCCGTCCGCCATGCGATCGACCAGAGCGGCGAGCTCAAAGATGCCGATACGGCAGACATCTTCACCGAGGTGTCCCGAGGCGTCGACAAATGGCTCTGGTTTATCGAAGCCCACCTGCAGGCGGACCGCTGACGCGAGACGGAACATTCTGTCCGCACACGAATCGCGGCTTCTTGTCGCGCGGGCGCGGGCGCACCGCTAGCCTGTGACAAGCGCGAGGTTGGCATGATCGAGCGGCGCATCCGACGATTTGTGGCGGCCTTCTGGCTCGCCCTGTCACCCGCCCTGGCGAGCGCTTGCGGGTCCGGCGCTGCTGCCGGCAACGGCGGTCGGGCCGCGGATGCGTCGCCCGGCACTTCGGCGACGACGTCAGGCGCAGCGAGTCCCGCGGGCGGCGCGCAAAATCCCCCTGCGATGGTCGGATCCGGAAGCGGTGCCGCCGGCATGGTCGTCGATGCGGGCGGAGCGAGCCCCAGCAGCGGCGCCGCCAGCAGCGGCGCCGCAAACAACGGCGCCAGCGGTAGCGGTAGCGGCGGAGCGGGGGGCAAGGCGGGCGGGACGGACGTCGACGCGGGGAGCCCTGGCTCCACGAACGTCGGCGCCGCCCCGACCGACGCGGGCGCGGCGCCGGAGGCGGCGGCAGGTGTGGTCGTCCCGCAGACGTTCGTTTGCAGTCAGGTGATGGGCTTGATGCTCACCGACCAGTGGTACACCGCGGGCTTCGAGACGGCGCCTGGGATCGACAATGCGCGCT
>CAZVPE010000110.1:0-17233 GCA_964628155.1 uncultured Polyangiaceae bacterium | reverse complement strand
GCGAAGAAAATCGCGGCAAAGCCGACGGGAGTCAAACCGTTCGGTGCTCTAGGGCCGCAAGGACGCCAGGGAGGAGACTTTCCTGGCGTCCTTGCGCCGCTGGCGGTTCTCCTGTTTCTTCGCCCCGGTGCGCTTCTTGCCATTGGAGCCGAGAATGCGGTCAACCTGGATCGATCGATGGGACCCTGAAGACGACGCGTTCTGGAAGGCGAAGGGCCGACGGATCGCGCGGCGCAATCTGATTTGGTCGATCGTCGCCGAGAACCTCGGCTTCTCGATCTGGCTCATTTGGAGCGTCACCGCGACGAAGCTGCCGAAGCTCGGCTTCCATTACGCGACCGACCAGCTGTTCAACCTCGTCGCTTTGCCCGGCCTCATCGGCTCCATCATGAGGTTCCCGTACGCCCTAGCCGTTCCGAAGTTCGGCGGACGCAACTGGACGATCGTCAGCGCGTGTCTCCTTTTCGTTCCCACTCTTGCCCTCGCCTATTTCGTCACGCGCCCCGAGACTCCGTACTGGCTCATGGCACTGGCGGCAGCAACGGCCGGGCTCGGCGGCGGCAACTTCGCCTCCAGCATGGCGAACATTTCCTTCTTCTACCCCGATCGGGAAAAAGGACTCGCCCTCGGCCTCAACGCGGCGGGCGGAAATATCGGCGTCAGCACGGTGCAGCTCCTCGTTCCCGTGGCGATCGGATGGGGCTGGGTCAATCTGGGTTTGCTGCCCGCGAAGGGCGGCGAGTACTTGTCGAACGCGGGGCTCCTATGGTTGCCCTTCATCGCGATCGCCGTGTTCGGTGCGGCGCGCTACATGAACAACCTCTCGGCTGCCCGCGCGAACCTTCGCGATCAGCTCGTCGTATCCGGAAACAAACACACCTGGATCATGGCCTGGCTCTACATCGGAACGTTCGGATCGTTCATCGGGTACTCCGCGGCGTTTCCGCTTCTCTTGAAGACGCAATTCCCTGAGGTCACCGCGAACCTCGCATTTCTCGGCCCGCTCGTCGGGTCTATGGCGAGGCCGCTCGGCGGCCTGCTCGCCGACAAGATGGGCGGCACGCGGGTGACATTCTGGAACTTCGTCGCCATGGGCCTCGCCACGGCGGCCGCGGCGCATTTCCTGGACCGACGCGACTTCGCCGGTTTCCTCGCGATGTTCCTCCTCCTCTTTTTGACGACCGGTCTCGGCAATGGGTCGACGTTTCGGATGATTCCGGTCATTTTCCGAAATGAGAAGCTCCGCGAGAGCGGTGCGCTGACGCCGGACGCGATGGCCGCCGCGCTCCGGGCCGCGCGGATCGAGAGCGCCACCGTGCTCGGCTTCGTTTCCGCGATAGGAGCCTGTGGTGGATACCTGATTCCGCGCGCCTTCGGCGCGTCCATCAAGGCCACGGGCTCTACACACCTCGCACTGCAAGTCTTCTTGGCCTTCTACGCGACGTGCCTCGGCCTGACATGGGTTTGCTACGTGAAACGACGAGCGCCCATCCGCGCGGCCCTCTCGAGCGCCGAGGCGCGGGTCTAGAGCACCGAACGGTTTGGCGGACCGAGGATTTGCTGCGAGTTTCGAGCAGCGCGAGGCGCGACGACGAGAACTACTGGAGTAATTTGAGGAGGAGCAACGAAGCGATGCGAAGAAAATCGCGGCAAACCCGACGGGAGTCAAACCGTTCGGTGCTCTAAAGCCCGGAGCGCGCTCTGCCGGTTTGTTTCGGGTGGGATCATCGTCCAGAAACGCGGGCGACCGTATTCCGAGCCATCGTTCCGTCCCCAGGATGAGTCTGGATTCGGTCGAGTCGCGAGCGGTGCGCGGAGAATCTGACGAACGAAGCGAGGGCGGCGATGCGCTGATGGCTGCCCTGGGCGCGATCGGCGACGAGTTGAACGCCGGGGCCCCCCTCGGACGGTGTTTCGAGCACGCGATGCAGCTCCTTCACGCCCGGCTCCGCGCCATGCGTTCGGCGCTGCTCCTCTCCGATCCTCGGCGGGGATCCCTCGAAGTCGAGGCATCCTACGGAATCTCGCCGGGAGCGCTCCGGCCTCGATACGGAGTGGGCGTCGCGGGTCGGGTGGCCGAGAGCGGACGGCCTATCGTCGTCCCGGCGGTCCGCCAGGAACCGATGGCGCTCGAGGAGTGGGCCGAACCGTCTGCATGGCCCGACGAAGAGCTGAGCCTGATCGCGGTGCCCATCTCTGTGGATGCGCGCTGCTTGGGGGCGCTCTCCGTCTACTTCGACCGTAGCGAGTCGACGCCGTTCGCCCGGAAACTGCGCGTTCTCCAGGGCCTTGCCGCCGCGATCGCGCGGGGGCTGCGGACGGCGCAAGCTCCGAGCGCCGCGACGGACCGCGACCCGAAGGAACACACCGTCTTCGAATACGCGAACATGATCGGGACGAGCGCGGCGATGCGCCGCGTTTACGAAGAAATCGGTCAGGTCGCGCCCACGACCGCCACGGCGCTCATCCTCGGGGAGTCGGGAACGGGAAAAGAGCTCGTGGCCCTGGCCATTCACGCGAATTCGGAGCGGGCCGGCGGACCATTCGTGAAGATCAATGCGGCCGCGCTGCCGGAGACCCTGTTCGAGTCCGAGCTTTTCGGTCACGAGCGGGGGGCGTTCACGGGGGCGTTCGCGCGCAAGAAGGGCCGCCTCGATCAGGCGCAGGGGGGCAGCGTGTTCTTGGACGAGGTGGGCGACCTGCCGCTGTCGACCCAAGTGAAGCTCTTGCGCGTTCTCCAGTTTCGCGAGTTCGAACGGCTCGGCGGCACCGAGACTCTGAAGGCCGACGTTCGCCTCATCGCGGCCACGAACAAGAACATGGCTGCCGCGGTGACCGCTGGGATCTTCCGGGAAGACCTCTATTACCGGCTCAACGTCTTTACCATCACGCTGCCTCCGCTGCGCGATCGCCTCTCCGACGTATCCGCTCTCGCGGAGTACTTCGTCGGCAAATACGCCCGGGAGCACCGCCGCAACATTCGCCGCCTCGGGAGCGGGGCGCTCGACCTTCTCTGCAACTACGCATGGCCCGGAAACGTCCGCGAGCTCGAAAACGCGATCGAACGATCCGTGGTCGCTTGCGAAGGCCTCGTCATCGAGGAGCGCCATCTGCCGGAGGCGCTTCGTTCGTCCGGTCCGGTCAAGGCGAGCACGCGAGCAACTCTGACGCAGGCGGTCGAGGAGCTCGAGCGGCGCATGATTCAAGACGCGCTCCGGGACTCGGCGGGCAACCTGGCCCGCGCGGCCCGGGCGCTCGGCATCACCGAGCGCATCTTGCGCTACAAGGCCGACAAGTATGGCCTCGCGCCCGCGCGACCCGCGAGCCGCCGCAAACCCGGTGCGGGTCCGCTAGGCTCGTAGAGTTCGATGGCCGGCTTCGCTACGCGCCCGGCTCGACCGCGGGGGGGGGGGGGATGCTTCGTCGCGTGGCGCGGAGTGACCCTCGGATTCGCGCTAACGTTCGCCCCATGCCTCCCCGCGCCCGCCGTCCTCCACTGGATCCAGGCGTTACCCTCTTCGGCGCCGCCGCCAGGAAGAGCACCGAGCGCGGAGCGCCTCTCGCGGACCGCATGCGCCCGCTCGCCCTGGCCGACCTCGTTGGTCAGAGTCATCTGCTCGGGCCTCAGTCGCTGCTCACCCAGGCGATAACCGGCGATCGCCTCCGGTCGATCATCCTCTGGGGTCCGCCGGGCAGCGGAAAGACGACGCTCGCGCGCGTCGTCGCCGCGACGACACGTTCGCATTTCGTCCCGTTCAGCGCTGTGCTCTCCGGAGTCGCGGAGCTCCGCGAAGTCGTCTCCGCCGCGCGCGATCGGCTGGCCTTCCAGGGCCAGCGCACGATCGTGTTCGTCGACGAGATTCATCGATTCAACAAGGCGCAGCAAGACGCCTTTTTGCCGCACGTCGAAAACGGCACCATCGTTCTCGTCGGAGCGACCACGGAAAACCCGAGTTTTGCCGTGAACGCCGCGCTTCTGTCTCGATGCAAAGTGTTTCACCTCGAACCGCTCGGGACTCCCGACCTCGTCGTCCTCTTGCGGCGCGCGCTCGTCGACACGGAGCGAGGTCTCGGCGACAAGGGGCTCTCGGCGGACGAAGACGCGCTGACGGCGATCGCCGGCGCCGCCGGCGGGGACGCGCGCCGTGCGCTTTCGACCCTCGAGCTCGTGACCGATTATCTCGAGACGACGGGCGGCAAGCACGTCTCGATCGATGCCGTGTCCGCCGCGGAGAGTCACCGCCCGCTCCTCTACGACAAGGCCGGCGAGGAGCATTACAACGTCGTCAGCGCGTTCATCAAGTCGATGCGCGGTAGCGACCCGGACGCGGCGATCTATTGGATGATGCGGATGCTCGAGGCGGGCGACGAACCGCTCTTCGTCTCGCGCCGGATGGTCGTCTTCGCGAGCGAAGACGTGGGCATCGCGGACCCTCGCGCACTCGTGGTGGCGACGGCCGCCGACTCCGCCGTTCGGCGAGTTGGCATGCCCGAATGCACCTACGCGCTCGCCCAGGCGTGCGTCTACCTCGCGTGCGCACCGAAGTCGAACGCGTGCACGGTCGCTTGGCGCCGCGCCAAAGAACTCATCGACAAGCACGGGGGGCTCGCCGTGCCCAAGAAGCTCCGCAATGCGGTGACGCCGCTGATGAGAGAAGAGGGCTACGGCGAGGGGTACAAGTACGCGCACGATTTCGAAGGTGCGGTCGTGCCGGGTGAGACGTACCTGCCCGAAGAACTGCAAGGAGCCGTGCTCTACGAGCCGACGACACGCGGCGAAGAGGCGCGCACGGCGGAGCGATTGCGCGCGATCCGTTCTCCGTCCGACAAGTGACGGTTCAGCCGAGCGCCCCGAGGGCGCCCTCGAGCTCGCTCATCGCATGGGAGTCGCCCCGTTTGCGCGCGGCCTCGACCCCCGCAGCGAGCCAGGCGCGCGCCTCGTCCACGCGCCCGATCTTCTCGAGCATCTGCCCGCACATGAGATACATGGGAACGTAGTCCGGGGTGCGTGCACGTATTTGTTCGAACGTCGAGAGCGCCTCGCCATAGCGTTCGAGACTGCGGTATTCCATCGCCAGCCCGTACCAGGCGAACGGATCGGCCTTCTCCGGGCCTTGTTCGCGGGTGAGCTTGAGCAAAAACTCGAGGCGCTTGCTCACGGCTACCATGCCGCCCAAAGTAGCACGTAGGCGGGCGGCGCCCGCGCCGAAGCCGCTGTCCGGAGCGGGATCGAGCTCCGATGGAGGTATGATGAGCCATGGGCTCGCCCTTCCGCGGCACGTCCGGCGCACCCGGCGCGGTGCCGGAGCTCGAGCTCGACGTTCGCTCGGTCCCGGCGCCGAAGCCCAAGCCCCGGTCCGTCGAAGTTCCGCAGCATCTGCTAGAGCTCGCGGTCGATCCGCGCACGCTCGTCCAGGAGCGAGCCAGCCTCCGCTCTCCCATTCTGGGTGCGCCGCTGCAGGGACTCGCGAGTCCGGCGCAAGTCGCGTTCGACGGACGAGTTCTCGCGGACTACGGCCAGGTCCCGCGACACCCTTTGCTGTCTCCGCTCTACGCATACCGCGTGCTGAGACGACGGCGCGCGCTGGGGCCGGCTCTTGCGGACAAGCGTGCGGCGGCGGCGCGGGCTCGGGACAAGGTGGACGAGGCGCTTCTCACGTTTGCCGCGCGCGTCCGGCCTGCGGGGGAGCAAGCGGAGGAGTACGCGCAGGCGTTCGCCGAGCTACGCCAAGCCGAGGAGCTTTTGGGGTCTCGGGAAGGCGAGTTCGCTCTGGACCAGGTTGCCCAGAAGGCGCGCTTGTCCCAGGTGCAGTCGCAGATTTCGGCGCTCGAGGCAGACTTGGCGGAGATGCAGGCGGTTCACATCGGCGTGACCGAGGCTCGGACGAGGCTCGATGCGGCGCGGGCGGAGCGAGCGTCGCTGGAACAACGGTTTCATCGGCAGGCGGGGGCGCGGACCGCTGCGCTCGAAGAGGCGCGGAATCGAGTGCGCGCTCGGACGCTGGCTGTCGCGCAGCGCGCTGCTCTTGACCGCGGAGTGCTGGGCCCTGAGTTCGACGCTGCGCGGGAAGCGGTCGCCGCAGTCGAACTGGAGGCCGCCGCGGCCACACGCGAGGCGCTGGTACACGAGGCGGCGCTCGAGTCCTACGACGCGTCCTCGGTTCGCCGCGGAATGTGGGTCGCCGCGCTGCTCTTGGTCGTGTTGGTGGTCGCGCCGGTCGTCTGGCGGGCCGTGCGTGTCGTCGAACCGCCCGTTCCGACGGGGGTAAAGTCGTCGCGTTCGGCTCAGGGCGCGATCACCTCGAGCCGCGTCTTTTGGACGTCCGCCGAGCTGCCACCGACCATCACGTCGAAGGCGCCCGGCTCCACGACGCGCATGTTCGTCTCGTCGTAGAAGGAGAGCTCCTCGGGCCCGAGGGGCATCTCGACACGCTTGGACTCGCCCGCCTGCAGGTGGACGCGGCGGAAGCCCTTCAGCTCCTCCACGGGGCGAGTCACGGAGCTCACGACATCGTGGATGTAGAGCTGGACGACTTCGTCGGACGCGCGGCCGCCGGTGTTGGTCACCGTGACCGTCACTGTCGTACGACCGTCGGGAGCGATGCGCGCCGGAGCGACGGCGAGCTCGCCGTAACGGAACGTCGTGTACGAGAGCCCGAAGCCGAATGGCCAGAGGGGTCCGGGCTCTTCGAATAGGTACGGTCGCCGCGCGGACGGCTTGTAATTGTAATACGCGGGCAGGGCGCCGACCGACCTCGGCACGGTCACCGGGAGCCGCCCGGCGGGGCTGGTGTCGCCGAACAGCACCGCCGCCACGGCGGCCCCCGTTTCCTCTCCGAGGTAGAAGCCATCGAGAATGGCCGGAGCCGATCGCGCGAGCTCGGAGACGGTGAGCGGGCCGCCGTGAATCAGGAGCACGATGGTCGGTCGCCCGGTCGAAAAGATCGCCCGCGCGAGGTCCATTTGCCGCCCCACGAGGTCGAGGTTCATCCGATCCCCCCGGTGGTTGTCGGCCCAGCCTTCGCGCGAGAGCTGTTCGTTTTGTCCGAGGACAAGGACGGTGACGTCGGCCGACGCCGAGAGCTTCGCGGCTTCGGCAATCAGGCGCGCGTCTTCGGCGGGGTCCGAGAGCTCTACTTGGTCGTCCGACCAGCCGCGGTTTCCCTTCGTGAGTCCGCAGCCGGGCGCGGAGAGGACCTTCGCCGCCGGGCCGAGCCGAGCCGTGATCCCATCGAGAACGCTCACGGGTCGGTCCGGACCGCCGCTGTAGCCGCCCAGCCGGCTCGTGGCCGCGTTCGGCCCGACGACGGCAATCGACTTGATGCGGGCCGGATCCAGGGGGAGCAGGCCGCCGTCGTTCTTGAGCAGCACGATGGCTTCCTCGGCCGCGCGCCGTGCCAGAAGGCGGTCGGACGGGCGCTCGACGTCGGAAGATGGGGCTTCGACGTACGGTCGCTCGAAGAGCCCCAGGAGGAATTTCGCCCGGAGCACGCGGGCCACGGCCTGGTTGACGAGCGAGACGGGGAGGCGCCCGCCGACGACGTCTTCCGCGAGCGCCGCGTACCCTTCGACTTCGGGCAGCTCGATGTCGATTCCAGCCTCGAGCGCTTTACGGCCGGCGGCCCGCATATCCTCGACCACGTGGTGCTTTCGCTCGAGTTCCGCGACACCGAAGTAGTCGGAGATCACGAGTCCGGAAAATCCCCACTCGCCTCGCAGCAGGTCTCGAAGAAGCCATCGGTTCGCATGCGACGGTGTGCCGTCCACTTCGTTGTAGCTGGCCATGACGCTGCCCACGCCCGCTTCGCGCACGACTGCTTCGAACGGGGGGAGGAAGACTTCGCGGAGCACGTGGCTGGAGTAGTTTCCCGGCGCCGTGTTGCGCCCTCCCTCCGGCTGGCCGTGGCCGGTGAAGTGTTTGGCCGTCGCCATGACGTGCTCTGCGTCGATCGGCGCGTCGGCCGCCCGGCGTCCTTGGAATCCGCGGACCGCCGCGACGCCCATTCGGCTGACGAGATAGGTGTCCTCGCCGTAGGTCTCTTCGATTCGGCCCCAGCGTGGATCGCGGGCGACGTCGACGACCGGCGCCAGCACGTGCTGGACGCCGCGCGCCCGGGCCTGCCGAGCGGCGACCGCGAACACGTCTTCGACCAGCGGCGGATCGAACGTCGCGGCGAGCGCGATGGCCTGCGGAAACTGGTACCCCCGGGGGCGACGAAGCCGTGCAGGGCCTCTTCGTGCAAGAGGGCAGGGATGCCCAGCCGTGTTTCTTCGACCAGGTACTTCTGGATCGCATTGGCGAACTCGGAAGCGCCGCGCCCGTCATGCCGATCGCCGGGGCGCGTCACTTCGCCGATCCCGCTCGGAATGAAGCGGCGCGCTGCGTCGGGAGAGAAACGGTGCGTCGCCGCGTCGTCCAAGTGGGTGTGTTCCCAGTTGACCGATCCGAGCTGGGCCACTTTCTCGGCCAGCGTCATCCGAGACATCAGATCGGAGACCCGCTGCGCGACGGGCAGATTCGGGTCGCGGTACGACGTCGCACTGGGCTGCGGAGCGACCGTGGCCGGCCGGCGCGCGGCAGCGGGCGCCGGTGGAGCGCAAGCGGTGAAGAGGGCGAGAGCGGCGAGGGCGACCGACCGGAGCGAGACCACCGATGCCTACCCGGTGTTGCGCATCCCAGCCGAAATGCCGTTGAGCGTCAGCAGAAGGGCGCGCTCCACGCGCTCGTCACCGGCGCTCCGCCGTCGCAAGAGCTCGACTTGCAGAAAGCTCATCGGGTCGACGTAGGGGTTGCGGAGCTGAATCGAACGCTTGAGCGCGGGGTTGCCGTCGAGTAGCCGGCGATTGCCCTGGATACGCTTCACCCACTGCACGGTGCGCGAGTGTTCGGAACGGATCTTCGTCCATACGGCGCTCCGCGCATCGGCGTCGGCGAGATCGGCGTATCGCTCGGCGATCCCCATATCGCTCTTGGCGAGTACCATCTCGACGTTCTCGACGACCGCGCGGAAGAAGGGCCACTGCCGGTACATCTCCGCGAGCAGCTCCGCGCCCCCCGCCCGTGAGCCCACGCGTTCGAGGGCCGTTCCGACGCCGTACCAGCCCGGCAAGATGATCCGGTTCTGCGTCCACGCGAAGACCCACGGGATAGCGCGCAGTGCGTCGACGCCTCCGGCGCCCCGCTTGGCCGGCCTGGACCCGATGGGCAGCCGCGAAATGGATTCAATCGGCGTGGCGGACGTGAAGAACTTGAAGAAGAGCGGTTCGTCCCACACGAGCGCGCGGTATTCGATTTTCCCGGCTTCCGCGAGCTCGTCGTACACCTCGGCGTAGCGCTTTTCGTCGGCGGGCGCGGGCCTCTCCTGGGCGCCGAGCGAGTGGAGAAGCGCGCCTCCGATGAAAAGTTCGATGGTCCGCTGGGCGAGCTCGGGACGCCCGTACTTGTGGTCCAGCGCTTCGCCCTGCTCGGTCACTTTGAAGCGGCCGGCGACGGAGCCCGGCGGGAGCGCCAAAATGGCCTGCTGCGCCGGGCCGCCCCCGCGCGCGACGGACTCTCCGCGTCCGTGGAAGATGCGGAGCGGGACTTTGGCCTGCGCGGCGACCGCGGGGAGTGCGTGCTGCACGCGCCGCAGCACGCCGCTGGCCGCGAGCAGTCCGATCTCTTTGCCCGAGTCGCTGTACCCGACCATCACTTCTTGAACGCCGCGCCCTTCCAGGTGGCGGCGATAAACTGGGTGTGCGAAGAGCGCGCGCAGAATGTTGGCGCTCCCTTCGAGGGCGGCGCTCGTCTCGAAGAGCGGGACGATGTCGAGCCGGGCGAACTCCCGCTCGGAGTCCCACAGGCCGCAGTGCCGGGCGCACTCGAGCGCGGCCAAAACGCAGTTCTCGTCCCGCGTCATCGAAAGAATGAGGGTCCGGCACGCGCCCTCACCCATCTCGCGTTGCGCGCGTGCGATCCGCTCCAGCGCCGACAAGAGTCGATCGGACCCCGGCGTGCGCTCGCCTTTGCCCGCGATCCACGCCGCCCCGGCGCGTGCGTCGTCGGCTACCGTTCGCATCTCGAGCTCGGCGATGCCGAAGCCGCGCGCCTTGACGAGCTCGAAGAGCGCCCGCGCGCGACGTTCCCCCGAATGCAGGCATTTGGCCTGACGCAGGGTATCGGCGATGAGCTGCAGATCGCTCGCGAGCTCGCCCGGCTGCCGGTACCCGTGCTCGGGGTCGTGCTTGGGCGCCTTGGTCTCGCGCGGCTCCAGCATCGTGCGGCGTTGCTCGATGGCCGCGATGGTGGCGCTGAGGCGGACCTCGACGAAGCGCAGCTTCTTTCGCCACGGTTCGCCTTCGGTCCGCGGTCCCTGCTCGGCGGCGATGCGCGGCATGAGGCGCGAGTCCTCTTTGATCGACTCGAGGAGGGCGTCGGGAGCGCGCACGTACCGATCGGACTGGGAGAGCTTTCCCCCGAGATGGCGCACCGCGCGAAGCAAGCGGCGGAGACCGCGAGCCTGGTGGGCGAGGATCGAGTCCTCGAGCACCTCCGGCGTGACGTTCGGATTGCCGTCCATGTCGCCGCCCACCCAGCTATGAATGCGGAGGGGCGTCTGTACGGCGCCGAGCCTCTTTCCGTAGACGCGCTCGAACGCGCGATCGAGTTCGTCGGGAAGCTGCAGCATCAAGTCCCACAGGATCTCCTCGACGTAGAAGAGAACGTTTTTCACTTCGTCGCCCACGGTCGGACGCTCGCGCCGAACTTCGTCGGTCTGCCAGAGGGCGGTGATCTCTTCGCGGATCGCCTCGCGCCCGTCGGCTATCTCGAGTGGGGTGAGCGAGCATCGGTCGCGCTCCTCGAGGCGGTGGGCGATGCGATAGAGCTTCTCGAGGATCGTGCGGCGCGCGGCCTCCGTCGGGTGCGCCGTAAGCGTCAGCGTCACTTCGAGCTGGGCGATCGCGGCGCGCGCGGCCTCGGCCGAAACGCCGGCGTCTCGCGCGCTCTCGAGCACCGCGCGGAGCGAGCCCCGCTGCGACCGGCCGTCGCGGTCGCGCGCGTGCGATCGCGTGCGACGAATTCGGTGGTTCTGCTCCGCGAGGTTGACCAGGCGAAAGTACGTCGCGAACGCGCGGATGATGACGATTGCGTGTTCGAACGGCAGGTCGGAGAGCAGGGCCGTGAGCTCGGCCGTCCTGGCGGCGCGCTCTTCGGTCGGGCCGCGACGGCGCAAAATTGCAAGCTTGCGCACTCGCTCCTCGAGCGCATAAAGCGGCTCCCCCTCTTGTTCGATGAGCACTTCGCCCAGGATGCGCCCCAGGGAGTGTACGTCGCTCCGGAGCGGTCGGTCGACCTCGCGCTTTCGACGCATTGCGGTGACGCATATTGGCCGCAAATGTGCTCCCACGTCGAGCTTTATCGTCACCAAACGCGCCGGTGTGCGGGCCGCTGCACACTTGCCTAGAGGCTCGCGCTCCCACGCATTCCTTTGCGCCTCGCCGCTGCCGAGGCGGGGCCGCCGCCGCCCAAACATGGACGCTGGGCGTCAGGATGTGCGAGACTCCCTTCGAGCAGCCATGCCCGAAAACGAGCACAAAAGCGGTCCGGATGTCTCGAAGAGCGACAAGCGCAAGCAAAGCCTCTATTTCCCGGAGACGATGCTGGACGAGATCCAGAAAGAAGCGCAGCGACTGCAGCGCTCGATGTCTTGGGTCGTGCAGCGCGCTTGGAAGCACGCGCGCCGCGAGATCAAGTCGCTGCCTGGTTCGAACGAACCGGAGAGCTGATCTCCCGTACTCGGCGGAGTTCAGCGCGCGCGCTCGTTGACGGCCGGTTCGTGCGGCTGGCTCCGCACGCTTTCCGAAGGCGGCTTGCCGTGGGTGATCCAGTACAAGGTCAAGGTGATCAGAAGCCCGCCGGTCAAGAGGAGCAACCAGATCGCCAGCGGGTCCGGCGCGGTGCGCGCGACGAGGGTCTGTGCGGCGGTTCGTACGTCTTCCTCAGGCGCGGAGCCTGAAAGTCGTTTCCCCTCGGAGCGCACGCGCGCGTAATCGCCGCGCACGAACGCCTGGACGAGGGCATCGAGGGCCGGATTGCGTGGGAAGCCGCTCGCAAAGAGCGGCCTGCGATCCGTCGGGTCCACGCGGCGTCACGTAGCACGGGTCGGCCTGTTCGGCCGGGCTACCTAGAACTGGACGCCAACGCGCATCGAGACCTCGTGCACCTCGTGCGCGGTCTCGCGCGCCGAATCGTCGGTGCCCTTTGCGAGGTTTTGGGCAGGCGCCACCGCGCGCTGCGACCCCGTTTGGACCGGGGCGCCCGTTGTGCTGGCGGTCGTCGGCTCGCTGCCGGGGAAATCGTAATAGCCGTAGTTCAAGCTGACCCGAAGATGCCGCGTGGCCCAATAGTTCACGCCCAAAGAGACCGCGGTGACGTCGATGTCGCCGTTGGGTGTCTTCGCGTCGACCGTGCCGCCGCGTGACGCACCTCCGTAGACCACATGCAATTGCTCGAAGCGGATGAGCGCTTGCAGACCGTGTTCCGGCCGCTTCTGCGGAACCTTCAGGTCGAGGTGCAGCGGCCGCTGGTAGCTCGGGTAGCCGATGACGTCGTGATCGCCGAGGATCCAGTAGTTGGCTTGTAGATAATACGCATAACCCTTGAAGTCGCCCGTCCGCTCGGTGAACGGTGACAGCTGGAGCCCGTCGACGGCTTCGCGCGTGTCGTAGTCGACGTAGACGAACTCTCCCGTGAAGTCGAAGTTCCCGATGGGGACGTAGATGTCGCCCGCCACGGCGAATTGCGTGGCGCTCGGAATGATGTGAACGAGGCGTCCGAAGGAGTCCGTGTACGTCGGCTTCCAGAAGGCGTAGCCCTCCTGCGTCGTCAGCGAAGGCAAGTCGTATCCCACTTGGGCCGGGTCGCGCGAACCCGCGTGCACCGAGGCGCCAATCTGGGCCCACTTGCTCGGGCCCGACGTCCGCGTCGCGAACGGTCGAGCGAGAAACCGAGCCGCGAAATCGTAGCGGCTGTCGGCGTTGGGGCGGTTGGGGCCGTCGCCGTTGAAGACGCCGGCGGCGTAGTAAATGCTTCGGTCGGGCGACTCGCCCCAGAGCATCGCGCCAATCTCGCGCTGAAGCGGCGCCCCGAGCGTGCGGACCGCCAAGGAGCGCTCGAGGAAGGGCATCGTGTTGTCGCTGATGCGATTCTCGAGGGTGAAGGGAAGGTAGAATTGCCCGACCTGCACGTTCGCCCAAGGCGACGGCGCGAAGTTGATGAACGCGTCGGTCGGGGCAGGCTTCACGCTCGCCGCGTCGACGGTGTTCTGGCGCGTCGAGCAGGTGAGCAACGACGACGTCGGGTCGACCTTGCAGGAAGACGAGGCCGTGTTGGCGGCTGCATCGTCGGCCGACGAGGGCGCGAACTCGGCGCCCAGCTGCCACTGCCAGACCTGAAAAAACTCACCGGCCATCTCGAGCCGGGCGCGCCGCAACAGCCATCCGCTCTTGAGCGCCTGGTCGGGCGTCAATTGGGAAACTCCGGGGGCGAACCAAGAATAGTAGTCGACGTGTACGCGCCCTTGTACGTAGAGGCGGAAGACGTCGTCATCGCTCCGGAAGAAGAAGAGTCCGTTGTAGTAACCGCCCGTGGGCTCGGTTCGCGGCGATACCGGCGCGCGATCGCCGGGCGGCTCCGCGGGCGCCGCCTGGGACGGCGGCACCGGTGCCCGATCCGCGGCCGGCAGCAGCGGGGGCGTCGGCGCGACGTCCGGTGCAGGCGGTGCCGTGACCGCCCCGGAGGGAGCAGGCGCCGAGGGCGTCACACCTTGGTCGCGCGCTTGCAGCGGCGTGTCCTGGGCGGTCGTCCACGTGGGCGGGGACGGTCGCTCCGGCGGCAGTCGCTGGGGGGGGTCTTGCGCGTAGGCGCATCGTGCGACGGCGAGAGAAGCGAAAAAAGCAGCAGCAGCAGCAGCGAGACCCGTCCGAGTCACAAAGCGGAATTGCATGATGGAGGGGCGACACCTTGCCGCGCCGCGTTCGTTATGTCTAGGATAATGAACCGTTTCACGGTCATCCGTGGGGGTCGATTGACGTCTTGGTACAGATCCCCAATAGGAGACGTTCGTTTGGATTGACAGACAAAGATCGGGCCTGTACACGAACGGCGCATGCCACGACGAGTTACGCGGGCGGCACTCGCTTTCCCTGTAGCGATCGCGTTCTCCGCGCTCGGCTGCGGTGACGATACGGTCAACCCTTCGAACCCCGATGCGAGTGCGGCCAAGGCCCCCGCGCCCGCTTCCGAAGGCGGCCACGAGGCCTCGACGAGCGACGCTTCGTCGGAAGCGGGCGATGGCCCGGCGGGCGAAGCGTCCGATGACGGCGACGATGGCTCGGACGCGGGGTCCTAACTGCCTGCCGCTCGGGCGTGTTGGCGCCTCAGGGTGCCCGTCGCCTCATCGAGGCGAATGCTGCCGGACGGGATAGCGTAACCTCGTCCCCCCGATGGATCAGAACCTTCTGCGCAGCTACTTGGCCACGGTATACGAGTTCTCGACCTCGACCGGTCCGATCCGCGTCTCGCTCGATGGTGACGCGATCGCCGAGGCGCCCGCGCTTCCCGAGCTCCTGCTGAAGCCCTTTGCCGTGCTCACGGCCTACAATCCCCGTTCGATGCTCCTGCCGCGGAAGGTCAACGAGCAGCGCCATCAAGTGATGCGCGATCTGCTGGTCCTCGGCGTTTACCGAGTCGAGGCGTGTGTAGGCTACGAGGACGACCCCGAGGGAACCTGGCGGGAGCCCTCCTGGGTCGTTCACGGCATGGACCGCGACGAGGCGGTGTCCTTTGGCCGCGTGTTCCGACAGAACACGATCGTGGTCTGCGGTGGCGGCCGTCCGGAGCTCATCGTTACGGACCCGACGTGCGACGATCTGGGTAAATCGTTCGTGGGAACCTGGCGGCTGCGCGCTTAGACAAGCGCCCGGCGCAATCCAAGGCCGCGGGTGCCCGTCAGGGCGAGGGGGTCGCGCTCGCCGGCCCCACGAGTGGGCCGTAAATCTCGAACCAGCGCGCGTAGGATCGGAGCGAAGGCTCGCGGCGCGCCGCCAGTTCGGCGGAGGCCGCCGCGATTCGCTTCGATAGATCGGCCACCAGTGAACCGCCCATCGATAGCGTGATCTCTGCGGCCAGCCAAAGCACGTCGAGCTGCTCTCTGTCGCTGACGCCGCTCGCCCGAGAGCGAAGGTCGTCCGCTCGAGCGAGCGCTCGGCCGAGCCAGCTCGCGGTCGATTGGGCGTCGTGACGCTTGCTCGCGTTCAGCGCAAGCTGCGCCTCGGCGAGCATGGCCTCTCGTTCGATCTCTACCCGATTGGTTTCTCCGAGCTCTTCTTCGAGGATCGAGCGTCGGGCACGGATGGCCTCCGCCTCGGCGTCGAGTCGGCCGAGCTCGTGGTCCGCCTTCGCGCGCAACCCGCTCGCGATGAGTCGGTACGCGCGCGCGACGTGTTCCGCCGTCGCGTGGGGCCACTGGAGCATGGCCACGGTCTTCGGGTCGTTCAGGTGACCTTCGACGTAGTCGAGATCGACGAGCGCACGAGCGGGAACGTTCGCGCCGACCGCAGATGCCGCGCGAGAAAGGCGCGCCACGAGCCGATTGCGCTCGGCCAGAGCGGCGTGAGACGCGTCGAGGAGCGGGATCTCCTGGTCGTAAAGAGCGAGAGCGCGCGCGAAGTGCCCCGCGGCGAGATGGTCGATCGCCGCCCAATCGAGCGCCAGGAGCTCGTACGGCAAGAGCGCGCGGTTGCGGTCGATCATCGCCAGCGCCCCGTCGCCCGCGGCCGCCGCCTCCGCGTCGCGACCGACGTGAAGAAGGGCCTGAGCCTTGGAGAGCAGGACGTCGAGGCCTTCGGAGTCGTCGCCGTAAGGAAGCTTGTCGCGTTCGAGCAAGTAGCCGAGTGCGATTCGGTAATTCCCGACGTCGGTATGCAAAAGGCCGAGCTGACCGAGAATCATGGCGCGAAACCGAGGGTTCTGGCCGACGAGTTCGAGGGCGATGAGGTAGTGCAGGTTGGCCTGCTCCGCCGTGCCGAGGTCTGCCGTCTCCAGGTACACCTCGTGTAAGAGCGCGCCGAAGACGGCTTGCGCCATCCGTTCGCCTTTTAGGTCCGCCCACGACGCCTCGAGCGCGGCCAGCGCCGAGGCTGCAGCTTTCGCGTGCGCATCTCCGTCCAGCCGCGAAAGCTGCCGGGCGATGAGGTAGGCCTTGGCGAAGTGCGCCTGCGCGGGCGGGGTCGAACGCCGGTCGTATCGCGCCTCGATTGCGGCCGGACTCTCCCCCATACTCAGCCTCATGTCGATCGCGCCAACGACCGCCTCGAGCGACCCGGTTTGCTCGGCGACCGAATCGAAGTCGTCGCGCGCTTCGCTCGATCGCTTCGCGTCGGCACGCTCGTAGGCGCGCGCGAGGATGAGCCTCTCGTAGACGTCTTCGGCCTCTCCCCGCTCGTGCGTTCCTCGCTTCACATCTTGGATGTCGCGCTGCACGAGCGCGTCGAGCACGTCGTCCGCGTCTACGTCGTCCGCACGCTGGACCCCGTCGACGACGAGCACCCGGCGGCGCCCGGGCCGTGTCTGCGCGGCGTACAGGGCGAGCAGCGCATTGCCCACGGCTTGGGGGGCGTGCGAGTCGCGGATCGCGAGCACGCGGCGAGCGAGGTCGATCGCGAACGCCAGCTCCGACTCGGGCCCCGTCGTGCGGGCTTGCTCGCGCGCGAGGCGAGCGTCGGCTTCCGCGTAAGGCAGCCCGCGCACCATGGCCCGCACCGCCGCTCGCGCGTACCGAAGTTGCTCGTCGGGTCTCAACGCGCCGTCGCCGGAAAGCTGCCGGCAGAGAGCGACGAGCGCCTCCCGGTCGTCGACCTGGCGGTAGAATGCGTCGGCGTGCCGGTAGTAGGCCTCGACGACGGGGACCGGAGTCGTCTCGTCGACGGTGACGGCCTCGAGCTCACTCCGGGCTTTCGCCTTGTCGCCGAGTGCGTCGAAGATTTCGCTCCGGGCGAGGTGGGTCAAGTCCTCGGCCATCGGGCTGGCGGATTTGTCCAGCTGCAGCTTTTCGAGACGGCTGAGCGCTTCGCTCCGAAACCCCTCCATGAGGCGGCCCTGCTCGCGGCGGCGTTCGGCCCAACGCTCTTCGACCAGCATTCGGAGCGGGACCGAGATTCCAGCCGTCGCCTCGTCCCGTAGGGTGTCCACCCG
>CAZVPE010000109.1:0-17502 GCA_964628155.1 uncultured Polyangiaceae bacterium | reverse complement strand
CGAACGGTCTGCCGGAGCCAGACTCGGATGCGAGCCAGGAGCTCGCCGTTGGCGAACGGCTTCGTGACATAGTCGTTCGCCCCCGCGTCGAGAACGGCCACTTTGTCGCGCTCTTGCCAGCGCGCCGAGACTACCAAGATCGGTGCGGCCATCCACTCGCGCAAGCGCCGCGTCACGTCGACTCCGTCCGCGTCCGGTAGCCCCAGATCCATCAGGACGAGATCGGGACTCTCTGCCGTGGCGCGCGCCAGCGCCTCCGCTCCGGAGGTCGCTTCCAGCGTATCGAGCCCACTTCCCCGCAAGATCGTTCGAAGCAACTCTTGCATGGGCCGCTCGTCGTCGACGACGAGCACCAACGGGGTAGATCGTGGCTCCGCCTTGGACGCCCCGACCGATGCTTCAGTGTGCGAAAACATCTCCCACTCCGGGTGGCGCCGAAGGCGGGCGATCGAGATTCAGGATCCGCCTCCGCGCACGATGGAGTGTAAGGGACTGTTTCTAAACGTTTGCTAAAGACCGACGATGCATTCTTTGCAGAATTTTGACCGCCGGCCTCTTAAACTCACTTTGTCTTTCGACACACACTGGAGGTCAATCGTGAAGACTCACATCCGTTTTCTCGCGTTCGCGGCAATTCTCGCTCCCAGCGTACTCCTCGGCTGCCAAAGCGCCGAGCCGGCTCGGAGCCCGGCGGACCAAGCCGCTGCCGTGGAGCGTACCTATTGCACTGCGGACTTCAGCGACAAGCAACTGACTCGCGTACTCGACGGTTCGGCCGTCGAGCGAATCGAGCCCGTGTACTCGGGGTGGGCGAGCAAGGGTAGCAACCCGAGGTTGCGGGGAGCGGCCATCGTCGTACTGCCCGTTCAGGGTGAAACGGCCGAGTGGCTGAATCGCGCGCTCGAATGCCACAGCGCTCGTCAGCTCGGATCGTTCGCACGAGGCTCAACCGTTCCCGCCGACCCCTTCTGGCTCAGCGATGCGCTCGTGAGAATCGAGGTCGCGTCGTCCGGAGACGGGTTTCGGATTCAGTTGACCGGCGAAACCAGCGCGGACGCGCGCGAGATCCTCGCCCGGGCACTGGCGATGCCTCGCTCGGAGAGCCGCACGGCAACGTTCGATGCGCGCTGAGGGCGCCGCTCGTTCATTCGCTCGCGGGCCAATCGACGGAATGCCTGCGTCCCGAGCCCGATAGCCGCCGCCATTCCAGCGCCTCCTCTTGCATCACCCGGACTTCGTCCACGACGGCGTGGCGTAACGATTCGTCAGGCTGATCGTCGGACCACCGCATGACGGTTCGTTTGAGGGCGAGAGCCCTCAAGTGGAGTGGGGATGTACGTCCGTCCAACGGAACGCCGCGAAGCTGGATCGCGAGCTCCGAAAGCAACCGCTCCGCATCTTGCTGGTCCATAGCGAGGTCCGAAGGGGGCCCCAGACCGACATCTACGAAGGTCGACATTTTGTGCTCCTCATTCTCCGAGGGGTCCGCATTCTCAGCAAACGAACGGGCGCGAATCTTCCCGCAGGCGACGGCGGCGCGCCCTCGGACCAGAAAAGGTTAGGTGCCGACCGAATTTCGGTCGACGCCGCTCGTGCCCGGGGCGTGACCGCCGGTCGGAAACCCGCGGAGAAGAGGCGCGCAAAGCGGACGCGCGTTCAGGAGGCGCTCGTTCAGGCCCGAGTCGACCTCCGAAAATCGGCCGGCGTTTGAAAACAGGAGGGCCCCGTCACGACACGACGATTCTCATTGGCGTACGAGCGCCTGGACGTCGTGCTCGTAGGCGGTGAGTTCACGACCCGGATACGTCTTCGCCAAGTGCTGGAAGATCGCGTGAGCGACTTCCGGAGTGACGACGGTTTCGACGCGGACATTGCCCGTGACCAGAAATCCGCCTTCGCGCACTCCATGGCCACCGCGACCGCTCGCGGTCACCAAGGTGTAACCCTTTACGCCGATGTGACGGAGGTCGGTCTCGAGGCGATCCCAGAGTTCGGACGCCGCAATGATGGTGACGAGCTTTGCCTTCTCCGTATTCGAGCTGGTTGTCATGTCGTTTGTCCGACGCCTGGCTATCGGCCTCGAAGGTCGTTACCACAGCGGCGCATGGAATCAACTTCCGCCTGCGGCGCGTCGTGGCCTCCGGCGCCACCCGCTCGCGCGCGAGTCGAGGCCGGCCGCGAGCAGAGCGATGCGCTCTTTTGACTTTAGGAAACATTTAGTCGCGCGCCATTACGTTCGAGGGGCGGAGGACGTCGATCATGAAACTCACGTCGTCGCTTCGAACCCCCTATCGTTCGAGAGCCATCGTTCCCCTCGAGGCGACGAACGTGCGGGAAGACGCGCGCCTCGAGAGTGCGATCGTGGTCACCCAGCTTGCGCTCATGGCCTTGTGCGCCGTGCGCGCAGGCACCGATTTGTTTTGCGGGCCGCTGACGATCGAGGGAGGTATTGCCTCCTTGACCTTCGTCGCGCTCGCAGCCGCTCTCCTCGCAAAGGCCATTGGCCGGCTCGTGGGCGACGGGGGCGCGCAAAGGAGGCGTACACGTGCATTCTTTGCGTCGACCCGCCGCGCTCGCTCGAGCGAACATGCAGAGCCGAACTAACGCCTGCTTGCGCACGGCCCCAAACGGTGGTTCTCCTTATCGCATTCGCGCAAATTGGCCGGCGCGACAGGTGCAGCGCACGCGCCGGCCACGGAGCCGCTCGCGGTCCAGTCTTTAGACACTTTTTAGAGTTTGTGACCTAAACGAATCGTGACCTAAAAAGTTGGGGCGAGGAAACACAATGGACATCGTGTACGTCGCTTTCACGGTCTTGCTCTTGGCCCTCTCGTTCGGCTTGATACGCCTCTGCGAGCGAGTCTGAGCACCGACTCCGAGGAATCCACATGCCGATCATGTACGTCGTCGGGGGAGTCATCTCGTTCGGGCTCCTCATTTATCTCTTCGTCGCATTGCTCAAGCCGGAGGCACTCTCGTGAGCTGGCAGGGATACGCGCAGATACTCGTTTTTTGCGTCGTGCTCGTCGCTACGGTCAAGCCCCTCGGCGCGTACATGGCGCGCGTTTACGAAGGCGAACCCCTCCTCCTCGACCGGGCACTCGGTTGGCTCGAGCGGCTGATCTACCGGCTCGCCGGATTGCCGTCCGAGCCCGAGGCCCGGGAGATGAAGTGGACGACCTACGCAGGGGCGATGTTGCTCTTCAATGGTGCTGGCATTCTCGCCGTGTACGCTATCGAACGCCTCCAGGGTTTTTTGCCGCTCAACCCGCAAGGCTTCGGGGCCCCGACCCCGGACCTCTCTTGGAATACCGCCGTGAGCTTTGCCACCAACACGAATTGGCAAAGCTACGGCGGAGAAACCACCATGAGCTACTTCACGCAGATGATCGCGCTCGCCGTGCAGAATTTCGTCTGCGCGGCGAGCGGCATGGCGGTGATGGTCGCGCTCATCCGAGGAATTGCCCGAAAGACGACGGCGACACTGGGGAACTTCTGGGTCGATCTCACGCGCACCACTCTTTACATTCTCGTGCCGCTGGCGATCGCGTTGGCACTCGTCTTCGTCTCGCAGGGGGTCGTCCAGACGTTCGGCGCGTACCAGTCCGTCGCGCTTCTCCAGGCCACGAAGGACGCCGACGGCCATGCCCTGACCGACCAAGTCATTGCCCTGGGGCCTGCGGCGTCGCAGATCGCGATCAAGATGCTCGGTACGAACGGGGGCGGATTCTTCAATGTCAATTCCGCACACCCCTTCGAGAATCCCACGCCGATCTCGAACTTTTTCAACATCTACGGGCTCCTGGTCATCCCGGCCGCGCTGACCTACACGTTCGGCAAGATGGTGAAAGACACCCGGCAAGGGTGGACCATTCTGGCGGCGATGTTGCTGGTGTTCCTGCCCCTGCTCGCGCTCTGTGTCGCGCAAGAGCAGGCCGGCAACCCCGCACTCTCGCCGCTCCACGTCGACCAGGCTCCGAGCTTGCTCCAAGCCGGCGGCAACATGGAGGGCAAGGAAGTTCGCTTCGGGATTTCGGCGACGGGCCTTTTCGCGACCGCAACGACCGGGGCCTCCTGCGGCGCCGTCAACGGAATGCACGACTCGTTCACCCCCCTCGGCGGTCTCGTTCCGCTTTGGCTCATGCAGCTCGGGGAGATCATCTTCGGCGGCGTCGGCGCGGGGATGTACGGCATTCTCATGTTTGCGATTGTCGCCGTGTTCGTCGCGGGACTGATGGTGGGACGAACGCCCGAGTACTTGGGGAAGAAGATCGAAGCCCGCGAGATGAAGATGGCATCGCTCGCGATCTTGTTTCCCGCAGCCACGATACTCATTCTCACGGCGGTCGCCGTCATCGCCGAAGCCGGCAAGAAGGGCGTATTCAATCCGGGCCCGCACGGTTTCAGCGAGATTCTCTATGCTTTTTCGTCGGCGGCGAACAACAACGGAAGTGCCTTCGGGGGCCTCAGCGCAAACACTCCTTTTTACAATACGCTGCTCGGAGTCGCGATGTTCTTGGGCCGTTATTTCGTCAAGATTCCCGTCTTGGCGCTCGCGGGGGCCCTTGCTCAGAAGAAGCTCGTCCCGGCGAGCGCCGGAACGCTTCCCACGCACACCCCACTCTTCGTGGTGATGCTCGTCGGGACGATCGTGATCGTCGGGGCACTGACGTTCATCCCGTCTCTCGCGCTAGGGCCCATCGTCGAGCACCTGCTCGCGAGATCGTGAATTGGAAAAGCAATCATGAATACGAACAAGCTCGCGATAGAAGCACCCTCGGGGGCGACCCCTTCGACGCAATCCTCGCCCACGCCGACCGCTCAGCCGGGCAGCCCGGTGGAACACGAGCGACACCGCCGGCGCGGTCAGGCGCGACCCCTCTTCGAGCCAGCGATCGTTCGACGCGCAATCGTCGAGAGCTTCCGCAAACTCGACCCGCGGCACCAGGTTCGAAATCCCGTGATGTTCGTGGTCGAAGTCGGGAGCCTCCTCACGACCGGCCTTTTCTTGCAGTCTCTCGCCGGCCGAGGGGAGGCACCAGCCGGGTTCATTCTGGCGATCAGCCTCTGGCTCTGGTTCACCGTCCTCTTCGCGAACTTCGCGGAGGCGATGGCCGAAGGGCGCGGCAAGGCTCAAGCCGATTCGCTCCGCAAAGCTCGGAAAGACATTCAGGCCAAGCAGATTTCCGAACCCCGCCGCGACGCCAGCCAGAGCCCCGTCTACGCCTCGCAACTCCGGAAGGGCGACCTCATTCTGGTCGAAGCGGGCGACTTCGTCCCGGGAGACGGAGAGATTGTGGACGGCGTCGCGTCGGTCGACGAGAGCGCGATCACCGGAGAGAGCGCCCCCGTCATCCGGGAGAGCGGCGGCGATCGAAGCGCCGTCACGGGCGGCACGCGGGTCCTCTCCGACTGGCTCATCGTGCGCGTGAGCGCCAACCCCGGCGAGACGTTCCTCGATCGGATGATCGCGATGGTGGAAGGGGCGAAGCGCCAGAAGACTCCCAACGAAATCGCGCTCGACATCCTCTTGGCGGCGCTGACGATCATCTTCCTCCTCGCCACCGTCACGCTTCTGCCCTTTTCGCTCTTCAGCGTGGAAGCCGCGAAGCAGGGAATACCGGTGACAATCACCGTGCTCGTCGCGCTGCTCGTGTGCCTCATTCCGACCACGATCGGAGGCCTGCTGTCTGCGATTGGCATCGCGGGAATGGACCGCATGATTCAGGCGAATGTCATAGCGACGAGCGGCCGCGCCGTAGAAGCGGCGGGGGACGTCGACGTGCTCTTGCTCGACAAGACCGGCACGATCACTCTCGGCAACCGACAGGCGACCGCTTTTCTCCCGGCCCCCGGTTGCACCAAGGAATCGCTGGCCGACGCAGCGCAGCTCAGCTCACTCGCCGACGAAACGCCCGAAGGGCGCAGTATCGTGGTGCTAGCCAAGGAGCAGTACCAAATTCGAGAGAGAGACGTTCGTGCCCTCAAAGCGACGTTCGTGCCCTTCACGGCACAAACGCGGATGAGCGGCGTCGATTTGGACGGTCGCGAAATCAGGAAGGGTGCGGCGGACGCCATCGAGGCGTACGTCAAGGCCAAAGGGGGCTTCTTCCCCGCGGAGGTCCATGCGCACGTGACGTCCGTCTCGAAGACCGGGGGGACACCGCTCGTCGTGGCAGAGGGTGCGAAAGTTTTTGGAGTCGTCCAGCTCAAGGACATCGTCAAGGGTGGCATCAAAGAACGCTTCGCCGAACTCCGGAAAATGGGGATCAAGACGGTGATGATCACCGGCGACAACCCGACCACAGCGGCCGCGATCGCCGCGGAATCCGGCGTCGACGACTACCTCGCCCAAGCCACTCCCGAGACGAAGCTGGCGCTCATTCGCGAGCACCAGAAAGGCGGGCGCCTGGTCGCAATGACCGGCGACGGCACGAACGACGCGCCTGCGCTCGCGCAAGCCGACGTCGCGGTGGCGATGAACACCGGAACGCAGGCCGCCAAAGAAGCGGGCAACATGGTGGATCTCGATTCGAACCCGACGAAGCTCATCGAGGTGGTGGAGATCGGAAAGCAGCTCTTGATGACGCGCGGGGCCCTGACGACGTTCAGCATCGCCAACGACGTCGCCAAGTACTTCGCGATCATCCCCGCCGCGTTCGCGACCACGTATCCCGCCCTCAACGCACTCAACGTCATGCAGTTGGCTACGCCGCAGAGCGCGATACTGAGCGCGGTCATCTTCAACGCGCTCATCATCATTGCGCTCATCCCTCTGGCCCTGCGCGGCATTACGTACCGCGCCGTCGGCGCGTCGCGGCTGCTGCGTGATCACCTGCTCGTCTACGGCCTCGGGGGCATCGTGGCTCCCTTCGTCGGCATCAAGGTCATCGACCTATTTCTCGTCGTCCTCCACCTAGCCTGAAGAAAGACTCGCCATGGTCTCGCAAATCCGCGCCGCGCTGGTCGTCTTTGCCGCGCTCACGCTCGTCACGGGCGTCGCCTACCCCCTCCTCGTCACGGGAATCGCGCAGGCCGCGTTTCCTCACCAGGCAAACGGAAGCCTCGTCGTTCGCGACGGCAAGACCGTCGGCTCGGAGCTCATCGGCCAGTCATTCGACGACCCGAAGTACTTCTGGGGGCGCCTTTCCGCGACGAGCGACTCGAACGGAAAGGCCCTCCCCTACAACGGCGGCTCCTCGGTGGCATCGAACCTAGGTCCGACCAATCCGGCGCTGATCGACGAGGTCAAGGGCCGTGTCGACGCGCTGAAGTCGGCAGATCCGGACAACCGCTCGCCGATTCCCGTCGACTTGGTGACCTCGTCGGGGAGCGGACTGGACCCGCACATCACGCCGGCGGCCGCCCTCTATCAGGTGCACAGGGTCGCCAAGACCCGGCGTTTGGACGATGCACGGGTGCGGGCCCTCGTCCAAGAGCACACCGAGGAGAGGCAGCTCGGCATCTTAGGCGAGCCGCGAGTCAACGTCCTGGAGCTCAACCTCGCCCTCGATTCGATCGAGTCTCGCTGAATTGCGGGTCCAAGGCGCGCGCATGTAGCGCGCGAACGCTGCCGTCGGAAGCGGACTTCGGGCCCCCAGTTGCCAGGGCCCAGGTCTGCCCCCTAAACTGCGGCGGACGCGCGTGCGCCCCGAGGATCCTCCGATGTGCAGACGCCTGGCAATTCGTTTCACCGCTGGTTTTTCGGCGCTTTCGACCGGCCTGGCTCTCGTAGCCGGCTGCGCTGCCGAAAGCGGTGCAGAAGGACCCAGGAGCCCCGACGACGCCGGCCACCCGCTCCTCGGCAACCGGGGCCCGGACTTTTCGAGGAAGACCGTCACGGGCGACAGCACCGTCTCGCTTCGAGCGCTCGAGGGAAAGGTGACCATCGTCGATTTCTGGGCGACGTGGTGCGAGCCGTGCAAAAAATCGTTCCCGAAGCTCGAAGCGCTGAACGCGAAGTACAAGGAAAACGGCCTTCGGATCGTGGGCATTTCGGAAGACGACGACACATCGGGCATTCCCACCTTCGCTTCGGAGCTCGGGACCAGGTTTCCGCTCATCTGGGACGAGAACAAGTCTATCGCGTCGAAATGGCAGCCCAAGAGCATGCCGACGACGTTCGTGGTGGACCGCAAAGGAACGGTGCGGTTCGTCCATCTGGGCTACCACGCTGGGGAAGAAGCCGAGATCGAGCGCGAAGTGAAGAGCCTCCTCTAGCCCGCATTTAGCCCGCATTCGTCAACCGCCATGAACACAACACGCAAAGTGATCATCATTGGTTCTGGTCCGGCCGGACATACCGCCGGCGTCTACGCGGCGCGAGCCAACTTGCGGCCGATGCTGTTCGAGGGCGTCGTCCGTGGAGGCATTGCCGGTGGTCAGCTCATGATCACCAACGACGTTGAGAACTATCCCGGATTCCCGGACAAGATCGCGGGGCCCCAGCTCATGCAGGCTTTCCGGCAGCAATCGGAGCGACAAGGCTGCGAGATCGTCTCCGAAGACGTCCACCGGGTCGACCTGTCCGCCCGCCCGTTCCGGATTTGGGCGGGGGACGACAACATCGAGCATCGCGCCGAGTCGCTGATCATCGCCACGGGCGCGCAAGCCAAGTGGCTGGACATCGAGAGCGAGCACGCCCTCAAAGGTCGCGGAGTCTCCGCCTGTGCCGTATGCGACGGAGCGTTCTTCCGGGGGCAAGACGTGATGGTCGTCGGGGGAGGCGACACCGCCATGGAAGAGGCGATGTACCTGACGGGTCTTTGCCGAAGCGTGACGCTCGTGCACCGGAGGGAGTCGTTTCGCGCGAGCAAAGCGATGCAATCACGAGTGCTCGCGAACCAGAAGATCGTACCCGTATACGACTCGGTCGTCGACGAAGTGCTCGACGTATCGAAGGGCGAGGTGACGGCAGCTCGGCTGAGGAACGTCAAGACGAACGCTTCGACGGTCGTCTCCGTCACCGGGCTCTTCGTCGCAATCGGGCACACACCGAATACCGATCTTTTTTCGGGGCAACTCGAGCTTCATCCGAACGGCTATATCCGGACGAAACCAGGGACCACCGCGACCAGCGTCCCGGGGGTGTTCGCAGCCGGCGATGTACAGGACTTCGTCTATCGGCAGGCGGTCACGGCGGCGGGCACGGGCTGCATGGCAGCGCTGGAAGTAGAACGGTGGCTCGGATCGAACAGCGGTCAAGAAGCCTAGGGGGCAGAGCACGAGACGCTCGGTCGGGTACCGGGCGAGCCGGCTCTCTCGACGGGGCTTTCGATGTATCGTGCCTGAATGGAGGAGTCTCCCGAAAGGGCCGAAATACGGAGCTTGCGGTTTGACTAACCCAAACAGGGTGACGCTGCTGACGCAGCTCTTGCTTGCTCTGGGCTCGCTCGCCGCTCTTCCCGTCGCATTGTTCGGTGTCGCCCAAGCGCGGGCGGCGGCCACGGCGGCCGCCGATCTCGCGGATCGGGAAACCCTGCTCGCAAGCACCTCGCTGGCCCGCGAACTCGGATACCTCATCGAGGCGCAAGCGAACGTAACGCGAACGTTCGCAGGGGAGGTCGCTGCAGCTGGAAAGTTGGACATGGACGTCCGGGGCTCGCGAGCGGCGCAGTATCTGGACGTTTTTCCGGGACTGTACGGGGCCATGATCCTGGACTTCGATGGTCTGTCGGTCGGCGGCATCGTGGTGGAGCCGGGTGGTGAGCGGAGGCCCGCCGCCGGGCGATTCTACGGTGACCGATCCTGGGTCGCGGACATCAGGAGCGGCCGAGCCTTCTCGGCCGAGCTCGTGCGGTCTCGCTTGTCCGGAAGGCCAGGCGTCAGCTTCGCAGCTCCTGTCGTGAACGGGGCCGGCAATATCTTGGGCCTGGTCGCGCTTGGCATCGAGCTCGAGCCGGTGCAGCGCGCGCTCGAACGCGTGACCGAAGCGGCACCCGGGCTCACCAGCGTCGTTCTCGATGGCTCGGGCCGCGTCGTCGCGGTCGCCGGCTCCGGTCGGGTAACCCCACTCGAGAACCTGACCAACGTGCACCTCTACGATTCGCCGACGGGCGAACTCGAGAGGCGCGTGGGCCCGAGCGAGACCGGTGAGCTACGTCGCGGGACCACGGCCCTGGTGCAGTCGAGCGTCGTCCGATGGTGGGTCACGACCACGTTGCCGAATTCAGCCGTCCGGGAGCGGGCCGTCAAAGCGCTGCTGACGATGGTGAGCTTCGCGCTGGGGGCCCTCGCACTTGGCCTCGGCGCCGCCATTCTCCTTGCCAAGGCGATTGCTCAGCCGGTCACGAACCTCTCGAGCGTGGTGCTCTCGATCGGAAAAGGCGATCTGCGCGCTCGGCCCGAACCGCCGAAAGCATGGTACCCGCGCGAGCTGGGCGAGCTCATCGAATCGATCGACGGAATGCTCGTGCAACTGCACGCTCTCATCACACAGGTCCGCCGCGCGGTCGTCGCCATCGCGGAAGTCACGAAGGCCCTACGGCAGGCGAGTGCGCAAATGCTGGGCGACAGTCGCCGGCAGCACCAAGCTGTCCACAAGAGCTCCGGCGCAATCGTGCAGATGCGCGACTCCATCGGCCACGTGGGCGACGGCGTGCAGAGTCTGTCCAGAACGGCTTCCGAGACGATCGATGCCATCCTGAGCCTCGACCGGCAGATCGGCCGCATCTCGGGGGGCGCAGAGACGTTGGCGGAAACCATCGACGGCGCATCGCTCGAAGGCGATCACATGGAGCAGCAAGTGGCCGCGGTTGCCGAAAACACGGGACAGCTCTCAGAGAACGTGGAGAGAACCAGCGGTTCGCTACGCCTGCTGACCGAGTCCATCCGGCAGATCGCCAGCAGCGCGCAGATGGGAGAGTCGCTGGCGCGCGATGCGCTCGCGGCCGCGAAGGTTGGTCGGGACGCGGTAGACGAAACCATCGGTTCGATCCACGAAATCAAAGAGCGATTCGGGGCCGTGGGCGATGCCGTTCTGCGTTTGTCGCGCCGCTCGGAAGCGATCGGCGAAGTCGTGCGCGTAATCGACGAAGTCGCCGGCGCGACCCGCCTGCTCGCGGTCAACGCGTCCATTATCTCGTCCGAAGCGCGAGAACACGGTACGGGATTCGGAGTGGTGGCCGATCGGGTGCGTTCGATGGCGGCGGAGACGACGGCATCCACGAGCCAGATCACGGATTTGATCGCATCGGTGCAGGCTGACATTCGTCTCGCCGTGGAGGCCGTCGAATCCGGTCAGGAGACCGTCGGGGCCGGCGAGCGACGCTCTACGGAGGCGGGAGCGCGCTTGCGTGCGATCATCGAGAGTGCGGGTCAGGCTGAAAAAACGGTACAGAAGATCGCCGAGGCCAGCCGCGACCAGGCGCTCCGAGTGGACTTGGTCACGGCCGCCGTAACCGAGGTCCACGACGCGACGCAACGGATCTCGGCGGCCGCCAAGGCGCAGCGCGAGGCTCAGGAGAAGATGGCGGTCGCGGTGGCCAAAGTGCGATCGGTCGGCGACGACGTGCGAACCTCCACGGTTGCTCAGCGTCAGGAGAGCCGAGCGATGACCACCGCCGTGCGCGCGATGACCGGGAGACTGCAGACCATCGCGCAGGCCAGCGAGGCCCAGAATCGGGAGCGCGACCGCATCCAAGACGCGCTCGCGGTATTCGAAGGCGCCGCACAAGGCAGCCTCGAACATGCGAGACAACTCGACGACGTCATGCGGACGCTCGCAGAGCGCCTCGAGCAGCTCGAAATGCAGCTCGGCGCTTTTCGTGTCGACTGACCGCTCGCCGGATACCGCCCCCGTGAAAGTATTCGCCGTAACCGGACGTCGACATCGCCCGACGATGGCCATGCTACAAGAACTTGGGCAGAGACGAACCATGACGCTCCGGAACGGCTCACGAATCGCCGCGTCGAGCGCATGCATCTCGGCCTTCGCTTGGGGTTGCAACTCGTACACTCCCGAGATCGAGCTCTGGCCCGCCGCGCTCGACGCCTCGTCCACCTCTGCGCTTACGGCGTTCTCCGGTTACGATGCCACGTCTGCCGGGAACCCGACGGCACCGCCGGCGCCCACGTCGCCGGTCACGAGAATCGCCGACGCCGGGGCCGCCGGAGACGGAGCGGGAGGGGTGGGCTCGGCGACGCCAGTTCCGATTGGAATGGACTCGTCTTCCAGCGCCGGTATGGGCTCCGGCGGGAATCGAGTCGTCGAAGCCGGCGTCGTGGCGGATTCGGCGGTGCACCATGCTATCGATGCCGGGACGCCGCGGGCGCACGCGCTCACCGTAGCCGTCACCACCGTGGACGACGGCCAGGGCTACAGTCCCGCGAACGTCGGCGCCATTTGGATTGCCCAGAGCTCCGGAGCGTTCGTGAAGACGCTCCAAGAGTGGGGAAAAGCCCGGATCGATCACATCATTCTTTGGAATCAGGTCACGAAGGCGGCTGGCTTGTCACGCAACACTGTCGATGCCATCACGGGCGCCAGCGCGTACACCTTCGGACCTTACGTGGTCTACTGGAACTTTACGGATACCACGGAAAAGGTCGTGCCGGATGGCACGTACCGCGTGTACTTCGAAACCACCGATTTCAACGTGCAGGGCCCGAACACGTTCGTGGAATTCACGAAAGGGCCGACGCCGTCTACGCTCACCTTCCCGGATACCCCATCGTTCACCAATATCGAGCTAATCCTTTCGCCATGACCTGCAAAATCGTTTTCCTGACCGCGCTGTTTCTCGTCAGCGGGTGCGCCGAGGTGAAACCGTACGAGCGCGGGCGCCTCGCTCACCCCACGATGCTACTGGGCGACATGGCACGTCCTGGGGCCGCTCACGTCTACGCGATTCGTGAGGGCGCCGTCGGCGGGGGTTCGGGCGCGCAGGGTGGATGCGGCTGCAACTAACGCGAGTTTTGCGCGCCAAGGTCGAGGGACCAGAGAATTTCGTCGAGCGGCCCACGGCGAAGCGTTGTTTCGGATGACCCGACCGCGGACGAGAGTGCGCGCTGCATCATTCGCGGCGCTCGTTTCGATTCTCGGCGGAAGCGACCGGGGGTTCGCCGCCGACACGAAGAGTACCGATGGCGGTGGAACTCCCATCACGGCCAAAGCATCGACGGAGATTTCCGGATACACGGATAGCGACAACGTGAACGTGGTGAGCCCATCGATCGCGGCGACCGTCTCCGACGTTCTCGCGGGATGGTCCTTCGGCGGCCACTACCTCGTCGACGTCGTGTCTGCGGCCTCGGTAGACATCGTATCGACCGCGTCCAGCCGTTGGGTCGAGGTGCGGCACGCAGGTTCGGCCGAAGGAAGCGTGAAGTTGGGCGACGCCACGCTCGGTGCCAACGGAGTCGTTTCCAGCGAGCCCGATTACCTATCGCTGGCGGGCGGCGCCACGCTTTCCGTGGACCTCCTGAACAAGAACGTGACGCCGTTTCTTGGGTTCTCCTACGGCCAGGATCAAGTCGGCCGAACGGGCCTGCCTCGCAATTTTTGGCGAGAGAAGGAAATCGTCAGCGGACAAGCGGGAGTGACGTTCGTCGTCGATCGGTCGACCATTTCGAGTCTCCAGGGCGAGGTAATTCAAGAAACCGGATACCTCGCCAAGCCCTACCGCTACGTTCCCCTCTTCTCGCCCGCTCAAGCGGCGACTCTCCCCGCAGGCGCGTCCATCGCTACGGTGAACGCGACGCGCCTCGACGTCCGGCCGGCAGAAGAAGTCCCCTCTGCCAGGCGTCGCTTCGCGATCACGTCGAGGCTTGGTCGCCGCTTCGACGCAGCGACCCTCCGCCTCGACGAGCGAGCCTACGCAGACACATGGGGGATGTTTGCGTCCACGACCGATTTCCGGTTCATCTTCGACATAGGCAGGCGCCTGACAGTCTGGCCGCACCTTCGCTTTCACGCGCAGAATCAGGTCGTCTTCTGGCAGCGCGCGTACGAAGGGGTCTCCGAGGCCAATGGCGCGGTCGGTATTCCTGCGATACGCACGGGCGACCGTGAGCTCAGCGCGCTCTACGCGGGCACCGGCGGGGCGGGAGCCACGTTCAAGCTGGTAGAAGACATCAACCGGCCTTGGTCGCTCATATTCGAGGCCGACGCGAGCTACACGCGCTATTTGAATGCGCTCTACATCACGGAACGCCGCGCCTTCTTCAGTACACTCGCCGTAGAAACCGAATTCTAGAGCACTAGGCTAGCCCCCGTCTGGGGCTTTCGGCGGCTCGGGTCTCGAAGTATCGAGAACCATGTTGCAAGCGCCCGCGTCGCCTTCTCCGGTGAGCCATCCGACGATGCAAGTATCGAGCGGGTCGCCGACGGTCACGAGCTGACCGCCCTTGTGCTGCTCGATCCCTCGCGCCTTGCGGACCATCGTCAGGACATCGGGCCCCGCCTGGTGGAGCACGACGCTCGACATCGCTTCGGGCTCCAGCCCAACGATCGAGGCGTATGTCGCGCCGTATTCCGAGTCGCTTGTCTCTTGCGTCAGCGGATCATAGGTAGGATCCAAACGGAGCCCGTAACGCCCATAGAGGCGCATGTTGCGTCCCGCTTGGCCGTGGCAATCCAGCGTCCCGCAATTGAGCTGCATCGCGTCGGCCACGGGCGGAAAAGCCGCTCGCGAAGGAACCGATAGGTGCGGAACGGCATCCGCGTTGGAGAAATCGCACGCAACTGCCGACATGGCCCACCCAACTGCAAGGCCGTGCACCAAGTGGCGTCTTTGCGAATTGCAGTGGGTCGGATCCCGCAGGCTCATTGGCACTGCCCAGGGGGTGGGCTTTGGGTGGTAGGATCGTCGAGGAGATAGACAGGTCCGGGCGACGAAGGACCGACCGTCCCCGTGTGGCAGCCCGCGCAAGATCCTTCGCGGTGCGCGGGCGAGTCCATGTCTCTTTGAATTCGCCCGGCGCGCAACGAGGCCCAGATGGGATACGCGGGAGTGTACTGGTCCAGCGTCGCGAAGAAATTGCCCGCGCAGTTCGTGGTGGCGGTAAACTCCGTCCCCGCTGCATCGATGATGATCACCGAGACGTTGGCGACGGGCTTTTGACCACTGATCGTCATGTAGACCGTGCCCGCGGAGCTGAAAGGCTTCGCCTCACCGCCCGGCTGATGACAGAGCAGGCAAGGTTGACCAGGACGATGAAGGGGTCCCCGGGGGATGTTGGGGTCTTCCGGCCCCAGCGCCGCAATGGCATTGTCCTGGACCGGGTCGCCGCAAGACACCATCGGAAGGGCAAGCGCATATCCCATCCATGCACACGCGAATCGGAGGGCCCTCACCGCTCTTCGGTAGCATGAGATACGTCCTGCGGTCATCGCGGGGCGCAGCTCGCAGGGCAACTTGGCGACACTGGGACCCTTTTGGTGCTACGCACGGGGATGATGCGTCAAGCGCTCGCGCGCATGAAGGACACCAGAATTCTACGGCACCTGGGGACCGCATTGCTCTTGCTGGCTTGCCGGTGCTCGCTCTTCTTGAATGTGGACGGCCTCGACGACGGCGGTGCCGGCGAGGCGGGCGTCGACGCAACGAGCGATACGGGGGGATCCCCCGCGGCGGGGGACGACGGAACGGTCGCCGAAGCCGCGGACGATTCCTCGCCCGATCTTCCGAGCGACGAGGGCCAGGTCCTCGACGGCGCGGGGGACGATGGAACGGTCGACGCGCCCCCCGCCAACGCCGAGGCAGGCGTATTCGACGCCCCGATCGGGACCGCAGCGGCCGACGGCCCGAGCGACGCGGCTCCGGACACCGCGAGCTCCCAAGCGGCGGACGCGCAAGTGGATGGCCCCGCCGACGCCGGAATGCCGGACGGACCTGCGCTCGGCGGCGAGACCGGAGCACCGGACGCGACGCCCGACAGCGCGGACTTCACGGTGACTGGGCTCTTGGCCTACTACCCGTTCGACGAAACGGGAGGCACGACGTCGGCCGATGCGTCAGGCAACGGCCATACGGCCGTGATGCAGGGCGCGACCTTTTCGCCGGGTATCGAAGGCAACGCCGCGACGATGAGCGGCTCGATGCAATATGTCATCCTGCCGCCCGGAATCGTGAGCGGACTGACATCATTCTCGATCTCGGCCTGGTGCTATTTGAACGACACGTCGATGAGCACGCGCATCTTCGACTTCGGTTCGGGGATGACGACGTACATGTTCTTGACCCCCGAGACGGTTCGATTCGCCATCACGACGAGCGGGTTCTCCGGCGAACAAGACATCCCCCAAAACATTTCGGGCCCCTCCGTTCCCCACGCGACATGGACTCACGTCGTGGTCACCCTGGCGGGCACGACGGGCACCCTCTACTTCAACGGCGCCGCTCAGCCTGTCAACAGCGCCATGACCCTGACTCCGGCGAGCCTCGGGACGACCTCGGCGGACTGGATCGGTCGCTCCCAGTACACGGCCGACCCGTATCTGGACGGCAAAATCGACAACTTCCGAATCTACAGCCGCGCATTGAACGCGTCCGAGGTGATGGCTCTCTATGCGATGAAACTCTGACTTCTTTGCAGCTCGCAAAGGAGCTTCTGCCATTCCCGCCCCGAGTAGGATCGACATCATGAAAAATGCCACCGGGTATGCGATGCTTGTTGTTTTCCTCGCGGGATGTCCTCCAGCAAGCCATTCCGACCACGAGCCGCCGCAAAAGCCGTTGGGAATGTGCACAAAGGAGGGCCAAAACTGCGAGTACTCCCCGGGGAAAATAGGGCTGTGCACCGCAAGGCCCGACGGTTGTGATGACGGCCCTTGCTTGTCGTGTATGTCGCTCCACTAGAGCACCGAACGGTTTGGCGGACCGAGGATTTGCTGCGAGTTTCAAGCAGCGCGAGGCGCGACGACGAGAACTACTGGAGTAATTTGAGGAGGAGCAACGAAGCGATGCGAGGAAAATCGCGGCAAAGCCGACGGGAGTCAAACCGTTCGGTGCTCTAGCGGCCTGTCCCTATATCCCCTGGCCATCGAAGGCCGTCGTGGCCGACCCCGTCGACGCACAGAAGCTGCGGTATCGTGTAGCGCCGCAGGCGTCAGCCGAGCGCGGCGGAGGCGGGGTGACGACGAGCTCGGCGTGCTCGCCTCGGGTGACGGGGATGGAGACGCACCGATTGCAGGGGCCGCGCGGGCGACACGCCGGGCAAAGGGGCTCGTGCACGACCTGAGACAGCGAGTTCGCGACATCGACACAGAAGCGAGCGGAGGTGGTGGTAAACGGGCCTCCGCACCGGCCCATCGACCGGGATGCAGGAAGGCAAGAAACTACCAATGAGCATTCGAAGCGTTTTGCCGCTGTTGCCGCTATGCATTCTGTCGGCGTGTGCAGCGAACACAGACACCGGGTCGGCGGGCGAGAGCACCGGGGTCACCGCGCAGGCTGAGCTTACCGCGCAGGCCGAGCTGGGAGGCAACCAGGGCAACGACGACCACCAGGGCGATGACAACCAGCGCGTGCTGCTGATCTCGGTCGATGGCATGCACCAGAG
>CAZVPE010000108.1:0-17680 GCA_964628155.1 uncultured Polyangiaceae bacterium | reverse complement strand
CGCCGATGGGGCGCGTGCTGCCGAGAAAGTCGGTGGGGGACCCGACGTGGCGCCGGATTTTGAATCAGCTCGGAGCATCCCATCCAGACACGCTGCCGGCGCAGAAGTGACTGCCTGCTGAAGAAGGCAGTTTGCATTTTGCGAAGGACAGGTCGGCTTCGACGTGACCGGGACGTCCGCTACTTCATCAAGCCGACTGGAGCAATCCAGATTACGGCGCCGTCTTGGTCGTTGCCGATGAACATCCGGCCGTCTACGGCGAAGGTGATGGGGGCGGGGCGTCCGTGATCCTGGCGGCCGTCGTCCCAGCCGGTTGCGAATTGCAGCATGCTGTTCGGGTCGCCGAGCGAGGGTTCGATTTCACTCGCTTGCATCGGCATTCCGCTGGAATCGAGCGCGATGCCGACGACGCGCGCGCCGTAGTAGGTGCCCACTTCCCCATGGAGGGTGACGAAGGCGCGGCCGGTCCACGGTGACGGCCAGAGACCCGTTTCGAAGTCCACCCCGAACGGAGTGTGACCGATCACGAACCCGTCGCTCTCGAGCGCGACTCCGGAGCAGTCGGGGACGGCGCCCGTTTCCGTGGTCGTACCGCCGTAGGGGATGTTTTGGGTCGCGCAACACGGAAATCCCCAATCGTCCCCATGGCGGACCGGCACTAGCTTTTCGCGTCCTGCCGCACTGGCCGAGTAATCCAACGCGAGCTCCACGGCCAAGCACACGTTGTGATTCGCCTCGCAACGCATCGCGATCGGATTGCGGAAGCCCTTGGCGACGAGGCTCGTCCCGCCGTCGGCGCTGGGATCCACCTTGACGATGGCGCCCTTGACGGTGTGCGCCGAGTCGCATTGGTCGCTCTGGGATCCACCGTTGGTGACGTAAATGGTCCCGTCGGCGGCCTGGTCGATGGCTCGCGGCCAGTGTTCCGACGCCTGCGGCCAGCCGCCCATCATCACCACGACTTCACTCGGGCCGCTCGGCTGCCGGTCGCCCGATTTGTAGGGCACCCGG
This sequence comes from uncultured Polyangiaceae bacterium, assembly GCA_964628155.1. Classification (GTDB taxonomy): domain Bacteria; phylum Myxococcota_A; class Polyangia; order Polyangiales; family Polyangiaceae; genus Palsa-1150. The sequence goes on along the minus strand of CAZVPE010000108.1, from coordinate 16,669 downwards.
CGAATGATGCGATCGTCCTGGTAATAGAAATAGCCATTGGCAAACATCAATCCCTGGACGGACGGGAGGCCGCTGACGAACGTGATGTTCGTGTCGGCGGTGCCGTCGTGGTTGTCGTCCGGAAGGACGACGACGGCGCTGATTCCGTCGCCGCGTCCGCCCGTCGTGCCCGAGGAGGGGGAGGCCGCGAAGAGTTCGCCCCCCGGAGCAAACCGGAGTTGCCTCGCGGTCTTGACGGTCGCGAAGTAGTGGGCGCAGAAGCCCGCGGGAAGTTGCAGCCACGAGACGTCGACGGCCGGCGCCGACGCTCCGGGTATCGTCATCGGTCCTTGCGCGGTCCACACGACGGACCCCGGAAGCGAGCAAAACGAACCAGCGGGGGGCGCGGCGTCGGGCGAATAAGCGACGGAGCCCTCGGGGAGGCCGGCCTCGGCGTCGGGCATCGCGTCCAAGTACCCGGTGGTTGCGTCTGCAGCGCCGGCATCGGAACCGTCATCGGAGTTCGAGGCTTCCGGCGGCAGGGACGCGTCGGAGCCATCCTCGCCCACCGTCGCGTCTCCGACCGGGGCGCTCGGAACGGACTCCGTGCATGCGACCGAAAGCGGCAGCGCGGCGATCGCCGGAATTCGTACCCACTTGCACTTCGCCTCAGCCTTCATCGCGCTTGCCTTTTCTGGATCCGTCGATCGAGCGCCGGAGACGTTTTCTCAGCGCCTGAATCTCTCAACAACGTGATGGTTGTTCAAGAGCTGCGCAAGACCACAAAGGCCGTTTTGCCGTGACTTGCCTAATCCGCCGGCCATTGTCCTCCGGCCGGCATTCCGCACGCTTCGGCGTCGGCGGCCCGAGCCCACGCAATCGCAACACACATCCGCGACGCCATGTCGCTCGGGAACTCGTGGCCCACCCTTCCGAGGCTCATGAAGCGCGACTCCAACCCCGCGGCGTTGGTCTTCTCGGCGAGGGCTCGCATCGACGCTCGCGCGCCGTCGCGGTCGCCCGCCGCGAGCACGACCCGCCGAACGCCCGCGCGGAGAAGCCGTGCGGCGTCGACGTCCAGCCGCATCGAAAGAAGTACGAGTCCGGTCCACTTTCCCGGCTCGAACTCCGCTACTTCGACGGCAAAGTAGGCGCCGTTCGAGTATCCGACGAGGGTTCCACCGCCCGACCGATCGAGCCTTCCGGGCGCCAGACTTTCGGCCGCGCGGAGGGCGGCATGCACCGACGGTGCGACGCTCGCGTACGTCCCGCTCCACATTCGTCCCTCGCCCAACGGAGCGTTGCCGCGGGGGCAAACGAGGAAGCCAAAGGGCGTCGACGCGCGCTCGAGGTATCCGCACGAATCCTCCGGGCTGGCCCACATCCCGTGCAGATACACGATGGCCGGGCGGGGGGCGGCTACGTCGGCCGGACCATAGGCCACGCCCCAAGCTCCCTGCGCGCGCGCTGACGCGAACAAGACCCCTGCGAGCACGGAGAAGAGCGCCATCATGGCAGATCGAACGAGAACGTCTTTCTCGCATTATTCCCCGGAGAAAGCTCCAAGTCGAACCCGATGCTTCGGGCGCCCAGTCTTGCGCCGAAACGGACCTGAACGGGCGGCTGCGCTCCGTGCAGGTCGGCGAGCGTGACGTGCACCGTGTACCGACCCCGAGGGGGTTCGGGTCCGTCGAAGTAAATGTTCTCGACGTTCTGCCCCGCGCAGCCCTCGTCACCCGGACAGTCCCTGTCGAGATGGAAGCCGCTCGCGGTCGAATGCGTCCGCTCGTCGGGAACGCGTTCGTCCTTCGGCGTGACCATCACGAGGTTGACATCGGCAGGGCTCGATCCCCAGGCGATGACGAACTGAAGGAGCCCGGTCGGAAGGCCGCAGCCCTCGTCGATGACCCCGTTGCAGTTGTCGTCCACGGCGTTGAAGCACAATTCCGGCCCGGTCGGCGTGCACGCCTCCAGAAGCGTGCTCCCGGCCGGCGCAACCAGATTCGACGCCGTCACGACCGGCGTCGACGCCGACTTCGCGGGCACCCCGGAAGCGCACCCGCAAAGAAGCCCACTCGCAAGCAGCGGACGCCAGCGCTTGCTCAAAACGATGGCCACAAAAGGAGCTACCGACCGAACCCCGGCGGCGGCCCGCCTTTCTGCTGCGCCGCCTTCGGCGACTCCGGAACGGCCTCGGCGCTCGCCTTCGGATTCATCACCTAGAAAAACGCTTGCCGCGCAAGTTCGCCCAAGGGCCCCGGCTCGTAACGGAGCGCCATCAGCGCCCCCTTTTCCTTGGTGAACTTCAGAATGCGGATTGCCTCCGCGCGCTTGACGTCGTTGGAGCCTTTCGCGTCTTGGAGTAGTCGAGCCCGTAGCTGAACGCGGGTCATCGAGTGCGGGCCATTGTCGATCTCGATCGACTCGACCAAATTGCGTCCGAGGATGAGGCGCGGCCAATCCTGGTACTGGTCGTGCACCTTGACGTGCGCGATCGCCTCTGCGTTCTGAACCCACCGCGCAATGTCACCGCTGTCGTAGTTGCGATCGCTCCAGTACCCGAATGTCTTGTTGTAGACATCCTTCAGCTCTTCGATTGCCTCGGCGGGGCTGTTGGGGTCGTTGTAGGTCGCGATCGCTCGCGCCGCCGTGTCTGCGTCCGCGCCGAGGATCAGCGCCAGTGTCGCGTCGGCCTTCAAGCTCACGTCGCTCAGCTTTTGGAAGATCTGCGGCACCATCGCGGGCGTGATCCCGCCCATACCGATTGCGCGAGCGGCTTGGTGGCGGAGCTCGATGTCGGGATTGCTTGGCGACAAGAGGTCGATGAGACCTGCCGTTGCGTCCGGCACGGGGCGATGAATCACCGTCTCGAGGTAACACTGGCGGAGGAAGTTCGACTTCGGATCGCCCTTGCTGTTCTCGTGGATCTTCTTGACCACGGTCGTCATCTGGTCGTCGCTGGCGACCCACGAAAGCGCGAAGCACGCTTCCATGCGCGACTGCTCGTTTTCGAGCGGATCTTCCAGGTACTTGACCAACTGATCGTACGCTTTGGGATCGCCCCACTGCGCGAATCCGTCCGCGGCCCCGACGCCGAGGGCGCGAAGCGTCATCCCGAGGATCGTCAGTCCCCCCTGCATGAGCGAGTCCCACGACACGTCGAGCTTCTTGAGGCGTCTGTGGAGCTGCTTCTCGAGGATGCGCCAGCCGGTCGGGTCCTTCGTCCAACCGAGATACCGCAGGGCGCTCTGCGCGGTCGCCCACTCTTCGGGGAAGGGAGGCTGGGCACCCTCGGTGGGCAGCTTCAGCTTGGGATCGGACCACTTCTCGAGCAGAGGCACGGCCCTTCGCGAACCGACGAGCGCGAGAAAGCGCATCCCGTTGGCGTGGGGCTGCGGTTTGTTCGCCGGATCGACCCAAAAGAGCACGCCGTCTTCCGCGGTCTTGAGAAGATAATCCCGCTTTTCCGGGTGCAGCACGGCCAGGTCGGCGAGCATCCGTGCCGCGTACACGCGCTCGTTGTCGTCGCGCCGGAGCTCGGGCCAGTCGACGTCGTTGTACAGTTTCAGCGGGTCTTGCGTCATGCGCCAGCCGAGCACCTCGGCCGCACGCACGTCGGTAATCTCCGCCATGCGCATCCCGGCCTCGAGCCTCCAGTGCGCGGCACCTCGCGAATTGCTCTGAATGTACTGGTAGAGCGCGTCGCCGCCGCGGGGGTCTTCGAGCTCTTTGAGCATGTCGAAGATCTGTTTGGTCTGGAATTTCTCCGTTTCCGCCTTGTCGTGATTGATCGTCCGCAATGCGAGCACGAGGCCGTTCGCGCCCATCCCGTCGCGCAGCGCCTGGAGAAATTTCTCTCGCGACGCCTTGTCCGCTTTGCTCAGCGCGTCGACCAGCGGCTGCGTCGCTCGCTCGTTGCCGATCTTGCCGAGTCCGACCGCCGCTTCCCGTGCCACTTCGACCACCCGGTCGTTCACGAGCTTGATCAGGGTGTCGGTCCACTTCGAGTCGGCATCGCGAGAAAGCGTGGTCGCGACGAGCTGGCGCACGCCGTCGCTTTCATCGGAAGCGAGCGTGGCGAGCTTCTCGATTGGGACGAGCCGGGCGAGCAGATCGGCGTCGAAGGCGGGGTAGCCGTCGAGCTTCTCGATTGCCGCGAGATGACCCAGCCGGTACTCGGCCATAATCGGGTCGAATGCGCTCGACTCCTTGAGTACGACGAGCGCCCAGCAAACCTGGGGTTTGTCCGTGCTGTTGGCCTCCGCGAGCGCCTTCAGCAGAAGGGGCTTGGCCGGATCGGCGGCGGGTGAACCGAATTCGACGAGAGCCATCGCGGCGACGCCGCGCACAGTGTGGTCCACTGCCGAAAGACCTCTGGCGATGGCGGGCAGACTCTGCGTGTCCTTGGCCCACGCGAGATGGATGAACGCCTCTTGCCTCAGGCGTGGCTCATTCTCCGCGTCGGCCCACTTGCGCCAGCGCGGGGTTTGCTCGGCCTTGGGCAGGAGCGCAATCTCCTGGATTTCCTTGTTGACGGCTTCCTTCGTCAGCGTTTGAGCCTCGGTGTGGACGCTCATGAACGCGAACACCGCGGCTCCGGCCACGAGCAGAATGCCGATCACGATCGCGACGGGTTTGAACGCTCCGCGCTTGAAGTTGCCGTCTTCGGAGGCGAATGCGGGGTTGTTCATGGCGTCCTCGGGTTTCCGCCACGCACCGGGGAGCCGGGAACGTGCCGTCAGTTGCGCGCACGATACAGCAAGGGCAGCGGGCGAGCGGTCGCAAAAAATCTCCCGCGCGCGCGCTTGCGCTCCGCGTTAGAGGATGCCTACGTGCATGTCGTGACCATCGTCGTGGCCGCCGGGGTGATCGTCGAGGACGGGCTCGTCCTACTCACGCAGCGCAAGGCGGGGACCCACCTCGCGGGGGTCTGGGAGTTTCCCGGAGGAAAAGTACAGCCAGGGGAAGACCCCCGCGACGCGCTCCGCCGAGAGCTCCGAGAAGAGCTCGGCCTCGACGTGGCGGTCGGCGAAATCCTCGAGGTCACGTTCCATCGATACGAGGAGGCGCAGAAGGCCGTGCTGCTCCTCTTTTTCGAGGCCCTGAGACTGCCCGCATCCGCCGAGCCTCGCGCCATCGACGTTGCTGCCTACGAGTGGGCGGGTGCCGAAGGTCTGGATCCCGCCCGCTTCCCCGCAGCAGACGTGGCCGTTCTTCAGAAAGTGCGAGAGCGCCTGGCTCTACCGCATGGCTCGCGGATGCGCTAGTCGCGAGGCATGCCCTACATCAAGGTCGAAGCGCGCCAGCTCCTCGACGCTTCGATCCGCGAACTGGCCGACCGAATCGTCCATGTGGCGCGCGCGATGCCCGAGGAAACGGCCTTTGCAGGCTTGCTCAACTACGCGTGCACGTCGCTGGCAATTCAGGTCGTCGAGAGCCGCTTCGGGCGCTTGCGTTACGGGACAATCGCCACGGTGACGGGGGTTTTCAAGAACATTGCCGACGAGTTCTACCGGCGCGTCGCGTCGGTTTACGAGGATCGGCAGATTGCTGCGAACGGCGACGTCCCGCTCTACGAGGAATACGCCAGGCGAATCCGCGACGAGCCTTAGCCCAGATTTCTTCCCCGTACGCGTGCCCGTGCCCGTACACGAGTCGAGGTGGCAAGTCGTCGCGTGCGCGGTCGTGCTCCGCTCGTGATCGTGGTCAACGGTCCGCCGCCGAGGCTTCGTGTACGGGCATGGGCACGGGCACGTTTACGGGGAAGACGCGAGGCGGAGCGGGTCTTTGAACCCGCTCCGACCTCCGAGGTCTCGCGCCTCTGCAGTCCGCTTCGTTCTCAGCGAGTGCAGAGCGTGACGTCGACGTCGTTGCCCATGCCGTTGGTGATACCGACGTCACAGACGCCGCCCGTGCACGTTAGGTTGTCGCAACTGCCGGCATTGAAATGAAGGGCGTGCACAGTGGTCGCGCAGTTCTCTCCTTCGAAGATATTGCCGGCCGCTTCGAGCGTTCCCGCGTTGTTGCCCACGTCGAGGCAAAGCCCGGCGCCGCCGTTGTTCCCGAGGCCGAGCGCGCCTTGCAGCGTGTTGCCGCCGAGCGTCGATCCCCCGCCGCCCACGGTCCCGACGTCGATATTGCTGATGTCGTTGCCGGGGCCGCCAGCCCCGGCGCTCACGATGAGGCCGTTGACCTGGTTGCCGAGCAAGACGCTTCCGCGGAGTTTGACATTCGAGCCGCCGACGAAGCGCATGCCGTTGCCGTTCGTGTTTCCGAACGACGCGACGCCGGTGATCGTGTTGAGCGGCGGAGTGCCCGGCGTCTGTTCAATCCAAATGCCCGCGAGATAGTTGCGGCTGGTCGTCACGGTGCCGGTTCCCATGGCACCGTCGATGACGGTCCCCGTGATCGTCACCGAGCCGTTCTGGTCGACGAGGATGCCGTGGTTGGTGTTGCTGTCGAAGTGCGACGGCGTCGCCCCTGCGGGAACGTCGATGATCGCTTGACCGGTTCCCGTGACGTGCAGACCGGCCCTCCGCGCGTTCGTCAAACCGTTCAACGTCGAGGTCACCGCGGCTCCGATTCGCACGATGCCCGCGTTGTGGACGAGGATTCCGTCGTTGACGAAGCTCGTGACGTCGACGAAGGAGATTTGCGGAGCGTTGGCAGTGGTGACACCCGCGCCGGTGTCGACCACGATGCCGACGGTGGCCATGTTGCCCGTGCTCCGTCCGTTGATCACGAGCGCGTTGCCGGCTCCCGCGTCGTCGAGCGAGCCCAGATTGATGCCGGACCCCCGCGCGTTCAGCGTGAAGCCGGAGGTGCCGTCGGGCACGTCGACCTCGACCGTACCGCCGCTCGTCGTCAGGTTGACGTTTGCCGGCAGAACGATTGGGAACGTCTCGCCCGCCGCAACCGTCGACGGGCCAACGACGACGACCGACGTCGTGCTGACCGGGGCCCCGATGACCTGGAGGGCTCGCGCGATCGTCTTGAAGCCGCAACCGGGCGTCGTGGCGCCGGTGCCCGTCTGATCGCTGCCGTTGACCGGGTCCACCGTATACGAATTCCCGGTGACTGCGTCGCACGCCGTGCACGTATTGTGATCGCACGTCGCATGGGGATTGTTGAGCTTCACCGCGCAGAAAGCGGCCGAGTTCGCGCCCGGGCAGCACGCGTTCGTTCCGGCGCCCGGCTGGCACGTTCCGGTGCAGCAAATGTCTCCCGCGTTGACCGGGCAGACGCCGACTCCGCCGCCCGACGACACGCCGGCGTCGATCGCGCAGGTGCCCGCGACGCATGCCCCGGTGGCGATATCGCAAACCGGACCACCCGCCTGGTCCGCGCACTGCGGGTCGGCGGTGCACTTGCCGCAGACGTTGGGGGTGGTGGGGCCGCACAATCCGCCATTGGCGTTACCCGCGCAGTCGCCGTTGTGACGACAGTTGCCTGGCGTGCATATGCCGGCCAAACACAGATACGGCATCGTCGCGCTTCCATACGCGGCGGTGCAGTGGACGTCGTCGGTCGGATCCGTGCACGCGGCGCACGCTCCGCCCTTGCAGAGTGCGTCGTTGCCGTTGCGCGCGCACGCCGAGTTGTCCGCTCTACAAACGGAGCCGTCGGAGCCGTCGGAGCCGTCGGCTTTCATCGACCCGTCGTTCGCGGCGTCGCTCCCGTCGAGCGCACCCGATTCGGGCACCGTGCTCGTCTCCGGCACCGCGGCGTCTCCGCCGTCCGACCCGTCGACCTTGGTCGACGAATCCCCTGAATCTGGAATCGTCGAGTCCCCACCCATTCCCGAGTCGCCGAGGGTCGCGTCCCCACCGCCATCGCCCGCTCCGCCGCTCCCGCTTGCGCCGGATGACGACGAGCCCCCCGACGACGAGGAAGACGCACCGGAGGACGAGGAACCACCAGAAGACGAGGATGAAGAACCACCGGAGGAGGACGACGAAGAACCAACGGACCCAGAAGAAGAGGATGAAGAAGACGATGACGACGAGGCTTCTGCCCCGCTATCGCCCCCTCCACCGCCACTTGGGGGGGCGCTCGAGTCGCCCCCACCACATCCGGCAACGTTCACTGCAAACGCCAAGCTGCAAACGGCGCCAAACCCCCAAACACTGCGCAAAAGTCGGGATACGATCATGCCCGTCACGTATCACCGGCCCCCAGCCGGTTCAATATGCAAGAGCTTGGGTACTTGCGCTTACATCTTGCGGTCGAGCGCCCCTAAGATGGCCCCCCAATGGCCCTCCCCAGTTCCCGCGACCAGGTTTCGATCGGCAGCTCGCCGGACAACGATGTGGTCCTTGCGGGTGCCGGCGTCGCGCTGCATCACGCGCAAATCGTCCGTCGCGAAGGGCAGCTCTTCTTCACGGACCTCGGCGCCGGAGCCCCGACCACGGCCAACGGAGCGCCGGTCGCGCCTGGTCAGTCGGTGCCATTCGACTTTCGCACCGTGTTCGCGATTGGCGGTGTTCCCGTGCCCCTCGCGCATCCCGCGATTTGCACGATGCTGCTCTCACCGGGTCATCTTGCGGTCCCCAGCGGTCAGGTCGTCGTCGGACGGGATGCGGCCCGCGCTTCGGTCGTGGTCTCCCATGCTGCCGTGAGCGGTCAGCACGCCACGCTGATGCTCGACCGAATGGTGGTCGTCGATCACGGGTCCACCAGCGGGACGTGGATCGCAGGCCGACAAATCCCGGCGAACCAGCCGACGCCGCTCGACCCGAACGGGATTGTGGCCTTCGGGCCGGTCCCGATTCCGGTCCGCGTTCTCGCCCAAGCGGCGGCGCCGGTCGCCGGAGAAGGGGCGCAATCGCCGCGAGGGCAGCCCCCCCAGGCGGAGGGCGTGCCGCGGAAACACCGGACGATCATCGGCGAGTTGAAGCTCGACGACCTCGTGTCTCGAGTCGTGACCATCGGGCGTACTCCTGACAATCAGATCGTGGTCAATCACCCGCAGGTGAGCTCGAAGCACGCCCAGATCGCCAAGAGCGGAGACCAACTCTTCCTCGAAGACCGCGGCAGCGCGAACGGTACGTTCGTTCGGGGTCAGCGCCTGACCCCAGGACAGCGGATCCCCGTCGCCAACGGCGAAAAGGTCTTCATCGGTCCGATGCCGCTCCTGATTCACTACGCCGACAGCCGGATCAACGTCGTCGTCGAGGATCAGGCAAATTGGGCGGGCAAACCGCTCTACGAGATCGAAGCCTGGGACCTCTTTCTCGAGGTGCCGGATCGCGACAACGCGTCGCAGATGAAAGTGCTGCTCGACCACGTTTCGTTCAAAGCGCTCCCGGGGGACATGATCGCTCTCATGGGGCCCTCGGGCGCAGGGAAGACGACGCTGCTTCTCGCGCTCAACGGCTATCTCCCTCCGACGAGCGGGCAAGTGCGGATCAACGGCGAGGACCTCTACACGATTTACGACGCCCTACGAGGCAGCATCGGGTACGTCCCGCAGGACGATATCGTGCACCCGGAGCTCACCGTCTTCGAGGCGGTGAAGTATTCGGCTCGCTTCCGGCTACCTCCGGACTACAGCGACGAGGAAATCGACCGTCGCGTCGACGAGACGCTCCGCGATCTCGGGCTCGAGGGGCTGAGGAATCTGCAGATCGGCAAGCCGGAGAAGAAGGTCTTGTCGGGCGGTCAGCGCAAGCGGGTGAACATCGCGCTCGAGCTCGTGACCGATCCGGTCATCTTGTTTTTGGACGAGCCGACCAGCGGACTCGCGGCCGACGACACGACGGCCCTCATCAATCTGCTCGCCGATCTCACGAAGAAGACCGGCAAGACCATCGTGATGACGATCCATCAGCCGGCGAAGGACGAGTTCGAAAAGTTCAACCTTTGCTTCGTCATGGGGTACGGAGGGATTCCGACGTACTTCGGTCCCACGGGCGATCCGTCGTATTCGTTTTTCGGCTCCATTTTGTCGCGCGCCCCGGCCTCCGTGCCGCAGCACAAGCGTGTCGACAACCCGCGCGACATGTTCGACATGCTCAACGTCCGGGAGCGGCTCGTTCTCGACGAAATGCGCCGCGCCGACCCGCAGACGACGCGCGGCGCCGCACGCGCCGAAGCAGCGCGAGGCTGGCGCAACGAGTTCTTTCGAAACGACAATCCGCTATTTCAGCAAATGTTTTCGGCGCGCCGCGCGATCGGAACCGCGCCCGCGGCAAGCGGCGTCCCCCACCGGGCCGACGTCGCGGTCGTACGACAGCTCGGACTTCTCTTGTCTCGCTATTGGCGCGTCAAGCTGCGCGATCGCATGGGGGCCGCAATCATGTTCTTGCAGGCGCCGATCATCGGCGTCCTTCTTTGGCTCGTCTTCGGCGGGCAGAAGGACGCGGTTCCGTATTGGTGCCTCGGGGCGCTGCAGGAGCTTTCGACCAAGAACAACATGAGTTCTACGGCCACGTCGAATCTCCTCAACACGATGAAGCCGACGACCGATCACACGGCGGCGATGTTCTTCGTGGTGGTGAGCTGCGTCTGGTTCGGGACGAGCAATGCCGCGCGCGAGATCGTCACCGAGCGCGCGATCTATCTGCGAGAGCGCATGGTCAACCTTCGACTGCTCAACTACGTGCTTTCGAAGTACCTCTTGCTCGGGTTCTTCTGCGTCTTGCAGTGCTCGATGCTCCTGGGGATCGTCTTTTTCGCGCTCGGCTTCGACGGCGGGCCGATGGCGTTCTTGCTCGAGCTGGGAAACCTCGTTGCCCTGGCCATGAACGCAACGGCGCTCGGGCTCTGCGTGTCGACCGCGGTCGCGTCTGCGGAAGCCGCCATGGCCCTCACTCCGATAGCCCTGATTCCACAAGTGGTGCTCGGCGGGCTCATGGTGCCCATGACCACGAATCCCACGCTGCGACCGCTGATGTTCCTCATGCCGTCGCGCTGGGGCTTCGAGGGGGCAATCGCGCCCGAAAGGATGGCCATTGCCGCTTCGGCCGCCTGGAACATCGATCTGCACAAACCCGACCTCACGAGCGTGCCGGACTTCATTCAGGGCGGACGGTTTCAATGCGCGATTGCGCAAATCGCGAGCGATTCGTTGATTGGCGCCTGGGGCTTCCCGGAATGGACCACTCTCTGGCTCCCTTCCGCGGTGCTCTTCGGGATGACGTTCGTGATGATGATCGCCTTGCTCATCGGGCTGAAGCGCCGAGATCCGGTGTAGCGGCTGCTTACGGGCGGACTCCGTAGACGGTCACCCCTTTGTGCCAGCCGTGGGGTCCCCCGACGAAGCCCGGCGGGTGATAGTGCCGTTCGAGCACGAATACATAACGGCGCCCGTCGACGCTCACCGAGCGCTCCGAGCCCATGGGAAGGTCCAGGAACGTCTTTGCGAGGCGGACAATCTCCGGCGTGACGACTTTCAGGTGCACCCGCGTCGCGGTCGTATCGTCCGAAGGTTCCCCTTCGGTCTCCTCGGCCTGCTCGGCAGGCATCGATTCGTCTTCGTCGCCGGTGTCTTGCGTATCGTCCCGCGGCTCGGTCAAAACCCCCGTTGTTGCCTTCTTTTCGGCACCCGGAGTCCGGTGCGGTGGAGCGGCAGTCGCGGAAGCCGACATCGAAACGAGCCACCAGGCGAACGTCATCGCAGGCACGAGCATGATCACCTCTTCTTTTTCCGTGTGCGGCCCGCACGGTTTCTACAGCGGGGATGGGTGCCCATAGTCGAACCGTGCCAACGGCGGCGGGAACGGCCAAAGGGCAATCGTTTCAAAAGGCGCAACGATCGCGCCAAGCCATGCACACACTGTCTCGAGCGCGATGTGATGCCGGTTGGCATCAGGTCAACGGCATCAGCCGGCGGCGCGCCGACGACTGACCGAGCTAAGACGCACACCATCAAGACAGGTGCGCGGTGGCCCCTGCGTAGGCGGATTGAAACCCGAGGCGTTCGACTATGAAGGATCGAAGTGCCGATGGGAAGGCAGAAGCTCGAGAAAGGACGGGATGGCGGCCCCGACGCGATGAGCATTCTTCTATCGATTGAACAAGGTGGGCTCACTGAAACCTGAGCCGAGATGGCACTCGAAAGTTCCGCTCGTGCGCTCTGCTTTGGCGCGGGCGGTCTTCGCCTCAGCGGTGATCGCGCTCGCAGGCGCGATGGCCGGGGCCGTGCGCCTCTTGCCCTGGCTGCTCGATCCCCGAGTGCCATGGCCGGTTGCCGCGCCCTTCGCCCGTGGCCTCGCGGCATTGGCGCTCGAGTCGGCACTCGCGGTCGGGTGGCCGATCGGTTGGTGCCTCGCCTGTTTTCGCGCGATCGAGCGCGGTGAGGGGCGGGTTTTCCAAACGCTCGGCGAAGCGCCCGCCCGCACGATCAAGCGCCTCGCCCCGCAGGGCGCGGGGCTTGCGCTGGCACTCGCGACCGTGTCCTTCGTGTGTGCGAACGACGCAAACGCGCCGGGACGTGTGGCGACCGAGCTCCTGCTCGGAGCCCGAGCAGCATGCGGCGCGGCGCGGAGCCCGATGACGTACGTCGTCCCGTTCACGGGAATGACGTGGCTCTGCGCGCCCGATCGGGAGCCGCGTCTTGCGGGCACCGTTCCGGGCAGACAGGGCGGAGCCGCTGCAACCGCAAGGGGCGCGCGCGTCTCGGGCGACTTTCGTGCGATCGAGCTCGACGATGCCCGGATCTACGTTCCGGGCCGTCCTCCGCTCGCGGTCCACGCCCGAACGGTCACCCTCCACGGAATGGCCCCATGGGCGCATGCGTCGACCCTCCGCCCGGCCCTCCGCGCCGCTCTCCTCGCCCTCTCCGCGTGGTCCACCGCGTTCTTCGCTGCGTGGGGCGTGCTGCGAGGCGTCGTTCGGGCCCGGGCGGGCGCAATCGCCCTCGGGGCGGCCGGCCCGCTCGCGGCGCTCGGGCTACTGCGCCACCTCGAGCGGACGGACGCCCCCCCCGGCGCATTCGTCTTCGTGCCTCTCGCCGCGTGCGCCGGTGCGGTCGTCGTGAGCTGGTCGCTCGGCAAGCTGCCCTTGCTTCGGACGGGCGACACCGCACTTGCGAGTCGTAGATCGCGCTGCTAGCAATTAGTCCTAGAGGCTTCGAAGACAATGGGTAGCGTCGGCCTTCCGGAAATTTTGCTCATCGCGCTCGTCGCGCTGCTTCTGTTCGGCGCCGGTCGAATTGCCGATATCGGCAAGGGCCTGGGGCAGGGCATCAAGAATTTCAAACAAGGGCTGAAGGAAGCGGATGAAGTGGACGGCGACAAGAAGCTCCCGGCGCACAGCGACGGGTCGGTCAAGAAGGCCGACACCGAAACGCCGGCGCCCAAGCAAGCTTGATCGCTCCTGACTACTTCGCATAGCGCGCGGCCGCGTGGCGCGTGCTAGAGGGTGCTCCACCGTGGCCCGACAACTTGCATCACGACTGAGCGCTGTGGCGCCGAGCGTTACGCTCGCCATGAATTCCCGCGCGCTCGAGATGAAAGCGCGCGGCGTCGACGTTTTTGCGTTCGGGGTCGGCGAGCCCGACTTCGAGCCGCCTCAGGTCGTACGCGATGCGGCAAAGCGCGCGATCGACGAAGGGTGCTCCAAGTACACCGCTGTAACCGGCATCCCCGCGCTCAAGGCAGCCATCTGCGACGCAACCGAGAAGATGCGCGGCTGGCGGCCCAAGACCGAGAACGTGTGCGTCAGCGTGGGGGCGAAGCATGTGCTCTTCAACCTCGCCCTGGCTCTCTACGAGCCCGGCGACGAGGTCGTCATCCCCAAACCATTCTGGGTGAGCTATCCGGAGCAGGTGCGCTTGGTCGGAGCGACGCCCGTCCTCGTCGATACGCGCGAAGAAGACGGCTGGAAGCTGTCGCCCAAAGCGCTCGAAGCTTCTCTGTCGCCGAAGACGAAGGCGATCATTCTGTGCTCGCCTTCGAACCCGACCGGCGCCGCGTACACCGAAAGCGAGACGCGCGCCATCGTGGAGGTCGTTCGAAAACACGACTGCTGGCTCATCGTCGACGAAATCTACGCGCAGCTCGTCTACGACGGATTTCAGTTCGTGTCGGCCGCGAAGATCGCCCCGGACCTGCTCGACCGGATCATCGTTGTCGACGGCGTGTCGAAGACGTTTGCGATGACCGGTTGGCGCATCGGGTGGGCGCTCGCGCCGGCTCCGTTGATCAAGGCGCTCGATACCGTTCAGGGACAGAGCACCACCAACGCAACGGCCGTCGCGCAGCATGCGGCCGTCGCTGCGCTGCGGACGCCGATCGAAGATTTCGTGCCCGTGCGAGAGTCTTTCCAGAGGAAACGGGACGCGATGGTCGGCGGGCTCGGGTCGATTCCAGGGGTCCGCTGCCGCAAGCCGGAAGGGGCGTTCTACGCCTTTGCCGATTGCCGCGGGCTCTATGGCTTGGATTGGAATGGCAGACCGCTCGCAAACGACGAAGACATTGCGTTTTGGCTGCTCGATCGCGCGCACGTCGCCGCGGTCCCGGGGGGTCCGTTCGGGGCACCGGGGTACGTGCGCTTCAGCTACGCGGCGAGCGAGGCGCGAATCGCGGCGGGCATCGCTGCGATCCGCTCCGCCGTCGACGAAGCGAAGCGCGTCGGCCGGTAGAAGTCCGGCGCTTTTCGCCGATAGCTTCGCGATCTCGGCGTCGAGCGTGCTCGCGTACAGTCGTACGCTCCGCGCGCTCGTCGCCGGCCTCGCTTGGTTTCGGCGAAAATCACCGGACTTCTACTCCGGGACTCGGCGTAGATAAGAAGGCTATTTTCCTTCTCGTGCCACGCGGGTTACGTCGTCCAGAAGTGCTTGAAACTCTCGGGCCTCGCCCGTCGGGTAGTAACCCCGGATGTCACCGTTCTGGTCCACGAGCACGAACCATTCGCCATGGATGACGTCGTAGTCCGCGGCCCCTTTGGCAACCTTCGCCGCGGACACTTTGAACCCGAGCTCCACGGCCTTCTCGATCTCGTCCACCGGGCCCGTCACGAACGTCCAGCGCGCCGGATCGGCACCGGCCTTGGCCGCGTAGGCGGCGAGCACGGGCGGCGTGTCGTTCTCCGGGTCGACCGAGAACGAGACCAGACGAACGCGGGGCTGGTCGCGGCGCACGGACTCCTGGAGCTCGGCCATTCGCGCTGTCAGCCGAGGACAGGACGACGTGCAATGGGTGAAGATGAAATCGACCACGCTCACGTGGCCCAATAGCGACTCGGTCGTAAACCGATCGCCGCGCTCGTCGACCAACTGGAACCTCGGCACGTGGCCCAAGACCGGGAGGGGCGTGCGGGGCCGCATCGACCTTGCCGTGAATGCGAGTGCGCTGGCGAGCGCGAGTCCGCCGAGAATGGTTGCGAGGCGCACCGGCCCCGCAACACTCATGGGCCTACGCGGTCGGCGAGAAGTGCGACGAGAAGCACCGTCAGATAAACGATGGAAAACGCAAATACGTGCTTGGCCCAGCGCCGCACGTCGAAGCTGGCACTCCTGGCGCGCAGTCCTCTCAGGGCGAGTGCGAGAAATCCGACGTCGAGAAACGTCGCGACCAGCGCATAACGCCGCCCGGCCAGGCCGAAGGGAACGAATAGAAACGATGCGGCCACGAGGAGCACCGTGTAGACCGTGATCATCTGTCGGGCTGCGCGCTCGCCGTGCTGAACGCTCACGACTTGCAGGCCCGCGCGCGCATAGTCCTCTTCGCGAAAGATCGAGATCGCTGCGAAGTGGGGCACCTGCCAAAGAAAGAGCACCGCAAAAAGCAGGAGGCCGCCCGTGCCCGCCGTGCCCGTGACCGTCGACCACCCGAGGAGGGGCGGGATCGCGCCGGGCACGGCGCCCACGAGCAAAGCCAGGTGCGTGTGCCGTTTGAGGGGCGTGTACACGACGACGTAGCTCACGAGCGCAATGAGCCCGAGCAGCCCCGCGGCGGCGTTGACTCCGAAGAGCATCGGCGCGGACACCAAGGCGAGGCCCAACCCGAACGCCAGCGCAACTTCGGCTGACATGCGCCCCGCAGGGAGCGGTCGGTTCCGCGTCCGAGTCATCCGTGCGTCGACCTCGCGCTCCCACCACATGTTCAGAGCGTTCGCCGACCCGACGATGAGGGCGGTACCGACGAGGGATAGGAGAAGTCGCCTCGCGCCGACATGCCCCGGCGCGAGGCGCATGCCGGCCGCGCTGGTCAGGAGCACCAGCGCGGTGATGCGCGGTTTGGTGAGGGCTATGAGGTCGCGCGCCGAGGGCATGAATCGCGAGCGCGCGGGGACGGCCGATGCAGCGGCACGCTCCACTCCAAACGGCTCGGTATTCGCCACGGACGTGGCCTCGGTGTAGGGCCTGGCCTGGGTGTTGGCAAGCCGCGGGTGATGCCGAACCGATCGCCGCGAGGGAGAGAAATGCCCGTCGGGGAAACGTGTGGCGCGAAGCGAGCGTTTCAAGTGCCTTTCGCGACCAATTCCTGTCCTTTGCGCCTGATCCACGCCACGGCGAAAACGGCTTCGCGTGTGGACCCAAGAGCTTTCTCGGGGGATGGCTCTTGCGACGGAAGCGCGTCCTAGTGTAACGAAAATCTCACGACGGCTGTTTGCATTGGGCTTCGGCCCGAGGTTTCGGTTGAACCTCCGCAGGAAAGGGGAACCAGGCGTGGTTGGCCGGAACGACGGCGCGGACGCGACTAGTCCGGGCCCCAAGCGCGTTGTCTCGCTCCTTGCGAGCGCCACC
>CAZVPE010000107.1:0-17742 GCA_964628155.1 uncultured Polyangiaceae bacterium | reverse complement strand
CACTTCCTTCCTGACGCGCCCCTGCAGGGCCTCGATGACCGTCGGCAGGCTGATGGCCAAGGTCTCGTAGATATTGCGTAGCGATATCGAAAGCGACTTGCGGGCCGGGCGCATCCACGCAAGGGTTGAGGTAACACGAAGCGCTCTCGGATGCTCTGCGTTTGAGCCGGCCGGCCTTTCGCGGACTGGACCCTTTGCGCCGACGGGACTTCCTGCTGAGCCCCTTGTCGTCCCGAAGCGCCAACCCTTGCTATCGGGTTATGGGGTCCGTAGCATGGCGGGGGTCGAGGCCTGCGATTTCTGCGCGGGATTTCGATGGTTTCGGGGCGAAAGCGGTTGGCTTTCGTACAATGCGTTCCAGTCGCCGGCGCGGACGCCTTTTCCGATTCCGGCGCCGGGACCATTCTCAGGGTGATGGATGAGCGCGAAGACCATCAAGAGCGCACTCGGACAGCTACAAGACGATCCGGACCACAGCGGGGCGTGGACCGAACTTCGCAACAACCTGGGCAGCTCGAACGACATGAGCGCCGACGATCTCGCGAACCTCCTCGACGCAGCGCGTCGAGCACACGAGGGCCGCCGGGAAGCTGAGGCGGTCGCGAGCCTGCTCCAGATCGAAATCGAGGCAACCAAGGGCACTCCTCGCGAATCAGCGCTTCTCGCCGAGCTCGCGCGCGTCCTTGACGAGGACCTCTTGGACGATCGAGCCGCGCTTGGCGCGTACGAACGGCTTCGGGGCCTGCGGCCCAACGACCCGCACCCCGCCGAGGCCATCGAGCGCAGCGCCGCGAAGCGTTCGCGATGGAACGATCTCGTGAACCGGTACGTTCAGGAAGCGCGGGAAACGACCGACCCATCGTTCCGCGCGTCGCTCATCGTCGGGGCCGCCGAGGTGGCGTACCGATTCGGCCGCAGCGAGAGCAACGAACTCGAGGGCCCCCAAGTCGAACGGATTCTAGCGCTTCTCGAGGAAGCGCTGGCGCTCGACGCGAAGAGCCGCCGCGCCGAAATGTTGCTGGAGCGCGTGCTGCGCCATCAGGAGCGCTGGAACGACCTGGCCGCCGCAATTGAGCGGTTTGCTCTCGGGGCACCCAAGGAGGAGAAAGTCGCGAGCTGGGTGCGCCTCGCTCGGGTGCTCGCCAAGAAGCTCAAATCGCCGGAGCGCGCCGCCGCAGCGTACGAGCGGGCGCTCGACGTCGCGCCGGGGCACCCCGAAGCGTCGAATTTCTTGGCCGACCTATTCAACGCCAACGGGATGTGGGACCACTTGGTCGCGCTGTACGACGCGCAACTCTCGCGAGGTGCGCTCCGAAGCCGCGACGAAGAGCTTGGCGTTCTTCTGCAAATCGCCATGGTCCACTGGCGGATGCGGGGCAAGCCAGAGGCGGCAGAGCCCTTCTTCGACAGACTGCGCAAGCTCGATCCCTCGCACCCGGGAATGCTCGCGTTCTTCAGGGAGTGGTGCGGAAGTCACGGCGAGGGCACGCGCCTGGTGACGATTCTTACCGAAGCCCAGCGAGCAATGCCGGACGGACCTGAACGTACCACTTTGGTCTCCGAGATCGCCAAACTCGCGGAAGAAGGGGCCAACTCCCAGAAGGCTGTCGAGCATTGGCGAGCGGTCTTGCGTCAAGACGCCGGCAACGCCGAGGCGCGGGAAGGGCTCAAGCGCATCTATCGGCAACTCGGTAGCTACAACGCGCTCGCCGATCAGCTGCGCCAGGAGATCGACAGGCTTTCCCCTGACGACGTTTCAGGTCGGCTTTCGGTCCTCCGCGAGCTTGCGGGCGTGTACCGGGACAACTTGAGGAGCGACTCTGCGCTCATCAGTGTCCTGACGCAGATCGTCACACTCGATCCGAGCGACCTGGCAAGCGTTCGCGACCTGGTTCGCGCGTTCGAAGGGCTGCAACGCTGGCGTGACCTACTCACGATGCAGGCGCGGCAGGCGGAGCTCGAGCCGGATCCGAAGGTGAAAGCCAGCCTTTGGCGGGAGATTGGCCGGCGCTGGCTCGAGCAGTTCTCCAACGTGCAAAACGCCGTAGAGGCCTACGAAAAGCTGCACGCCGTGGATCCGAGCGACCGAGAGGCGATCGACCGGCTCAGAGAGCTCTACGTGAAGAGGCGGGCCTACAAGCCGCTGAACGACCTTCTCACCGAGTTCTCCGACTCCATGCCACCCGGCCCGGAGCGGAGGGAGCTATGGGGCGAGCTGGCCAGGCTCGCCTCCGAGCGCCTCGACATGGGTGCGCGCGCCATAGCGTTGTACAAGCGGATTCTCGACGAGGATCCCACCTCGGGCGCCTCGCTCGATGCGCTCGAAAAGCAGGCCGAGCGGGACAAGGACTTCGCGACCGTCGCGGAAGTGCTCGAGCGCCGCGTGTCCATCGCCGCGTCGGATGCGACCCGCCTCACCGTCTTACAAAAGCTGGGGAGCATCTACTCCGACCGCCTACGCGACCATGCGAGAGCCATGTCGGCGTGGCGGCGCGTGCTCTCGATCCAGCCCGGACACGCGAAGGCGCTCCGGGTGCTCCGAGACAGCTACCTCGCGGTCGGCGACTACGACGGACTGACGGACCTTTACGCTCAGCATGCAGACTGGGAAGGGCTGGTCGAGGTTCTCTCGGGCGCCGCCGACAAGGCGACGGCTCCGCAGCTGAAAATCGATCTGAGCTTTCGCTGCGCGAGCATTTTCGTCGATCGCCTGGGTGCCCCCGAGCGCGCATTTCGAAGCTACGAGCGAGTCCTCTCGGTGCGCTCGGACGATGCTCGAGCGGCAGCGGCGCTCGTGCCCCTCTACGAGAAGGACGAAAAGTGGGGCAGGCTGCCCGTGCTCTACGAGATCCTGCTCGGCGGTGCGAACGAGGTCGAAGAAAAGCTCGCGATTCTGGACAAACTCGTCGAGGTCTGCGGGCATCAGCTTCAAGACCGCGCCGGTGCTTTTGCCTGGGCGCGCAAAGCCTACGAGCTCGCGCCCGCGCGGGAGAACGGGCTGGCAGCGTTCGAGGCGGCAGCCCGCCTTTCGGACCAGTGGCCCGGATTCGTCGGGGCGCTTCACGCTCGCCTCTCGGCCATCGAGCCGTCGGCCGAGACAACGGGGCGATCGGGCAAGAAGAAGAAGAAACAGCGGGAGAACGGGGACGCCGGGCGCCGCGGAGAGGTTCGAGCGCTTCGCGCGAAACTCGCGGAAGTGTATGCGCTCGAAATGGGCCGCACCGACGAAGCGGTAGCGACCTACCGGACTTTGGTGGAGGAAGACGACGGCGACGATCTGGCCGTGCAGACGCTCGACCGGATTCTCCGTGAGGCCGATCGCCACGAGGACCTCCGATGGCTGTTCAGCATCCGGGTCGAACGCGCGAACACGGCGATGAAGCTGGACCTGCTGGAAGAGTGGGCGATGCTCGAAGAGGAAGCGTTCGCCGCTCCGGAACGCGCAATCGAGCTCTATCGCAGGATGGTCCAGATCGTTCCGCACCACGGCGGAGCCCTTCGGGCGCTCGCGCGATTGCTTCGAAACCAAGGTGATGCCGAAGGTGCAGTCGAAGTCATCGCGCTCGACCGAGACCAACGTCAGGGTGCCGACCGGGCCGCGCGCGAAGTCGAGCTCGCCCGTTTGCTTGCCGACCCCTTGCGCAAGTATGCCGACGCGCTCGCCGCGTGCCTCCGCGCGATGGAACTCGTGCCCAACGACGCGCGGGCGGTCGATGTCATCGAACAGCTTCTCGCGGTGCCCGAGACGCGCGCCGCCGCGGCCGCGATTCTCGAACGGGTCTACGCCGAAACGGGGGCACCACGGCGCCAAGCCGAGGCCCTCGAAGTGCTCATCGGGACGACGGCCGCGCACAGCGATCGACTCGCGCTCTACGCGCGCTTGGCCGACGTGCACGAGTTCAAGCTTGCCGATGCCGGTGCGGCGTTCGAAGTGGTCGCGCGTGCTGCAAGCGAGCTGCCGAGCGAACTGTCCTTGTGGGACCGACTATCGGAACTCTCGGCGAAAGCCGGGAGAGATCAGGCGCTCGTCGATGCCATCGCCGCGGTCGTTCCGCCGATGGGACGAACGGGCCTGCCCGAGACCGTCGAGCTCGAACTCGCCGAACGGGCAGCGGCCGTGTACGAAGAGAAACTCGGGGACGTCGACCGGGCCCGCCCGTACCTGGAGCGGGTGCTCGATCGGCGGCCCGGTCATGAGGCGGCGTTCGAGCGCCTGAAACAGATCCTCACGACCCGCGAGCAATGGTCGCAACTCGCGTCGCTCTACGAGCGCATCATCGCCGCGACTTCCGAACCGCTGCGCCGGACCGAGCTCTTGGCCGAGGTGGCGCTGTTGGCCGAAGACGTGATGGGCGAACGGCCCCGGGCGATCGCCTACTACGAGCGCATCTTGGAGCTCGACCCTGCGCACGACCGGGCCACGCGCGCGCTCGACGGCCTGTATGCCTCCGAGCAGCGCTGGGACCGCCTGGTGCAGCTTCTCGAGCGGAGGTTGTCGGGGGCGGTGGGAGACGAGCGGATCGGTCTCGAGCAGCGCTTGGGCACGCTCCTCTTTGCGAGATTGGCGAATCCACCTGCGGCCCTTGACTACCTCGAGCGGGTGTTGGGTGATCGGTCTTTTTCGATTGAAGCCCGGCAGGTCGTGGAGCAAATGCTGGAGCTTCCCGATCTGCGGTCGCGCGCGGCGATCGTGCTCGAAGCGGTCTACGCAGGCCGCGACGAGGTGCAAGATCTGGTGCGGGTGCTGGAGATTCGACTCGAGTTCGCGAAGGAAGCGAGCGAAAGGCGAGATTTGCTCCGGCGCGTTGCCGAGCTTCGCGACGAGCGGTTGCGCGACGACCCGAGCGCGCTCGAGGCGTTCGCCAGACTCCTGCCGCTCGACCCCAACGACGCCCGTGCGCGCCAGCGGATGCTCGAGATCGCGCGGCGCGTGAAAGAGCAGGCGCGCGCTGCGGGCGTTCTTGCGGCAACCGCGGCCGCCGCGGACGCGCCGTTACCCCGAGCAGAAATTCTGACCGACCTCGCGCGTCTCTACGAGCGGGACCTCGACGACATCGTTCGAGCCGACGCCGCGTACCGCGAAGTCCTCCAGCTCGCGCCCGACGATCCTGCCATTGCGCTTGCGGCTTGTCGGTCGCTCGAGCTCATCTACTCCGCCTCGAACGCCAACCTGCAGCTCTGCGAGATTCTGCGTCTCGAGATCAGGCTGGAGGAGGACTCCGAGCGGCGGCGCCAGCTTCGCGGCCGCCTCGGAGAGCTCTCCGAAACGGCACTCGGCGACGACGCCGGAGCGATCGCCGCGTGGAGCGCGCGTTTGGAAGACGATCCGAACGACGCGCAGGCTCTCGCCGCGCTCGACCGACTCTACGAGCGCACGCAGAATTGGAAGGAGCTCGTGGCGGTGCTCCGAGCGCGCGAGCGCCTGGCGGACCAGGCTGCCGAGCGCCGAGCTTTTCTCGTGCGAATCGCCACGATCCTCGCGGACAAGCTGGCGGACGTCCACGACGCGATCGCGGCGTGTCGCGCCGTGGTCGACGATTTCGGAGCAGACCGCTCCTCGCTCGCCTCGCTTGCGACTCTCTACGAACGCGCGGAGCGATGGCATGACGTGGCCGCGACCCTGGAAGCGGACCTGGCGCTCGCCGATCTTCGCGAAGACAAGCTCGCAATCCTGGTGCGCCTGGGTGCCGTGCAGGAAGGAAAGCTGGGCGACGTCGAAGCCGCGATCGCCGCCTACCGGCAAGCGCTCGCAATCGACCCGTCACACGCTGCTTGCAGGCAGGCGCTCGAGACCATGCTCGACAGCCAGAGCGCTCGGCGAGAGGCGGCGGCTATCCTTCGGCCGCTCTACGAGGCCGACGGCCACCACCAGAAGCTCCTCAAGGTGCTGGAGATAGAAGCGGAATACGCCCAGTCGGTTTACGAGAAACTCGAGGTCGTCGCCGAGGCGGCCGACGTGGCGGAGGGTCCGCTCGGCGACCCGGTCCTCGCGTTCTCGTTTGCCGCTCGTGGGTTGCGCGAGGCGTGCACGGAACCCCAGCTGCCAAAGTGGATCGAGCGCGCCGAGCGGCTGGCCGGCGCAACCGGAAAGCACGCGGAACTCTCCAAACTGCTGCAATCGGTCGTGGAAGAGATTCTCGACGGCGAGCTTCAGCTCGAGGTCACGCTTCGGATTGCCGAGACAGCGCGATCGCGTCTCGGCGACTCGGCGCTTGCCAGACGATACTACGCCCGTGCGCTCGACCTTCGGAGCGACGATCGACGCGCGCTGACGGCGCTGGAATCGCTCTACGAAGAGACGAGGGACTATGCGGCCCTGCTCGACGTCATCAAACGACGTGCCGACGTTGCGGAAAACGACGCTGCTCGCAAACAGCTTCTCTTCAAGGAAGCGCGGCTCTGCGACGAGAAGCTCGGGGATGCGCGAGGCGCGATCGGCGTCTATGAGCGCGTCCTCGACATGGGCCTCGACACGGAGGCGGTTTCTGCCCTCGAGCGTCTTTACGCGCGGTCGGATCGCTGGGACGACCTCATGTCGCTCTACGAGCGCCAGGTCGGGGCGACGAGCACCTCGAAGGAGCGCAAGGCGGCGCTCCACCACGCCATGGGAGCCGTGCTCGAAAAGCACATGCACGAGGTCGACAGGGCCTTCGACGAATACGCCACGGCGTTGACGATCGACCCCTTGCATCCGCAGACGGTCGCGTCGCTCGAGGTCCTGATGGCGCAGCGAGACTACGCGGCGCGCGCGGCGGAGATGCTCGAACCGGTATACCTGGCACGACTCGACGGACGGCGCGTTCTTTCGACGCTCGAAGCGCGTCTTGGCGCCAGCCAGGACCCGGACGAGCGGCGGAGTCTCTTGCGGCGTCTCGCGAAGATGCACGAAGAGCAAGAGGAGAACTACGAAGCTGCGCTGGAGACCACCGCGAAGCTCCTGGCGGAGGACCCGACCGACCAGGCGACCTGGAGCGAGCTCGAACGGCTCGCGCGCGTGGCCAACGCGGAGCCGCGGCTCGCGGAGATTTACGCCGGCGAACTCGCGAAGATAACGTCCGACGAGCCCGCCACCGCCAGCCTTGCGAGACGAACGGGCGAGCTGCTTGAAGCGCAGAACGACGTCGAGGGAGCCCTCTCCTTCTACCGGCGAACGTACGCCTTCGACCCCGAGGCCAAAGACGGCACGTTCGACGCGATCGACCGGCTGCTTCGCGCCTCGGGCCGGCACCAAGATCGCGTGAAGCTCTATCGCGACGCCCTGGACTACATCCGCGACCCGCGAGAACGCCTGGCCGCACTCCACACCATCGCACACCTTGAAGAAACGGAGCTTCGTGACGATGCGGCGGCAATCGAGACGTACCGCGCCGCACTCGACGCGGACGAGGGGGACTACCACGCACTCGACGCCCTCTCGCGGCTTTACGCGCGAGCGAGTCGGTGGCGCGATCTCGCGGAGTTGACGCGGCGGCGGGCCGAGCAGAGCGCGCTTCCCGAGGACGAAGCGCGCTTCCGCATGGACCTGGCCAAGCTCCTTCTCCAGAAGCTCGATGACCCTTCCGCGGCCGTCGATGAACTTCAAACGGTCGTCGAACTGATCCCCGCGGGATCCGGAGGCCCGGTAGCGGAGGCGGTCGAAGCCCTCGAACAGATGCTGCATACGGCCGACCACAAAGGCCGCGTGGTCGACATTCTGAGGCCAATCTACGAGCGCACCGACGAGTGGCGACGACTCGTATCGCTCAACGACGAGCGCATTGCGCTGGCAACCGACGACGGCGAGCGAATCTCGATTTTGCGCGAAAATGCGACCCTTTGGGAAGAGCGCGGCAGCGACCCGGGCAAAGCGTTCGATGCAACGCGGCGGGCATGGAGGCTCGACCCCGAGGATCGAGATGCGCGCGAGCAGCTCGAGCGACTGACGGGGGTGACGAACCGATGGAACGAGCTGGCTGAGGCCTACGAAGAGACGATCTCCCTGACCGAAGGGATGACGAAGCGCGAGCTTCTCGCGGCTTTGGCACAGCTCCACGACAAGCGTCGCGACGATCCCCGCAGCGCCCTGGCGGCCTGGGGGCGCCTTTTCGCGCTCGACGAGAGCGAGCTGCAACCGCTCGAGGAAATGGATGCGCTCGCGACGCTCCTCAGCGACTGGACGACGCTCGTGCACGTGCTCACCAAGAAGACCGAACTCGTTGCTGACGACGAGACGCGGGCGAGCACTTGGCGGCGCATCGGCGAGGCCAAGCGCGACATGCTCGAGGACCCCGGCGGGGCGATCGAAGCGTACGAGCGCGCGCTGGAGCTCGAGCCGAACAGCACCCACACGATCGACGAGCTCATTTCGCTCCATCAGCAGCGTCGGAGTGCTGGCCCGCTCGTGGAGCTCTACCGCCGACGGGTCGAGCTGTGCGACGCGGGCGAGGGAGACCTCAGATTCCGGCTGCTGGTCGACTCCGCAACGCTCCTCGAGAACGAGCTGGGGGACCGGCGCGAAGCGATCGAATGCCTCGTGCAGGCGCTCGCCGTCTCTCCCGACAACGCAGAGGTGCTCCGCCGACTCGATAGCCTCTACGCACACCAGCGAATGTGGCCGGAACTCCTGGACAACTTGAAGGTTCAGGCGAGCGTCGCCACGGATGTGGAGGCTGCGCGAACCCTCAAGAAGAGGGTCGCCGGCCTTTACATGTTGGAGCTCCGGGACCCGCAATCTGCGCTCGAGGCGTACCGCGAAGTCCTGTCCGCCGGCTTCGACGCGGAAGCGGTCGCGGCAATCGAGAGCATCGGCGAAGCCCACGACGAACTTCGAGGAGACGCTGCGGATGTCCTGGAGCCGGTCTTGCGCGCAGCTGGCAAACACGCGGAGCTCGCTTCGGTGCTCGAGCTGCGGTTGCGGTCGCAGACCGATCCTGCGGATCGCGCGCACACCCTCCGCGTCCTCGCCGACGTTCTCGAGCAACCTCTGGCGGACTACGAGCGGGCGCAGACCGCACTGCTGCGCGCGCTGGCCGAGGAACCTCACGATGCATCGTTGCACGGACACATCGAGAGGCTGGCAGAGCGCGCGGGAGTCGAGGGCTGGCGGCGCTACGCGGATGCGCTCCAAGAGCGAGCCGCTGGGCTTCTCGACGCGAGTGTTGCCGCGGATCTTTTCGTGCGGCTCGCCGAAGTCAGCGAATACAAGCTCGACGATGCGCCGCGAGCAGCCAAGGCATACGCAGCAGCCGTAGAGCGCTCGGGAGACACTCCCTCCTCGCTCGTGAGCCTCGACCGACTCTTTACGCGCCTCGGCGATACCCGCGCCTTGGCCGACATTCTCGAGAGGCGGACTGCGGTGGAAACCCACCCCAACGACCGGGCAGATCTGCTCCACCGTCTGGCGAACCTTCAGATCCGAGAGTTCGGTGAGTCGTCCAGAGGACTCGCAACGCTTCGACATGCGATCGAACTCGCTACGGACCACGTTCCGAGCCGAGAGACCCTGGAGACGCTACTCGAGGACGACGCCCTCTTCGACGATGCGTTCGACGCCTTGGAATTCGTGCACCGGACGCTCCGGCGCGGCGAGGACCTCGCAAGACTCTACGAGCGGCGCGTGTTCCGCGGGCAAACGATCGTCGACCGAACGCGCGCGCGGTTGAATCTCGCGCGCATCTTGGAAGACACGGTCGGCGATCGCGCGCGCGCTCAGCAAGTGGTGGAGGCCGCCCTGGCGGAAGACCCCTCTGACGAAGAGGCGCTGTCTGAGCTCGAGCGCCTGGCAGCGGTCAGCGGAAGCTGGGAGCACGCGTGCAGCGCGCTCTGGGCTGCGATTGACCGCACGCTCGATCTTCCCGCGACGACGCGCACGGAGCTCTGGGTCCGACTGGCCGGCTGGTGCCGCGACAGGATGCGGGACGCGCGCAAAGCCGAAGACGCGTATGCGAAGGCCCTGGCGATCGAGCCGGAGAACATCGACGTTCTGCGCGCCCTCGAAGACATCAGGCGCGCCCCAGGACGGGAGCGCGAACTCGTGGAGACACTTCGAGCGCGCGCGCGTGTCGAGGCCGGCGAATCGGCGAAGCGGGCGCTCTTGCACGAAGCCAAAGAGCTTGCCGAACACGCGGTCGGTGATCGACAGCTCGCCGAAGACACCTTGCGCGATCTCGTTGCGCAAGACGACGGCGATCAGTGGGCGCTCGAGGAACTGACGAAGCTTCGCGAGGCAGCCGGCGACCACGCCGAAGTGATACGGCTGCTCTCTCGTCGTGCCGAGCTTGCGGCCGACAGCGGTCGGGCGCTCGCTCTCAAACACGAGGCTGCTCGGGTCCTCGTGCACGAACTCCACGACGCGGCGGGTGCAATCGGGGTCTACGAGGAAATCCTGGACGCCGACCCGACCGATGGACCGGCAGCCGACGCGTTGAGAAAGCTATACGTGGAGGCCGGCCAATACAGAGACCTCGCCAAGTTCTTGGCTCGCCTTATCGATGTTGCCACCGGCCAAGCCGCGCGCACGACGTTACGCCTCGAGTTGGCGGAACTCTACGACGGTCGCTTCCAGTCGCCCGAAGACGCGATCGAAACGCTGCGAGCCATCTTGGACGAGGACCCGAGCCACGGCGAAGCCGCCATCCGTCTCTCGCAGCTCTACGAGCTGACGGGGCGCGATGCCGAGCTTGCCGACTTGCTGAGGTCCCAGCTCAACGCCGCGCAAGACCGAGCGGACATGGCGACGGAGCTTTCCCTCTTGGTCCGACTGGGTGAAGTGCAGGAGCGACGTCTCAACGACGCCACGGCGGCGCAGCACACCTACGAGGAGGTGCTGGAACGGGAGCCAACGCACCGTGCCGCGCTGGAGGCGATCGCGAGGATGAGCGAGAAGCGGGCCGACTGGGAGCGGGCGGCCGCAGCACTCACAAGACTGATCGAACTGTCGAGGGACGCAAGCGGCGTCCCGTGGGCGCTTCGCCTTGCAGAAGTGCGGGAGAAAATGGGGGATTCGGATGGTGCCGAGGCCGCGCTCCAGCAGGGGCTTGCGCTCGATCCGACCAATGCGGGCCTTCGAGCCATGTTGCGGCTGCGCTGGGAACGGGCCGAAAAGTGGGCGGACCTTGCCGAGTTGCTCGTCGGAGACGCGGACCTGATTGCCGCGACGTACGCGCCGGGTGCGGACGACTCACGCGACGGAAAAGGCGCCGCTTCGCCTCGACGCGCCGTGACGTCGGGGGCCACCTCGGCGATGCCTACCCTCGCAGGTCCGGTCCTAGAGCAGGTAAAGCTCTTGCGAGCCGCGGCCGAGATTCACGTGTTTCGGCGCAAGCGCCCCGACGATGCAATCGAGATTTACGAGCGCGCGGCGCAGCTCGTTCCGCACGACAGAGAGCTCCTGCTCGCGCTTTGCGACGCGTACAGCGCAGCGCAACGTGGGCGGGACGCTGCCCACGTACTCGAAAAGGTCATCGCGTCGTTTGGAAGCAGGCGGACCAAGGAGCTCGCTCTCTACCATCACCGCTTGGGGCAGGCACTGGCGCAGCTCGGCGACAAGGACGTCGCGCTCACGCAACTCGACATGGCCTTCAAGATCGACCCCGGGTCGGTCAGCGTATTGCGGGATCTCGGCGTACTGGCATTCGAGACCAACGATCTCGATCGCGCCCAAAAGACCTTCCGCGCGCTGCTTCTGCAGCGGCTCGATCCCAAGGCGGGGATCTCGAAGGGAGAGGTTTTCTACTATCTCGGCGAAATCAGCGCGAAACAGGGCGACAAGGCCAAAGCGATGCAGATGTTCGAGCGCGCCATCGAAAATGATCCAGCGCTCGATCGCGCGCGCGCAAAGCTCACCGAGCTCAAAGGGTGACCGCAGCAGCGTGCGGACGCGAATTCTCGGGATTGCGCTGGGGCTCGTCGCGCGTCTTTGGCTCGCGACGCTCCGCGTGCGGGTCGTCGAGCACCCCGCTCTCGCGGACGTCCGAGGACGGCCGTGGGTGCTCGCCTTCTGGCACGGGACGCAGTGGCCTCTTCTGGCGTGGCACAGACGCAGGCGCACGGTAGTCCTGGTCAGCCTGTCGCGGGATGGCGCGATGCAGGCTCGTGCGCTCACAATCCTCGGGTTCTCGGTCGTACGTGGGTCCAGCTCCCGCGGCGGCGCCAGAGGGCTCGCGGCCCTGGTGCGCGCGATGAAACGGTGGGCTGCGGACGCCGCATTTGCGGTCGACGGCCCGCGGGGCCCCTGCGGCGTGGCGAAGGCGGGAGCGGTCGTTGCGGCGCGAGCCGCAGGGGGCCTCATAGTCCCGATGGCAGGGGCGATTCGACAGGGCGTCGTGCTCAGGCGAACGTGGGATCGCTTCGCCCTAGCCTGGCCGTTCACCCGCGTCGAAGTAGTTCTCGGCCAGCCCATCGACCCGACCGGCTCCACCTTGGTCGATGCCCGGGCAGAACTAGACCGCGCGCTCGTGCAGCTGAATGCGGATGTGCGAGCTAGGGCGGCTTGAACGGCTGCAAAGCCCCTTCGATCTTTCGGTGCGGCCGGGGCTCAAGTCCGACGATGCGTCTTTCTCTTCAGCGCCCCACCGCCAGCGCGTCGATCTCGATGCTCACTCCGCGCGGGAGTGCCGCGACCTGAACCGTGCTTCGTGCGGGGTACGGCGCGCGAAAGATGCGGCCGTAGACTTCGTTGACGACCGCGAAGTGGCCAAGATCGACCACGTAAATCGTGGTCCGGACGACGTCATCGAAGCCCAACCCAGCGCTGGCGAGGATCGCGCCGAGGTTTTTCATGACTCGCTCGGTCTGTGCGGCAATATCGCCGCCGACGACTTGTCCCGTTTCGGGGTCCAGCGGGATTTGCCCGCTCACGAAAACCAGGCCACCCGAACGTACGGCTTGAGAATACGGGCCGATTGCGCCGGGGGCGTCCTTTGCGGTGATCGCTTCCTTCATCGGTAGATCCTACTTTCTCGCCGTGGCTGTCGCATTGCGCACGGCGCGCAGCTTACAACCGCTGACGCCCGGCGAGAGCTCGCGCCATTGTGATCGGGTCCGCGAACTCGAGGTCCCCCCCGTGGGGAACCCCGCTGGCGATACGCGTCATCTTGAGACCCAGCGGCTCGAGGTCGCGCTTCAAGAGCAGCGCGGTCGCCTCCCCATCGACGCTCGGGGGCGTCGCTACGATGACTTCTCTTACCCCGTCGGTGTGGATTCGCTCGATCAGCTTCGCGATCGGAAGGTCTTCCGGCCCGATACCTTCGAGCGGCGAGAGCAATCGCCCTAGTACGAAATAACGGCCGCGCATCGCCGCAGCGCGCTCGATGGCGAGTAGATCGTGCACGCGCGCGACGACACAGAGCACGTTCGCGTCGCGTTTCGTATCGGAGCACACATCGCACACGGCATGACCGTCCTGGATCTCGGCAACATTGCCGCACCGCTCGCACGGTCCGAGCTCGTCTCTCAAAGTCGCGAGCTCCGCCCCGAGCTCTCGCGAAATCGCTTTGTCGGCTGTGAGCAGCCAAAGCACGAACCTGTGCGCGGTCTTTTCCCCTACCCCAGGGAGGCGGCCGAACAGCTTGGTGATCCGGCGGACCTTCGGGGTCACCGCGACACCGTCCCGGCAACGAAGCTAGGCCTTGTCTTCCAAGCTGCTGCGCGACGCTTGGAAGACACGGCCTACACCAGCCCGGGAATCTTCACGCCCCCAGTAACCTTTTCCAGCTCGACCTCCATTTCCTTGTCGGCCCGCTCGATTGCCTGATTGACCGCCGCGCACACGGCATCGAGCACGAGTTCCGTCTCTTCGGCGGCCAGCGTTGCCTTGTCGATCTCGATGCGCTTCAGGCTCCGCCCGAGCGTGACGACCACTTTGACCTTGCCTCCGAGGCCTTCTGTCGTGAGCTCGCGATCTTTGAGCTCGTCCCTCGCCCGATCGATCTTCCGCTGCATCCGAGCGGCTTGCCGCATCAGCTCGTTCATTCCGCCGCGAAACTGCATCGTTGTCTTTCTACCCTATCCATCCGCGCCCGGCAGCTTCACATCCAGAACTTTCGCGCCGAAGAGGCGGATCGCCTCCTCGACCAGCGGGTGAGTCTGAATCGCCGCGCGCGCCTGCGACAGCTCGGCTGAACGGCGCTCGGCGTCGACCGCGGCGATCGTACGCGCTCCGTTCGACGACTTGGCCGCGGCATCGATCACGACTTGCGTCGCGGGTCCAAAGTGGGCACGTGCTTCGCGCGTGAGGACCTCGAGCGCTTCGCTGTCACTGGCACGCCCCGCGACGAAGCCCGCCGCCGGTTCGAAGCCCACAGCGACCCGCGCGGCACTGATTTCCAGCGGGATAGCGTGCTCGAGAGCCGAGGCAACCCCGGGTCGCGCGCTGCGCACGCGCTCGAGGATGGTGCGCCAGGCGTCCATTTCGGCCGAAGGACGGGCTGCGGCCGGAACCACCGACAGATGTTGACCCCGCACCGGAGGCGCGGGAGGGGCGCTCTCGGCGGCGAGCGCCAGCGCCCCCCGCGTCCGCGTGCTTCCCGCGGCCTCCGACGGGGGCGCCGATCCCGTCGGCACGGGCCGCCCACCGGCCCCCCCCGCACCACCTCGTGGCACGGACCCCGGGGGGGGCGCACCGCCGAGGCGGCGTTCGAGATCGCCCACCCGCGCGAGCAATTCGTCGAGCGGCAAGAGCGGCGGACGGCGCGCCAAACGAACGAGCGCCATCTCGAGAGCCATCCGTGGCTGATTGCTTCGAACGATGCCGTCGAAGGCGTTCGAAAAGCCCTGGAAGCAGCGCGACAGATCGTCGGCATCGGCGCGGGACGCAAGCGCCACGACGTCGCGCACCTCCTCGTCGGCCAAATCGAGCATCTCTTGCAGACTTGGTCCGCTGCTCGCCTGCGCCGCGCGGGCATCGGTGCACGTCTTCGCGACGACGAGATTGCGCAGGTGGCGCAGAACGTCCCGGGTGACGTGCACCAAGTCGAACCCTTGGCGGGCCAGCTGCTCGACGACGCCCAAGCAAGCCGCGGCATCACCGCCGACCAGCGACTTCGCCAGCTCGTGGAGGACCTGTCGATCCGCAACGCCCAACACACGCGTAACGCCGTCGCCCGAGACCTTTTCTCCGCTGAACGCGATGACTTGATCGAGCAAACTCATCGCGTCGCGCATCGACCCCGCGGCCTCGCGCGCCAGAATCTGGATCGCGGAGGCTTCGGCCTCGATGCTTTCTCGTGCCAGCACTTGCTCGAGCCGCGCCGCGATCATCTGCGTCGGGATCAGCTTGAAGTCGTAGCGCTGGCACCGGCTCAAGATGGTGACGGGAACTTTGTTCGCCTCGGTGGTCGCGAAAATGAACTTCACGTGCGGCGGCGGCTCTTCGAGCGTCTTCAGAAACGCGTTCCACGCCGCGCTCGAGAGCATGTGCACTTCGTCGACGATGTAGATTTTGAAGCGGTCGCGGGCCGGGCGAAACGTCATACCCTCCTGGAGCCGACGTACCTCGTCGACGCCGTTGTAACTGGCTCCGTCGATCTCCTGGACGTCCAGATCGTTGCCCGCCGTGATCTCGCGGCACGGAGCGCACTGGTTGCACGGCTTCGCCGTAGGACCGGTCTGGCGGCCGTCGAAGCCGACGCAGTTCAGGCACTTCGCGAGGAGTCGCGCGCTGGTCGTCTTGCCGACGCCCCTCACGCCCGTGAAGAGAAAGGCGTGCGCCACGCGACCCGTGGCGATCGCGTTGGCGAGGGTCCGGGCGACGTGATCTTGGCCGACGAGGTCGTCGAAGGTCTGAGGGCGATACTTCCGGGCGAGGACCAGGTAGCTCACGCGCCCTAGCGCTTACAACGCGCGAGGCAGGAATGCGAGTGTCGCCCTCAACTCGGCCGCCTGAGCTCTTGGACGAGCTCGGGGACGGCAACGAATAGGTCTGCGACGA
Source organism: uncultured Polyangiaceae bacterium (assembly GCA_964628155.1). Lineage (GTDB taxonomy): Bacteria > Myxococcota_A > Polyangia > Polyangiales > Polyangiaceae > Palsa-1150. Next base: position 1,835 of record CAZVPE010000107.1, on the reverse strand, counting down.
GCCCGTAGTCGGCGATTTGGAAGATGGGGGCATCGCCGTCCTTGTTGATCGCGACGATCACCTTCGACGCCTTCATTCCGGCGATGTGCTGGATCGCACCGGAGATGCCGATCGCGACGTAGAGTTGGGGCGCGACGGTGCGCCCGGTCTGCCCGACTTGGAGCTCCGGCGGGGCATAGCCGGCATCGCAAGCCGCGCGGCTGGCACCCAGAGCCGCCCCGAGTGCGTCCGCCAGCGGTTCGAGAACCTGATTGAATTGCTCTTTCAGCGCCCGGCCTCCGGAGACGACGACCCGAGCCTCACCGAGGTCAGGCCGTTCGCTTTTGCTCGCCTCGAGCTTGAGGAACTCCACGCGCGCGGCCGCTGGTTCGTCCGCCGCCGGCGCGACACTCTGGACCGCACTCTCGCCACCGCTCGGCGCCGCCGCGGCAAACTCGGTCTGTCGAACGCTCACGACCTGTGCGGGCGTGAGAATCTCCACCCATCCGAATGCGTTCCCGGCGTACATCGGGCGGCGATAGCTCCGCTTCGCGCCTTCGACCTTGACCATATTGATGTCCGACGCATAACCGGCGCCGAGCTTCGCCGCGAGGCGCGGCGCGAGATCCTTGCCGAATGCGCTGGCAGTCACCGCAACGGTGTCGAAACCGTCGTCTCGAAAGACTTTCGCTACGGTCGGTGCGTACCTCTCGCACACGTAATCTGAAAGCGACGGGTCGTCGCAAACGAACACCTTCTCGGCCCCGAACGGCGTCAACTCCCGGCTGGCACTCTGCGCGCCGGCGCCGAGCGCGAGAATCGAAAAGGGAGCGCCGAGCTGCCTGGCGAACGCGATGGCGCTGTAGGTCGACTTTCGAACTTTGCCTTCCACGATTTCTGCCACGACGAGGGTGCGAGTCATCCGATCACCTTCGCTTCCGTCCTGAGTCTGCCCACGAGATCTTTCACGTCCTTGACCTTCACTCCCGCGGCGCGCTTCGGCGGAAGCTCGGCCGCCGCGTACCTTACCCCCGGCGTCGCGCCCGCAGCCACGTCGGCGAGCTTCTTCTCCGTGAGTGGCTTCTTTTTCGCCGCCATGATTGCCATGAGCGCCGCAAAGCGAACGCCGTCGGCGTACGCGTGCGCCGACGCCGTGGTCTTGGATCGTACGCTCTTCGGATGAACGATCTTGTCGATCACGGTCACGACCGCGGGTAGTGTCACGCGCACCTGCGCGGTCGCGCCTTCCACCTCCCTGCCGACGACGAGTGCCTTGTCGTCCTCGCTTTGGATGGATCCCGCGAATGTCGCCTGCGGCCACCCGAGGTGCTCGGCCAGCATTTGACCCACGGCATTCGATTCGTGTTCCGCCTGCTGGTAGCCGAGCAGAACCAGGTCCGGCTTCTCTTCCCCGACGATGGCCGCCAAGCCGCGAGCGACCACATCGCTGTCGAGGCCATCGTCCGTCGCATCGACCCGAATGGCTCGATCGGCGCCGGTTCCAAGCATGGCCCGCAGCATGGAGTCGGCTTCCTTGGGCCCGAACGTCACGACGACCACCTCGCCGAGCCGCTGCTTGGGGTTCGCCCCGTTTTCCGTGAGGCGAAGCGCCGCTTCGAGCGCATATTCGTCGTAGGGGCTCGGCTTGGGTTCAAGACCCGTGGTGTCGATCTTGCCCTGCGCGGAGAGACGAATCTTGTTCAAGTTCTCCGGGTCAGCGACCCGTTTGACGGCGACGAGAATCTTCACTGTGCGTCCTTTGCTCGTTGGGTGAATGACTTCAATTCAGCGAGTGACCGAGAGTGGATAGTGAGGACTTCGCATTCATCTGTCTTGCCGCCCTGAACGCCTGTGAG
>CAZVPE010000106.1:0-17938 GCA_964628155.1 uncultured Polyangiaceae bacterium | reverse complement strand
GACTTCGACGATCGCGCGGTCGTCGACTTCGACGACCCGGGGACGCGCTGAACCGTCACTGCGCCGTCCAACCTCCATCGACCGGCAGGACCACGCCCGTGACGAGCGCGCTCGCCGGCGATGCGAGATAGATGACGGCCCCGGCCACGTCGTCGATCGTGCCGACGCGACCGGCAGGGATACGGTCGACCACGCTCTTGAGATACTCGGGTCGATCGAGGCGGTCTTTCGTTCCCTCGGTGTAGATGAACGTCGGCGCCACGGCGTTCACGGTCACGCCGCGCGCGGACCACTCGAGCGCAAGCACTCGAGTGAGCTGGTTGACGCCGCCTTTCGAAGCGCAATACACGGCATGATCGCGAATCCCGACGAGGCCCGCTTGCGAGCTGATGTTGACGATGCGCCCATAGCCGCGCGCGAGCATCGGCCGCGCGGCCGCCTGGCAGCAGAAGAAGAGCCCCCGCAGGTTGACCGACATCAGTTCGTCCCAGTTCTCCTCGGTCACATCGACGGCAGCGTGGTTGGCGCCGAGTCCGGCGTTGTTCACCAAGACGTCGACGCGCCCGAGCCGCTGCACAATCTCGTCGAACCCGCGTCGAATGCTGCCGACTTGGGCGACATCCATCGTCACTGCCAGCCCGTCGAGCTCGCTGGCGAGCGTCTCGAGCTCGCCGGTGCTGCGCGCGGCCACCGCCACTTTGGCGCCCGCATCCGCGAGCGAGCGAGCAAGGCCACGACCGATTCCATGACTGGCGCCGGTGACCACGGCAACCTGCCCGGCGAGGCTGAAGTTCGGCGACATTGCTCGTACCCCCATATCATCGCCCACGGGCCTCGGCCGCAGCGCCCCGGGGGGGAAGGCCCGGGAATGGGTCGGCCAAGCGTCCGCGGTAACGCCTAACCTCCCAGAATCTCTCGCGCGCGCTCCACGTCCTTGGGCTCGACTTGGACGCGGACGCCGCCGGTCGTGCTCGTGAGGTACGGCATCAGACTCGCCGTCTGCGCGCCGACGACGAACGCGCGGATCCCCTCGAGCCCCAGGCGCTCCTTCGCGAGCTCGGCCTCGGGGACGTCGGCGAAGGAAGCGACCGTGACCAAATCGTCCATGCGGCCGGCGAAGCTACCATGTGTCCGCGGCAGGCGCTCACTCGATTTCGAATACAACCCCCAGCTCGGCGCGCGAGTCGCCGCCGACGAAAATATCGAAGACTCCGGCCTCCACCGTCGTCCGCATGTCTCCCCCGCAAAAAGCGAGGTCTTGCGCCGTGATCGAAAACTCGACGGTCGTCGCCTCTCCACGAGCCAGCGAAACCCGCTCGAAGCGTTTGAGCTCGCGAACGGGTCGGGTCACGGAGGCCACGCGGTCGCGCACATAGAGCTGCACGACCTCTACGCCGGGCGCTTGGCCCGTATTCGTGACTTCGACTGCGACCGTGGCGGAGCCGTGGCGCGCGGCCCGCGCCGGTTCGACGCGCAGGTTCGAATACTCGAATCGAGTGTACGACAAGCCAAATCCGAAAGGAAATTCCGGCGTGACGTCGACGTCGATGTAGCTCGACTCGAACCCCTCGGGGTCGAGAGGCGTGCCCACGGGGATTCCCCGCGAGCGCGAGGTCGCCGGGCGACCGGTATTCTTCGCGTTGTAATAGATGGGAATCTGCCCCACCGCGCGCGGGAAGGAGACCGGCAGCTTCCCAGAGGGGGCCACGTCGCCCGTCAGAACGTCCGCGATCGCGGGCCCGGCCATGGTGCCTGGATGCCAGGCGTAGAGCACCGCCCGGGCGAGCCCGCACGCTGGTCCGAGCGTGAGCGGACGACCGGCGGAGACGACGAGAACGACGGGCCTCCCCGTCTGCGAGAGGCGCTCGAGGAGTTCGAGCTGGGCGCCCGGAAAGTCCAAGAAAGCACGGCTCCGGCACTCTCCGCTCAGGTTCGCCGGCTCGCCGAGGAAGGCCAGAACGACCTCCGCCTTTTCGGCCGCCTCGATCGCAGCAGCGAAGCCGCTTCGATCCAGCGTTCGGCAATCCTCCAGTCCTTTGGCGTAGTAAACGTCCATGGAGCCGCCCAACCGCTGGCGAAGCGCGGAGAGTGCCGTGATCGAGGCGGAGGAGTCGCCGTCGAACGACCAGCACCCGAGCTGGTCGCGGGGGTCGTCGGCCTGTGGGCCGATGACGGCCACCGACTTGAGGTGCGGGCCGAGCGGCAGAACCCCTCCCTCGTTCTTGAGAAGGACGATGCTCTCGCGCGCCAATTCTCGAGCCACCGAATGATGTGCGCTCGAGGACGCCGCAACGGCGTTCGGCGCAGGCGTATAAGGGCGCTCGAACAAGCCGACGCGATACTTCACGGTCAGCACGCGACGCACCGCCTCGTCGAGCAGTCCCACCGGAAGCTTCCCCCGCTCGACCAATCCGGGAAGGTTGGCGTAAGCGCTGCTGCCCATTTCCATGTCGACCCCGGCGCGCGCGGCCGCGACGGCGCAGTCGGCCTCGTCCTCGGTGAATCCGTGCCGCACCATTTCGGCGATCGAGGCCCAATCGCTCACGACGAACCCCCCGAAGCCCCATTCCCCCCGGAGGATCTTCCCGAGGAGCAACTCGTTGCCCGACGCCGGAACACCATTGAGATCGTTGAATCCGGTCATCAGCGTGAGCACCCCGGCGTCGACGCACGCTTTGAATGGCGCGAGATAGACTTCGCGCAGAAGCTGCTCCGGAATCGACGTCGTGCCGTATTCCCTTCCCGCGTCGGCAGCCCCGTAGCCTGCGAAGTGCTTCGCACACGCCACGACGCGGCCGGGCGCACCTACTTCCGTACCCTGAAACCCACGCACCATCGCCGCGCCGATACGGGAGGCCAGATACGGATCTTCGCCGCAGCTCTCGGCAATTCTCCCCCATCGCGGATCGCGCGCGATGTCCACCATCGGAGCGAAGACCCAGTCGACCCCCGACTCGCTCGCCTCCTCGGCGGCGGCCGCGGCGGCCCGCTCCACGAGAACCGGATCGAACGTCGCGCTCTGTCCCAACGGAATCGGAAAGATCGTCTTGTACCCGTGAATCACGTCGCGGCCGAAAATCAGCGGAATCTTCAGCCGACTCTCCTCGACCGCGACCTTTTGAAGCAGGTTTCGCTGTTCGACGCTCTGGGCGTTCAGAAACGAACCAACCCTACCCTCTCGAACGGCGTCGACGGTCTGCTGGGGCGCCGGCGAGATGAAGATGGGCAACTGGCTCATTTGGCCCGCCTTCTCGACGAGCGTCATCCGGGCCAAGAGGTCCTCGACGAGCGGGATGATGGCGCTGGGGCGCCTGACGTCAGACCCGTTCTTAGCCTGTCCCATGGCCGCAGATCTCTACTCGTCTCACTTCCTTCGAACAAGCGACTCGCGACGCGCTCACGCGATCGAGATGGTCCGCCTTAGCGCAATGCTCGCCGACGACCCGCCCACCATCACCTCGATCTGCCCGCGCTCGACGGCGAAGCACCCGCGATCGGCGTCCCAATACGCCACGTCGCGAGCCCGGAGATCCATCGACACGGTCTTGGTTTCGCCCGGTTCGAGGCGGACCCTTCGAAACCCGCACAGCGCGAGCCGTGGCCTTGAGACGCGGGAGTCGAGATGCTTCACGTACATTTGAATCACTTCGTCGCCGGGACGAGCGCCCGTATTGGTCACGACGACCTCCACAGACGTCTTTTCTTCGGGCCCGATCGACTCCGAGTCGATCTGCATCCCCCGATACGCGAACGTCGTGTAACTCAGTCCGTGACCGAAGGGATAAAGGGGCACCCCCTTGAAATACATGTACGTTCGATCTTGCCTGACGTCATAGTTCATCATGGGCGGAAGCTGATCGATCGATCGCGGCCATGTCTGGACGAGGCGCCCTGCCGGGTTGTAGTCGCCGAAAAGGACGTCGGCCAACGCGCTCCCCAGTTCTTGGCTGTTGTGGGTAATCTGGACGATGGCGGGAAGGTTCGCGTCGCTCCACCCGATGCAATACGGAAAGCTCGAAATTAGGACGAGTACCGTCCGAGGGTTTGCTTCCCAGACCCGCTTCACCAAGGTCTCGTCTTCCAAATCGAGCGACTGGCGATCGACGGCCTCCCGGCCGTAGCTGCGCCGCGCGACCTCGGCCCACCCAGCGTCGCCCGTAGGATGATTGCCGACACACACGACGCAAACGTCCGACTGGCGGGCGACCCGGACCGCGTCGCTCACGTCGTTGTTGCCGACGTGCCGGACCAAGACGCGGCCGCCCACCTTTTTCCGGACGCCTTCCAGCGGCGATACCGTGTATGGCGGGGTTCCACTGTACCAGTCGATCAAGACGCGGTCCGAGAGCGGACCGATGACCGCAACGGATTCGAGCTCGGTTTGGTCGAAGGGGAGCAGGTGACGGTCGTGTTTCAGGAGAACGATGGACTTCTGTGTGGCGCGTAGCACCGAAGCGTGATTCGTCGGGCTCTCCCAGGGTTCCACGTCGGATTCGCCAATGGTCGAATACGGCACCATCGCCGGAGGATCGAGCAGCCCGAGCCGGAACATGACCCTGAAATTGCCGCGAATCGCGTCGTCGATATCCGCTTCGCACAGCAAGCCTCGCTCGATCGCCGCGACGACGCTGCCTCGGTAGTCATCCAGAAATTGCGTGATTCCGGCGTGAATGGCCGCCGCCGCCGCCTCCACGAGGTCGGGATGAGATCGATGCGCGCTCACGAGAAGCCGCAGCGCGCCGGCGTCCGTACAGATGATCCCGTCCTGCTTCCACTCGGCCACGGTGACGTCGGCGAGGGCCGGATGGGTCGTGCACGGCACACCGTTGTAGGCGTTGTATGCCGCCATGTACGCGCGGGAGCCGCCGTCCTGAATCGCCATGCGAAATGGCACCGAGTAGTATTCGCGAAAGCATCGATCGTCGAAGTCGGACGACGTGCGATCGCGATCGTTTTCGTTGCTGTTCGCGAGAAAATGCTTGAGTAGGGCCGCCGTCCGCCAATATCGCGGATGATCTCCCTGGAGCCCTCGAACGAAAGCTACAGCCATCGACCCCGTGAGAAACGGATCCTCGCCGTAGCACTCTTCGGTGCGACCCCAGCGCGGATCCCTGCCGAGGTCTGCATTCGGGGCCCGAATCACCAAACCGCCGCGAACGTAACGCCTGTTCTGGAAGGCGTAGCGCGCCTCGTCGGATTCGACCGCGGCCACTTCGCGCAGTGTGTCGACGTCCCACGTTTGCGCGAGACCAATCGCCTGGGGAAACGTCGTCGTGGGGACGGGGCGATCCCCACCCCACCGGCCTGGCCCGCCGAGGGCCAGGCCGTGGAGCCCCTCGACGTGGCCGCTCCCCTTGATTCCCAGGCGCGAAACGCTCGGGTCGGTGCCGAGACAATCGATTTTCTCGTCGAGTGTCAGGAGCGACAAAATGTCGGCGATTCGCTCTTCCGTTGGAAGCTCCGGGTTTCGAAACGCGTGCTCCTTGCGATCGTCGGAATCCATGTCGACGCCGGACGAGCGCTATTTTTCGACCGCGATCTCATCGATGTAAATCGTGAAGTCGCGCTGCGCCGCGCTCCACGCGCTGACCCGAAATTCCCACGCCGTCGCCGGATCGAACGCCGCGCCCGCACCGGACATCAAGTCCGCGATGGGAATGGCCACCTTGTGCCACTGTCCGTCCGCGAAGTCCGCCGCATACTTCTGGACTGCGGCGTCCGCACTCCCCTTCTTGCCCTTGCTGCAACCGAGCAATGCGGTCACCGAGGCGGGGTCCAACGCGGTGTCCGGAGACTTGTTTTCGACCCGGACTTGGAAGGTGAGGTTCGCATACGGGCTGATGTCGGTGCCCGCGTTTTCCGGGTACCAGCCAAACCAGTTCCATCCCATACCGAGCCACCCGGGACCCTCGCCGTGGAACTTGATCCCGGCACCGCCGTTCACGCCTGCGCCAGAAACCTTTGCAACCGTGGCCTTGCAGCCGGGTTTCTTGTCGCAGTCGGCCCACCCCTGCCCCGCCCCGATCTTGTCACCGTCCCAGATGACGAGACGCCCGGGAACCGGGGCCGACGACGCGGATTTGACCGCCGACGGCTCAGGCGCCGCCGCCGCCGAGCCACCCGTGGTCGCCGGACAGGGCGGGCACAGACAAGCAGCCTGCACGGAGGCGAAACCGGCCAGGAGCGCGACTCGAATCAACATGGCGGAAATCCTTGGTTGGGAAGGCAGAGATCGCGCGAGAGCAGTCACGGTCCCCCCTCGCTTCCCGCCTCGCGCCCGTCGTTTGCGTTCTTGTGCCGATAGAATCCGAGCTTGCTGATCCAAAGCGCCAGGCGCGCTTCCTTCGGGGCCGCGATGCGAATCGAAAAGAAGGTCGACGGGTCGAATCCCGTGGGGACGCGGCTGGGTATTGCTTGTTGATGGAACGAAGTCCAAGGAATCGTGTAAAGATGCCATTGTTCCGTGGTCAGCATCACGTGCGTGAACGCGTTGCCGCACGCGTAGGGGGGCAGCTGCGCGGCGACGCTCCCGCCGCCGACCAATCCCGAACCGTTGACGACGGTCGTGATGACCGCACCGTTGGAGAGAGAACCTGCGTCGTAGTTCGTACACACGCCGGAGTCCGAGAAGCCGGTGGCCGTGGACGCGTCCGGTACGTAGCCGCCCCCGTGGGAGTTCTTGTCGTCGATGGAGAGCGTGAAGCCCTTGGTCGTCGGAGCGCCGGTCGGATCGTAGCTGCGGGCCCAGAAGATCAGCCCTTCGTAGGCAGACGCGTCGATCGGGCAGACGCTGGCCCCGCCCGCGGGCGTCGTGCAATCTTGACCCGGATAGCCGCCGATGCTGTACGTACCCCACCCGCACCCATAGTCCTCGAATCCGCGCGCCTGCAGAAACAGCGCGCGCTGACGCCCGCAAAGACCCCCGTCTTGACCCTCGATCACGGCGGTGAAGGCATTGTCGAGGCTCCCGTTCGGATCGACCGTCGTCGCGCCGCCGTCCGTCCCCGTCGTCATGATGGCACCCGGAGTCGAGTCACCGTACGAGTACCAGCCGTAGTTCGCCGTATCGTAGTCTTCGATCTCGTCGATGACGTAGGGCGCTTCGTCCGAGCAGTTGACCCCGACTGCCGGGGGCAGTGGCCTTGCGCTGCAGCCCTGGACCAATAGCGAACCGAGCCCGCCGACCGAAAGCAGCCCTGCCATCAGGCTCCCCGCGAGCGGGATCCATCCGATTTTCGATGGGGAGCGTGCCATGGGTTGCCTCACCACCAAATGCTTCCGATCAGGGAAAAAACGTGGAGGTCGGGATTGTAGCTCGGATCGACGATCGGCGGGTACCCGGTTCTCGCATACACGTTTATCCCGTCGGAGAAGTACGAATACTGGAGCGCGATCTCGTTTCGGGCCTTCCAGCCCGTGTGAAAAAGAATTCGGGACGACAGGATTGAGAATGCTTGCCTGTCGTCGCTGCTATTGAGGCGCACGTGGTCGAACCGTTCGGAGACGCCGAGCCAGGACAGCACGTTGTACGTCGCTTCGATGCCCCCTTTTAGTTTGAGAACTCCGTCGAAGTTCGGGTCGCTGCTGCTGACGCTGGTACCTATACCAAACACGCTGACCAGAAGGTCCGGACTCTCTCCCGTGTATCGCTTACCGAAGAGGGCCCTCGACAGGCTGAGATCGTACTGAAATCCGAACGTCGTGAGACCGCCGTTTCCATTGCTGCTCGGTCCGAGGTATCCCGCGATGAGATCGGGTCCCCCACCCTTTGCGTTCAGGACTTCCAGCGCGCCGGAGACCCCTCCCGCGTTGATCAATTGAGTGTGGGCGATGCCCAGAAACAGGTGACCCAATCGCCCGCTGACGTGGGCGTCTGCGCCGACCACCGTGATTCGACCGTCGGGAATGAGGCCGTTGGGTCTCTGATCGTCCTGACTCCATGCCGTGAGATAGTGGAGCCCCACCTGGAGAACCCGGTCGTAGGCCAGCCCTCCGTGCAGGTGATTGACGAAGGTGGCGCCCACGGTGGGGTTCACGAAGCCGTTCCACCCGGCCGGGACTAGGCCGACCGGTGGGCTCGCCAGCTGTCCGCCGAACCCTTGCTCGAGCAAGAAGCGCCATTTGCCGGCAGGATAAGCCGCGGTCAATGCTTCGCCGACCATGTTGGTCCGGGCGATGAGGGGCGTCCCATACCGTCCGGCGTCGTAGGCGCCCATCGCGCCGTAACGGCCCGTGATTGCGCCCACGGTCGCCTGAAACGGAATGCCGACCGCCTTGCTCAAGTTCACGTTCAGAAATGCGTCGTATACACCCAGCTGATTGGTCGTGTCGTACCAGCTCTGCACGCTCGAAAACGTTCCGGCCGCCAAGATTGTGGTCGCCGAGACGATCGAATTTCCGTAGGTGAAGTTGAGCTGTCCCCACGGATTCGGAACGACGCCGGTGTATTCGAAACCACGGATGTATTGCGGAATCACGGGCGGCGTATGCAGCACGGTCCCACTTTGCCCCGGCGCGGGATCGAGGCGTTCGTGCACGCCCATCTCCATCGGCATGAGCAAGTAGCCGTGGAAGTCGAGCACCAGTTCTTTGGACTCGGCGGGGTGAATGCCGAAGGGGAGCGAAGGCGCCGCGCTCGGGACGAGCGGCTCACCGGGCGACATCCCCAGTCGGGGAAGCAGTTGGTCCGATCCCTGGTCCTGCGCCTTCGCGGATGCTGCGGCGACGAGTGAGGTGGCGATCAGCGAGACTCGGAGGCAGCGTCTCATGACGAGACCCGCCTTCCTGGGTTCGGCCGGCACCAGGCGACGGAGCCCCGACCGCGCTCGGGCGGCCGCTTGGAGGGAATAGGATGCATCGCGCATTGCTTTCACGGCTAGAAGGTGTAGTAGCCGCCCAGCACCACGTAGTCGCGGTCCAGCGGTAAGGCAGGGTTGTTGTCCACGGCTTGACTGTAGAATCGGCGACTATAAATGAGTTGAATGCTGTCGGTGCTGAGCCAATCCGTATGGAAGCGGATACCAGGGTTCAGGCTGAACACCTCGTATCGCCCCAGGTTCGAGTCGCGGCTCTCCCCGTATGCTTGAAACGTCGCGCTGAACCAAGGGAGCATTTTGTACTCGAACTCGGCCCCGACATAGTATCCCGACGCATGCTTGTAGCCGGGATCGTCGCTCGCCAACGTGAAGACGTTCGTCGCGGCGACACGAACGCTGAGATCAGGGGCACGGCCGTCGAAGCCACGCGGGTACCATAGAATTCGCGCGACGCTGGTGTCGTATTCCCAACTTACGGCGAAGACCTTTCCGTTTCCGTTGCTCTGCGGGCCGATGAACTTGTTGACCATGTCTTTGGCGCCCTGCGTGTAGTCGATGCCCCACCAGATTCCGTCGGCCACCGAGGCGGCGTGATCGAAGTTCCAGAGGCCGGCCGTTACACCGAACTGGCCATGCCCGTACGGCTCCTCGATCATTCTGGCCTCGGCAAGGAATGCGTCGAAGCGTCCGTCGGCAGGCGCCGTGGTCAGAAACGTTTGGAGGTACTTTCGCTCGTCTGCCGCAAAGGCGCTCGCGTAGTGGAGCTTCAGCGTGTACAGATTTTTGTAGGTGAATCCTGCGTGCGCGTGATTCACGAAGTCGGAAACGCCCGTTTCGGACCACGTATCGTAATCGCCACGCACGAAGTTCTCGGGAGTGCCCGGGTTCGCGAGCACGCCGTGGACGAACGAGAGCCGCCAATCCGGGGACAAATCGTAGTCTGCGCTGAGCGTCTCGCCGTACCCGCGAACGGCGAGGAACGGTCCGAAGATGCCCCAGCCCCACTGGCCTGGACCGGCGTAGACGTCGACGAACGCGCCGACTTTCCACGATAGCCTCCACGGGCCAAGGGGCTCGGGCGTGATGGTAATGTACGCTTGGCCAAAGGATGGGCCGGTGGACGGGCTGTAGTAGCCCTGGTATTGCGACGGTGAAATATTCGCGTAAAAGGCCGCTACGGCCGTAATCACCGAGTTCCCGTAGTTGAAGAAGAGACCGCCGCCGGCTCCCGCCCAGAATGGCAGACGGCCTTGCACCAAGGCCGGGATATGGAGTGGAGTCCCTTCGTAGCCGGCCGGCGCCGGCATCGGGGCACGACCGACTCCGATCCCTTCCGCCCCGGAGATGCGGCCGCTGATACGGAACGACCAGTCTCCCTCGTTCACAGGGGCGCCGAACGACGGCGCGCGGCCGCCTGGCGCCGGCGGCGCCGGCGGCGCTTCGGGAGACATTCCCATTCCCGGGGGCCTCGGGGAACCGGGAATCGAGTCCGCCGCACCCACGTCTCCCGGCTCGTCGGCCCGGACTTCGCGCGCACCGACGAGCGCCAGGACGAACGACGCCGCGAGGACCCGGCCCCGCGCTAGGAAGTGCAAACGCATTCTCGTACTCGTCCGGGAGGAGAAGCTTGCGCTGCTTGCGGATTCCGCTGGCTCATAAGCTACTCCGAATCGGCGGGATTTCTCGAACGCCGTCTCTCGCGCGAACACCCGCGCCCGAATGCGCCGGCTACTTAAGTCACCTTGCCGAGACTGCGCAAGTCAAAATGCGGACGCAGCGCGTCACCGCCACGCGATTGCCTCGCCGCCCCGAGCGATGCGCGCCCTGGCGGGCCCGAGGCTTCTCTGCAAGAGTCGCGTCGAAGATGGAATCCCAGTCATCCAACGACCGCTCCTCTTTGCCGGCCCTCGCCCGGGCCGCTGCCCGCGCGTTCGAAGAGCGATTCGGGATGCCGGCTCGATGGCTCATTGCCGCTCCGGGCCGCGTCAATCTCATCGGCGAGCATACCGATTACAATGGTGGGTTCGTTCTCCCGATGGCGATCGAACGGTACACGGTCGTCGCCGCCGCGCCTGCGCCTTCGCGTCACCCGCGCCGAATGACGTTCCAAAGCGCAATGTCGAAATCCGCGGTCGAAATCGAGCTCGAGGAACCGCAGCGCCGCGGAGAACCTCCTTGGTCCAACTACGTGCGCGGAGTGGTTGCCGGGTTCGAGAGTCGCAGCGTGCCTCTCCCCGGTCTGTGCGCCCTCATTGGCTCGAACCTGCCCGTGGGGGCCGGATTGTCGAGCAGCGCTGCGCTGGAGGTCGCGGTGGCGACCCTCCTCGAGATCGCATCGGGTAGGGCGCTCGACCCGGTCGACAAAGCGCGACTGTGCCAAACCGCCGAGCACGAGTTTGCCGGCGTCCCGTGCGGGTTGATGGATCAGCTGGCCTGCATTTTGGCGGAGGACGAGGGTCCGCTCCTCATCGATTGCCGGTCGGGAGAGAGTCGAACGGTACCCCTCGCGGATCCGGACGTGAGCATTCTGGTCGTGAACAGCAACGTGCGGCACTCGCTCGACGACGGCGCCTATGCCCGGCGACGCGCCGAATGCGAGCGTGCCGCGGAGGGCCTTGGAGTCCCGACCCTACGAGACGCAACGGCCGAGATGGTAGACCGCGCCCGGGAGGCGCTCGGCCCTGTCCTATGGAGGCGCGCGCGTCATGTCGTCACGGAGAACGCTCGAACGCTGGCCGCGGCGCGCGCCCTCGCGGCGGGCGCCGTTCGAGAGGCGGGCTCTCTCTTTTACGAAAGTCACTCGTCCTTGCGCGACGATTTCGAGGTCAGCTGCGCCGAACTCGATATTCTTGTCGACGTGGCTCAGGGCCTTGGCGAAGAGCGTGGCGTCTACGGGTCTCGGATGACGGGGGGCGGTTTCGGAGGGTGTACGGTCACCCTCGTACGGAGCGGGCAGGTCGAGGCCGTTTCTGGGGAGCTCCGGCGAGAGTACGAGCGCCGCTGCGGGCGTACGCTGGACACGTTCGTTTCACGCCCCGTGCGCGGCGTGCACGCCGTGGAAACGAAAGATTGGGTGTGACCCTCCATGCCGGTCGAATTGTTCGATCCTGAACGGCATCCCCACAGACGGCGCAACCCGCTGACCGGAGATTCGGTTCTGGTTTCGCCCCACCGGACCGCGCGGCCGTGGTTGGGCCAGGTCGAACCACCCGCGTCCGAGCAGCGCTCGGCGTACGACCCGGGGTGCTACCTCTGCCCCGGAAACCGGCGCGCGCAGGGCGCCGTGAATCCCAAATACGAGGGTACGTTCGTCTTCGACAACGACTTCAGCGCACTTCTTGCGGACGCACCCGGTGCGTCCGAACCGTCGGATTACCTTTTCGCCTCGGAAGCCGTACGCGGCACCTGCCGCGTGATGTGTTTCTCGCCGAGGCATGACCTCACGCTCGCGGACATGGACGAAACCGCCATCGTAGCGGTTGTGGACACCTGGGCAGCCGAGACGGCCTGGCTAGGGGCCTCGTACCCCTGGGTTCAGGTGTTCGAGAACAAGGGAGCGGCGATGGGTTGTTCGAATCCCCATCCCCACGGTCAGATCTGGGCGTCGAATTTTCTGCCGAACGAAGCCCAGAAGGAGGACAGCTGCCAGCGCGAATACTTCGAGCAGCGCGGCTCCAGCCTGCTGGTCGATTACGCGCGCCGCGAAGCCGACCTCGAGGCGCGGGTCGTACGCCTCAATTCGGATTGGATCGCCGTCGTGCCCTACTGGGCCGTTTGGCCTTACGAAGTGATGATCCTTCCGCGGCGCCGGGTGGCGCGCTTGCCCGATCTCGAACCGGTCGAGCGAAGGAGCCTGGCGGACGTGCTCCGCGGCGTCCTTGGTTGCTACGATCGCCTCTTCGGCGTCTCCATGCCCTACTCGATGGGGTGGCACGGGGCGCCCTTTCGAGCCGCCGGGTCCGACCCCCCCCTGCGATCCATGCGCGCCGAGGGAGCCGAGCACTGGCAGCTCCACGCTCACCTGTATCCGCCGCTTCTCCGTTCCGCGACCGTCCGGAAGTACATGGTGGGCTTTGAAATGCTCGCCGAGCCACAACGAGACTTGACGCCGGAGCGCGCCGCCGAGCGCCTTCGCCGTGGCGGGTGACGAGCGAGTCGGGAGCAAGCGCTCGGAGGCGCGAGCGAATCGAGCTGTGCTAGAAACGTCCGCCTTCACGGAGTAGGACAATGCTTCGCCTTTCGCTTTCTTCGATGATTTGGACCCTGGGCGCGGGCAGCGTCTTCGTCGTGGGGTCCTGCGTCGATTCGGCGCCGCTGCCGATCGGGGCCGCGCCGCGCGCGACGGGCGGGGCTTCGGCTGGAGACTCGGGGTCGATCGGGGACGCCGGATCCGCGGCGCCATCGGGAACTCCGAACGCGCCTGGATCGACCGGCGCGACCGACGCGTCGCCTCCCACCGTCGACGGCTCGGCCGGACCCGATCCGTGCGTGGATCCTCCGGCCGGCGGGGCTCTGACGACCGGCTACGCCTGGAAGAACGCTACGATCCTCGGTGGCGGATTCGTCAGTGGGATCGAGTTCAGCCCGGCGCAGCGCGACTTGATCTACGCTCGGACCGACGTCGGAGGCGCATACCGCTGGGACGCGACGGCGAACCATTGGGTAGCGATCACCGATTGGGTGGGCCGCGACAACGCGAACTTGACCGGGATCGAGAGCATCGCGCCCGACCCGGTGGACCCGCAGGTCGTCTACTTGGCCGCCGGCGAATATCTCACCGCTGGTAACGGAGTGATTCTTCGATCGGCCGACATGGGAGCGACTTGGACGACGAACCAAATCGGCGTCCCTATGGGAGGCAACGCGGACGGGCGCAATATGGGCGAGCGACTGGCCGTCGACCCGAACGACCCCGCCACGCTCTACTTCGGCTCTCGCACCATGGGACTCTGGACGAGCGGCGACTCCGGCGGCACATGGAGCGCGGTCGCGAGCTTCCCCACCGTCGGAACGCCTACCTACGGGCTCACCTTCGTCTTCTTCGACAAGCGGAGTGGCTCGCCTGGATCGGCGACGTCGACGATCTACGTGGGGGTCACGACCGGTACTCCGAACAACGCGGGCGTCTTCACCCCTTCGAGCGTTTTCGGCCTCTACCGCACCACGGATGGCGGGGCCACGTGGCAGCCGGTTCCGGGACAGCCCGTGAACGTATTCCCGCACCACGCCGCGATGGACTACGGGACCGGGTTTCTTTACTTCACGTTCAATAGCGGGTCGGGACCGAACAACGTGGCCACCGGCGCCGTTTGGAAGCTCGATACGTCGAACGACACGTGGACCAACGTCAGCCCGCCGGGTAGCAAGGGCGGCTTCGGCGGGGTCTCGGTCGACGCGAACAACTCCAACACGGTCGTGGTTTCTAGCCTCGACCGTTGGCCCGACGAAATCTACCTGACGACCAACGGTGGCGGAACGAACGGCGGATCGGCGAACTGGACTGCAATCGGAACCCCCGCGACCCGAGACGTGGCGGGCGCGCGATGGTTGTACTGGGGTGGGAGTTCGCTAGGCATCACGGCCTGGAACGGGTGGATGGGCGATGTGGAGATAGACCCACACACGCCGGGGCGCGTCCTCTACAACACCGGGCATGGGATCTGGTGGAGCGACGACGCCACCGGCCCCACCGCCCACTGGACATTTATGAACAAGGGCCTCGAAGAGACCGTGGCCTCCACCCTCGTCAGTCCGTCCGGCGGAGTCCATCTCCTCAGCGGCGTCGGCGACATCGGCGGGTTCGTGCACGACGATCTCGCGAACGCGCCGAGCGAGGGGATGTTCAGCAACCCTGTGTTCGGCAACACGACCAGCATCGACTTCGCAGAGCAGCACCCCGGCGTCATCGTACGAGTGGGCACCACGTCCGCGTCGGCAGCGACCAGCCGTCATGGTGCCTATTCGACCGACGGCGGTGCTAGCTGGAAGCCATTCGCCGCCGAGCCGAACATGATGGCGAGCGCGGGGACCATCGCGATCTCCGCCGATGGCGCCGCGCTCGTCTGGGCCCCTCAGGGAGCACGCGGGATGACGCCGCCACCGGCCGCGTACTCACTCGACATGGGAACGACCTGGACCGCGTGCGCCGCGTTGCCGGGCGGAACTCGAGTCGCGTCCGACCGCGTCAATCCGAAGCGATTTTATGCGACCGGAGGCGGAATGCTCTACGAGAGCATGGACGGGGGCATGACGTTCTCCGTTCTGTCCGCTCTTCCCTCGGGCGGCGGAACGCCGCGGCCAACCCCGGGCATCGAGGGGGACGTTTGGCTCGCCGCCGGAGGCGGGGGCCTCTTGCACCGAACGGACTCGAGCCCAAACTTGACGCCGATCCCGGCCGTGCAAAACGCGGCCGCGGTCGGCATGGGACGCGGAGCGACGTGCCAAGCCCCGTACCCCGTCCTCTTCCTCTCCGGAGCTGCTGCGAACGGTGGCTCCGGTATTTATCGCTCCGACGATCAAGGCTCGACCTGGACGCGCATCGACGATCCGCAGCATCAGTTCGGCTATATCAGTTACATCGCGGGCGATCCGCGCCTGTACGGCAGGGTTTATCTCGGTTCGGGCGGCAGGGGCATTCTCTACGGAGATCCGCAGTAGAAGTCCGTCGCCCTACCAAGCGATCCGCACGGTGTGCCGCCTGCGCTCGTGCAGCGAAACCCGAAGAGCCCCCCCGCCTTTGTCGTAGTCCCAGTCCGTGGGGCGGCCGTTGACCTCGACGCGGGCCGGCGCCCGCTCGGACCACGCCAAGAATGCTCCGCCGTCACGGAGCTCGAGTTCGCATTCCCGCTCCCCGAGCCACTCCACGCGCGACACGGCTCCGGCGCTGTTCATCTTGTCCGTCAGCCCGATTGCCGCGAACCCGCGCTCGATCGGCGCAAGTGTAAAAAGCTCGAACTCGCGTTCCCCGAGCGTGACCGGCAGCCGCGCGCCCTGCGACAGAACGTCGAGCGACGCAGCTCGGTGCGCGTAACACGCGTGACGAGCGGACGCGTAGCCGGGGACATCCTCCGGACCGACCGTTCCACTCAGCACGACCTGCGGCTCGCCGTCCGACGAACATCGCGCGTTGAAGAGGCCGACGATCGCCGAGTTCCCGTTTCGGTTCCAGATCTTGAGGAGCACGTCCTCTCGGGTCGGATCGGCACATAGCGTGTCCATCGTCGGGAGCCCGGGCCCATCGCAGCGCAAGACGGTCCCGTCGAAGCAGACGAGCTTCCTCAGCAGCGCGAAGTCGTGCGACCCCGGCTTGTCGGACACGTACACCGGGCCGCCCGAGATCGCGCGCCCCGCGGCATGGAACGGACCCCACGGGTGACCACTTTGAAACATATCCCAATCGGGAAGCATGAATTCGCCGAACCACAGGCCCACTTGAGCATTGGTATAGAGATGCAGCCCGTGCGTCCGGGGTTCGTTCGGAAAGAAATCGATCGAACTTCGGAGAAGAGACGACTCCACAGATCCGTACCAGCTCTCTTGGGCGTTCGACATGCAGTTGACGAGTCGCCCGCCAAAGTGTTTCCGTACGCTGTCTTCGAGCGCCTTTCGATAGGCTCGCGTCACGGGGATTCGACCGCCTTGGCCCTGGACCACGGATTCCAGCACGGCCTGATTGTCGACCTTCACCCCGTCGATGCCCTGGGCCGCGAGCGTACCGTGATAATCGTCGTAAAATCGACCGATGTCTCGGCTCGCCACGAGGCCGACGAGACTCCCCCACCAAACCTGATTGAACGCTGGGACGTGCGAAAGCACCCCCTCGTTGAACTGCCTGGTCTGCTCCACCACGCGATAGGCGCGAAGTGCAGACCCGTCGACGCCGCCCCAGTACCCGATGAGTGCGTGCCATACGAGAACCACATCGACGGCGAACTCACTCTTGGCCATCCGTACGGTCGGCCTCAGATCTCCGTCGAATTTCTCGTTGGCCGAAAACGATACGAGCCTTCGCTCCCCTGTCGGCATTTGTGCCGTGCTCTGCCAGCCGTCGTCGAGGATCAGCGTTCGGGGCGGAACGCCGCCCGACGCGAATGCTGCGAGGCCCTCCCGCACGCGGGCGGCGCTCACGTCCTGGTAAAAGGCGTCCCAAGTGCACCAGCCGAAGTAGTCGACGAAGTCGGGTAGTTCCTTGTCGCGCCGGAGACGACCCCAACCAAGGCGCTGCGCGACCGACTGGGCGCCGGCGCGCACCATCGCAAACGGATCCGTTCCGTCGGCGACGTAGAGCGCGAGACCCCCTTCGCCCGGTGCGAACGAATCCCCGGTCTCTCCGAGAAGTTCGAGAGTGTCGTCCTTTCTACCGCGAATCGAAAACCGAAACAGGTCTCCGATGAGAGGGACGAGGAGAAGCCAACGGCCGTCGCGGAGCGCGCCGAGAAAGAACTGGGTCTCCTGAGGAACTTCGGAGACGCGGATACCCGCCATCGGCTTCATCCAAAACGGCTCGTAGCGGTGGCAAACCGTAAACTGCTTCAAGTCCGCCACCCGTCCCAGGCCGAAAACCTGGCGCGACGACGACGACTTTGCGCGCGCGACGAGGAACATTCCGTGGCCAGCGGCGTCTAGTTCCGGCTGAATGTCCTCCTCTAGCCCAATGAGGAGCGCGCGATCGTTCGATACGATTGAGCCTTGGTTTAGGGTAATGGACATGTGAATCTACGCGGACTCGGTCGATGGAACCGCGAGACGCGAAACGCGCCAGAGAACGTACTGGCTCCAGTCAATTCGAATTGACTCTACCCTCCGAGCTACCATACCTTCAACGGCGCCCGTCCGAAGCGAGTGCGCTGTGAATCCCACCCCCGCGGAGGCGGCGACCAGCCGCAGAAGCTTTCTTGCCTTCCTCGGGCTCGGAGCGGCCGCGGCCGCCGGCTCAGGTTCCGGCTTCGGGTGCGGTCGCCATTCAGGGGCCAGAGGGGCCTCGACGACCGCCGCGGAGGTATCGGCCCTGCTCCCCAAGCACACGCCGCTACGCCTCCTCGAGCCCGACATTCCGGGCGACGGACTTATCCCGGACGGCTACCTGAAATATCCGTCTCAACTCCGTCAGGCGGTCGCCCATA
>CAZVPE010000105.1:0-18047 GCA_964628155.1 uncultured Polyangiaceae bacterium | reverse complement strand
GCCAGACCTCGAAGAAGAAGAGATGCAGCGCGAAACCCATCGCGCCGGAGACGGCGCCCGCCCAGAAAATGAACTTGAGCCAAGTCCTCATGCGTCCTTCGTCAGGTACAGGCTAACGACGAGGTGGAGCCAGCGGCAAATCGAAGCCTACTTCCGCCCCCTGGTCGCTGACCCCTCCCGAAGCGTCCGCATTCCGCGCGAATACGACACCCCCATGACCTTCGACGATACGACGTACGATCGCCAGTCCGAGTCCGTAACCCGCCCCGGCCGACGGGCGGGATCGCGCCGCATCGCCGCGGACGAAGGGTTCGAACGCCCGCTCGGTGAAGCCTCTTGGAAATCCGGGACCCCGGTCGCGGACGAGGACGCGCACCTTGTCGGCGTCTCGGGTGACCGTCACCTCGATGGCGCGCTCCGGAGGATGTCCGTGCGCCCGTGCGTTGACCAATAGGTTGTGTACAGCCCGCCCGAGCAGCGGCGCATCGAAGGAGATCGAGAGGTTCTCCGCTTCGGGCGAGACTCGGACCAAGACGTTCGGCGGCGCGGGTTCTTCGGCGACGCGAGCGCGGAGCCACCGGGCGAAGTCGCGACTTTCCCTGTGCAGATCGGCGAGCCCCGCCCGGGTGAGGTCGAGCAAGTCTCCGAGGATCGCCTCGATGGCCGCGATTTGCGCGTCGATGTCGTCGAGTGCGGCCCCGGGCGAGCGTTCGGCGGGCGCGCCGCCGGCCAGTCGGTCTCGTGCGATTTCGAGCGCCACGCGCGCCCGCCCGAGCGGCGACCGCAGCTCGTGGCTGATCGCGCCGAGGAGCTCGCGCTGACCGCGGACCATCGCTTCGACGCGGTCGGCCATGCGGTTGAAGCTCACTGCGACGTCGCGGACTTCGAGTGCGACCCATCCGGGCGCGGTGGCGACGTCGGCTCGAAATGCGAGGTCTCCTCCTCCGAATCGATCGGCGACGTGAGCCAGGTGCTCCAGCGGACGCGCGAGTAAGTTCGCGATCCGGCTGGCCATCACCGAGAGGACCGAAGTGACCGCGAAAAGCGCCAGCGCCAAGCGCCACCAGCTCCAGGCGGGTGGACGCGAGCCGAAGCGGTTCATCTCGAGGGCACCGAGAAGGGAGCTTCCAAGGGAGACGGGGACGAAGATTCGGTCGGAGCCCGCCGGGGCGAAGGCTCCTCCGTGGTCGGCGACCCGCCGCACGTGTCCGGGGATCTTCCTCGGATCGCGCACGAGCGTCACGTCGAAGCCAGTGACGTCGCGCACTTCGTTCACGTAGGCCCGCACCGCGTCTTCGTCGTTCCAGTCGCTCGCGAGGCGCGAAGCGACGTGCCGGGCGACTGCTTCGACGCCGTTCGGTCCTTCGGGGCGCGTCGTGCCGACGACCAGCGCACTCGTCATCATGGCGAGGAGAATCGCTCCGAAAAACCAGGAGAACAGCCGAGACCTCAACGTGCGTGGGCGGCGCATGCCTTTCAGTTTGGGGCCGCCCGCGGAAAAATGAGAGGTCTACCGAAGACGCTTGTCGGATCGACCGCACCATTTCGGTGCTGCCCTAGGCCCCATTCGACGGCTTCACGAGCACGTATCCCACGCCCCGAACGGTCCGAATTCGCTTGGGCTCGCGCGCATCGTCGCCGAGTTTGTGGCGCAGGTGCGACACGTGCACGTCGAGCGAGCGGTCGACGCTGGGATCGTAACGCGAACCGCTCGGGACTTTGGGTAGCACTGCGTTCGCGAGCTCTTCGCGCGTCACGGTCTCTCCCGCGCGGCGTGCGAGCGCGACGAGCACCCGGAGCTCGAACGAAGTCAGCTGGAGCTCTCGCCCCGCGAGCGTCGCCTTGTGGCCAGGCAAGTCGACGACGAGGTCGCCGACTTCCAGCTGGTCCGCCCCCGTCGTCGCGGGCGGCCGTGCGCGGCGCAGGACGGCCCGTATGCGGGCCAGGAGTTCGCGAGGATTGAACGGTTTGGGCACGTAGTCGTCCGCCCCAATTTCCAGGCCAACGACGCGATCGGTGTCTTCGCCGCGTGCCGTCAGCATGACGACTGGGACGTCGTACTTGGCTCGGATGCGCCGGCACACTTCGAACCCGTCGATCCCCG
Organism: uncultured Polyangiaceae bacterium; assembly: GCA_964628155.1. Taxonomy (GTDB): domain Bacteria; phylum Myxococcota_A; class Polyangia; order Polyangiales; family Polyangiaceae; genus Palsa-1150. The sequence continues at coordinate 15,943 of CAZVPE010000105.1, read as the reverse complement.
GCAGCATCACGTCGAGAAGGACGATGTCGAAGGCATCGGCCTCCGCCAGTCGCTCGAGCGCGAGGCCGCCGTCGGCGACGTGATCGAGCGATACGCCGTGCGCCGCCAGGTATTCGGAGAGCAGGCGCGCGAGCTCGCGGTCGTCGTCGACGAGCAAGGCGTGCATTCGGCGCTACTCCGGGCGGGCCGCGTCGGCCGCGGTCCGCATGAAATTCTGCGCGCGGAGGGCGAGGGGGCCGTCGTGGTGGTCACTCAGCCATTGGCGGAACGCGTTTGCGGAGGCGGCGTACTCGGCCCGGCCGAAGTAGGCCACACCCCGGGCGTAGTCCGCGGGGTACGACGGGTCGATCGCCGCGAGACGGGCGATGTGTTCGAGGCGCCAAGACTCGGTCGCCGCGCGTTCCGCCTCGACGAGCGCGACGCACGCTTTGGCGTCGCGCGCGCCGCGGCGAGCGGAGCCGATGGCTTCGCGCATGGCCTTCGAGGGGTGCGCGTGTGAAAGATAAAACGCGTAGAGCGCGCGCTGCTCGTCGAGGGTTGGGTCCAAGGCAGAAAGGCGTCCTACTCGCGTCCATGGGGGCCGCGCGCCTGGGCCATCGCTTGCTCCCAACCCTAAGAATGCGTTCCACATCTGCTTGAACATCACGCGCAGCACAGGCTCCGGCGGCGTCAGTGTGTGACCCTCGCACCACCCCTCGTTCCTCATCGAGCGCGCGAACGCGCCTGCGAGCGCATGAAGCTCCGCTGACTCCTCGCCCGTTTCCGCGAAGCGCGTTGTTTCCACGAGGAACGACTCGAGCTCGATCGCTCGCAAGCGAAGAAAATCGTCGGTTCCGCCGGGCAGGGCGCTCATCAGCGCCTGGTCGACGACCCGCCGAGCCTCGCCCAAGGTGCGCGCATCCCCGTCTCGAGCCTCAAGCGTGTGGAAGTCACGGATGGCGGAGCCCAGGGCGCGGACCGGACCAGGCAGCGGTTCCCGACGCGCAGCGAGTTTGCGGTCGGAGTCGACGACGCGTGCGAGCGCCCGGGCGTCTGCGATCGGTAGGGGTACCCCTTCGGGAACTGGGCGTCGCGGCGCAAGCAAAATTCCCAAAACAATCGCAACACCCACGGGAATGAGCGCCAGACGCGCCGCATCGCGAAGCTCGTGACGACGGGAAGAATCGTCCACCAAGCGTCGATGCTATCATCAACGCGTGGTCGAACTGCGTCGCCATCCGCGTGTGCCTTTCGACGGTCCGGTCGAGTTCGTTGCGCACGGTTCGAGCGAACGGCTGGCGGGTCGCTCCAAGGACGTCTCGTTGGGCGGAATGTACGTTCACACGCCCCAAACCCTATCTTTCGGGATCGAGCTCGTCGTCCACATCCGCCTGCCCGGGATAAAGACGCCGCTCGCCATGCCGGCCGTCGTGCGCTGGACGCGACCAGGCGAAGGCATGGGGCTGCAGTTCGGCCTCCTCGGCGCGCGAGAAACACACGCGATCACCGAGCTCTCGCGTATGGCGGCGGCCGGGCGCGTTCCCGCCGTCAGTTCTTGACGGACACGGCGATGACAGCTGCGCCGCCGCGCGTGAAGCGGGTGCTGTAAATCGACTGAGCGGCGCACGCGTTCACGTCGGGAGCAACCGGAGGCTCGAAACGCGCCATGCGCACCGAGCCGTCGTCATTGAGCTGAAGATACAGCGTCGTTGTGACGACGACCGTAATGTCGTCGGCGTGGAGTCGCTCGGCCATACATGTTCGAACGGCGCCGGCGATTGCGGCTTCCGCGTTCGGATCCGGGATTGCGAGCGCGGGCGTCGCTAGGGCGGAGACGCTCGCAGACGGGCGGGGTTCGGCGCGCGGACTTCCCGAGCTCGGTGCCGGGACCAGTTCGTTCGACGCAGTCTTCGGTGGCGAAACGTACGTCTGGAGAGGAGCGGGGGGCGCCTCGACCGGCACCGCCGTTCCCAACGAGGCCGCTGCGCGAACGGCGGTCGCATCGTGCGTGACGCGAAGCGTGCCTTGCGCGTCGCTCGCCGAGAACTCGGCGTGTGCCGGAGCCGTCACCAGACCGCCCAGGGTGGCGCCTACCCGAGGGGCCTCTCCTACGGAGACCACTCCCTCGCTCAAATCGACCACGACGCGATCGTCGGTGCGCGCGACGCGAAAGTGGGTCCCGTGAACGGCGACGCGCGAGGGCCCGACGTCGACCGCGAGCGCCTCGCCGCTTGCGACAGGGACGACTTGTGCCTCGACTGCACCACGCGCGAGCGCAAGAACGAGCGCACCCTGCACGTGCGTGACCGATGCGCTGGAGCCCCGCTCGAGAACGAGGGTGAGCTTGCCGGGTCGGCCCAACGTGACCCGAGCGCCTCGCGATTCCAAATCATCGCCCAGCCGCAGCGCCGTTCCGACGGACGCGTGGCGGCCGCCGATGAGCAGTTCGCCCTCGCCTTCGATGGCGACTACGCTCCCTGCGGCCTCGATCGCGCTCGCACGCTCCAGTTCGAGAGAGCGCCGGTCGTGGACGGCACCCGCGAGGAGAGCCGCAACCGCGACTGACGCCAGGCCGACGACGACGCCGGTCCAGGTTCTGCCTCGTGCCGGCGCGAGCGAGCTCCGCTCCGCACGTCGCGCCTGGTCGATGCGGGCGAACAATCGCTCGTCGACGGCGTCCCAATCGACCCGTCTCTCCCCTTCGGTCCCCCAATCGCGGCGGGCCTCGCTCAACACTCGATTCATCCCGTCGCTCATGGTTCACCTGCCGCACCAGAGGCTTTCGCGAAGCTAAGCTGCATCCCAGAAAGCGAGGGTTCCTCCCTGAGCATCGCTTCGATCTCGCGACGCGCGTAGAAGAGTCTCGTCCGCACGGTGAGCACGGGGGCTCCGACGATTTTCGCGATGTCTCCCGGCGGAATGCCTTCGAGCTCGTGCAGTACGAAGACGACGCGCTTCTTGTCCGCGAGCCGATCGAGGAGCCGTCCGAACGCCCGCATGCGTTCGCGGCGCTCGAAGTCCTCGTCCGGCGGGATATCTACGCTCTGGAGGGCCGTGTCGGCAGGCGGCTCGTCGGCAAAAACCGGCCTGCTGCGGGCCGCGCGGCGGTGCATGAGAACGACATTCACGGTGACGCGGTGAAGCCACGTCGTGAACTTGGACTGACCGCGGAAGTCCTTGAGACTCTTGTAGACTTGGACGAAGACCTCTTGGATGACGTCTTCGAGTTCGCTCCGAGGCCCGATCATCCGATATACGAGGCGCGCGACGTCCTGGCGGTGGCGCTCGTAAATCTGCCGAAACGCGCCCGTGTCCCCGGTGGATGCGCGCGCAATCAGGCGCTCCTCGTCGGGCATGCGCGGCCTCACCGAGCGCGTTGGAAGGGCAACGCCCGACATGCCCGCAAGCGAACTCGCCATCGGCGTCTGCGATTGCGGCTGCACGAGAGAAGCGCCCACTCAGTTGAGTTCGATGCGCCTCGGGCTCCGCCATTCAAAGCGCCCGAGAGCTCCAGTGGGGGAAGATGCGGCCTATTGCCCCCGGGTACGAGGTCGGTTGATGAAATCGCGAACGTCGGACGCGACAAGAGCCGACAAGGCGGCCAGAGCAACGAAGAGCATCCCGCAAGCGTGCCCGTCGAGGCGGGACGGGCCCAGTTTTTGGCAGCTCGCGGTGAAGCGCTCACGTTTTCAAAAGAGCAGGCGCAGATCCACTTTTTCTTGCTTTTTCAGCTCGAGAAGGTGGTTTACGGCGCGAAGGATGCGAGTCTTCGTGGCTCCGCTGAGCTCGGCGCCCTGAACGGCCGCCTCGAGCGCTCGCTGTGTGACGGGTCGGCCCGAGCGCGGCTTGCGGGTTTCTTTTGCCACGTTGGCGTCCCCTTCGGCCCCGGCCTTCCGCGCGCGACGCTTGTTCAATCGGATGACTCGGTCCTCCGGCTTGAGCTTCTCCAGCCGGTGCGACTCGGCCAGGATGCGGCGGGGATCGAGTTTTCGGGCGGCGATGAACTGTGCGAATTTCGATTCGGCCATGTGTGTTCTCGGCGGACTCTCTGAGGGGGTGCGCAAGCTAACGGAGGGCGTCGGCTCACGCAAGTACGGCCCGAGTCGACGGATTTCCACGCCCGTGTCATCCCTGTTTCTATGACGCTACCCCCCATCTACGTCGTGGCCGCGGCGCGTACTCCCATCGGAGCGTTCCTCGGCTCGCTTTCGACGCTGCGAGCGCCCGAGCTCGGCATGGTGGCTATCAAAGGCGCACTCGCGCGTGCCAAGCTGGCCCCCGATGCCGTGCAGGAGGTGTTCATGGGCAACGTGCTCTCCGCGGGGATCGGGCAGGCGCCGGCCCGCCAAGCCGCGATCTTTGCTGGAATCCCGAACACTGTTCCCGCGACGACGGTGAGCAAAGTCTGTGGCTCGGGGATGCAAGCCGTCATCTTCGGTGCCAAAACGATCGCCCTTGGAGACGCCGACGTCGTGGTCGCTGGCGGCATGGAATCGATGTCCAACGCCCCTTATTACCTGGAGAAAGCCCGCTCGGGGTACCGCATGGGCGACGGCAAGCTCGTGGACGGAATGATCTCCGACGGCCTCTGGGATCCGTACGGAAACGTCCACATGGGAAGCTGCGGCGACATGTGCGCCCAAAAATACGAGCTCACGCGCGAGCAGCAAGACGAGTTTGCCAAAGAGAGTTTCCGCCGCGCGCTCGCCGCCCAGAAGGAAGGGCTCTTCGACGCCGAGATCGAGCCGGTGAGCGTGCCGCAAAAGAAGGGCGAGCCGCTTCTCGTCAAGTTGGACGAAGGTCCTCTCAAGGGCGATCCGACCAAGTTTGCCGGGCTCAAGCCGGCCTTCTCGAAGGACGGGACGATCACCGCCGCGAACGCGTCGAGCATCAACGACGGCGCCAGCGCTCTCGTCCTCGCGAGCGAGCGGGCCGTCAAGGAGCACAAACTCGAGCCTCTGGCGCGCATCGTCGGATACGGCGGAGCGGCGCAGGCGCCTGAATGGTTCACGACGGCGCCCGCGAAGGCCATCGACGCCACGCTCGCGAAGCTGGGGATGACCAAAGGGCAGATCGACCTCTACGAGGTCAACGAGGCGTTCGCGGCGGTCACGATGGCCTGTGCGGCGATGTGCGGTTTGGATCTCAAGAAGGTGAACGTCCGGGGCGGTGCGGTCGCGCTCGGGCACCCGATAGGCGCGAGCGGAGCACGAATCCTCACGACGCTCCTCGGGGCTCTGAAGGACCGCGGCGCCAAGCGGGGACTCGCGACGCTCTGCATCGGCGGGGGCGAGGCGCTCGCCGTCGTCGTGGAGCGGTGAGACTGCGTAGCCTCTCGGTGGAGAGTCCACATGGATAGGACCGCCCAGCCCTGGCAAGAGGCGTTTCTCGGCGTGAGCGCCATCCTCGGAGAACCGCTCGAAGTGGCGCTCGACGCTCTCGACGACACGGCGACGATTCGCGCTGCGGAGCTCCTGCGCGGACTGAGGTCCGCGTCGCGCGAGGTCCGCGCCCGCGCCATGGCGAGGACGGTTGCCGCCGTGGTCGTTGCGATCGACGACATGCGACTCGGACGATGAGCCATCGCGCGCGCATCGTTCGGGCTTCGAACACCGCCGGGGCGGAGAGGATGCATCTACTGCCGTTGGGGGTCGCCGCGCCCAGATGGCGTCGGATCGCACGCGAAGAGCTAGAAGCCCGACTGGCTGCGGAGCGCATCGTTCAAGACGCGCGATCGCAGGCGGAGGCGATTCTCGTTCGAGCGCGCGACGAGGCGCGCGACGAAGCAGCGAAAGGCGCGCGAGAGGCCCTGGAACAGGCGGAAGCGACGTTCGCAGCGCGATGGCTCGCGCTGCGCCGCGCCGAGGGCGATCGGCTCGAGCGCGACTCGGAGAGCGTCGTCGCCATCGCTGTGGTCCTCGCCGAGCGGCTCCTCGGCACCGCGCTCGAGCTCGACCCCGCTCGGATTGCCGATCTCGCTCGCGCAGCGATCGCCGAAGCGCGCGGCGCGCGCCGCATCGCAATCGAAGCGCATCCGCTGGACGCTCAGGCCCTTCGGCTCCACCTGGGCGCCGCCGGTCTCGATTCGCAGTCGGTCGAGGTCCGAGAAGACGAAGCCCTTGCGCGCGGACAGCTTCGGCTGCAAACCGATGTGGGAACCATTGATGCCAAGCTCGCCCCCCGACTCGAGCGGCTCGCCGCCGCACTCCGCGATGCCCTCCCATGAGGGCGACCCCTCGTCGTCCCAGACCCGGCGCGGCGACGCGATGAGCGACGCGTTGAACGATCCGTCGCAAACGTCGCCCGCCGCGGCCAGCGTTGCATGGAGAACCAACGCCCTACTGCTGCTCGCGACGATCGCCAGCGTCTTCGCGACCTGGATGATGCACGAAGCGCCGACCCGCTCCGGGTTGCTTCATGCGCTCGCGTACACGGGCGCGCTCATGGCGATTCTGCTCGCGCACGAGTTCGGCCATTACATCGCCGCGCGCATCCACCGAGTCGACGCGTCGCTTCCGTATTTCATCCCACTGCCCTTCATCTCGCCGTTCGGCACGATGGGCGCCGTCATTCGGATGCGATCGGTAATCCCGACGCGGCGAGCCTTGCTCGACATCGGCGCGGCCGGACCGCTGGCCGGCCTCGCGCTGGCAATACCGCTTTACGCTTGGGGTGTCGCCCACTCCCAGCTCGTCGCCATGGACGGAAGCGACGGCGACATGATGCAGCTCGGCAATTCCCTCCTCTTGCGATTGCTCGACGGGTGGTTCGGCCCGCCGATCCCGGACGGCATGGACGTTCTTCTGTCGCCGGTGGCGTTCGCCGGTTGGGTCGGAATGTTCGTCACGATGATCAACCTACTCCCCGTCGGTCAGCTCGACGGAGGCCACGTGGCGTTCTCGCTCTTCGGGCCCTCGCAGAACCGCATCGCGCAGTGGGTCCACCGGTCCATGTTGGTCTTCTTCTTCGTGAGTCTCGCGAGCTTCGTAGCGCGCGACGCCCGGGCGGGAATCGGGCTCTGGCACATCGGCCGACACGTGAACAACTCGCTCTTTTGGCTCGTCTGGTTCGAAGTGCTCCCCATCCTGGGAACGCTCTCGGCCCCACGCGGAGGCACTCCCGACGGTCTCGGAATCCGGACGCGGGCGTTCGCTACTCTCGGGCTCGCCCTCCTGGCGGGGGTCCTCCGAGACCAGACGTCCGTCGTCGTGTGGGGGGCATGGTTCGTCGGCCTCGCGGTGCTCATCACAATGGAGGTGCGCTGGGGGGCGCTCCGGGCATCGAGCACGCTGATGGATCACCCCGCGACAGGGGCGCAGCGACTTCTTCGGGGAAGATCGGTGGTGGCTATCCTGACGCTCGCCTTCTTCGCGCTGCTCTTCATGCCGACCCCAATCGCTCTGTAAGAGATCGCGCGACGATGCACGAGGTCTCAGCGCGGCCTACGAAGGAAGCACCACCTCGTAGTCCTCGATGACCGGGTTCGCGAGCATCTCGTCGGCCATCTTCTCGAGGCGCTTCTTCAGATCGGGGGCGCGCGCGTGCGCTTCGTCCATCTCGATCTCGATCACCTTGCCGATGCGCACCCCCTTCACTCCCTCGAAGCCGAGCTTGGCGAGCGCGCGACGCACGGCGTCTCCTTGAGGGTCGAGCACTTCGGACTTGATCCTCACGATCACGGCCACCTTCATGCCCGCGCTCCGATGCCGAGGTTCCTTGCGATGCGCGCCACGGGCGGACTCGTGTCGGGGACGAAAGGTCCCCCGGTGATCTGTTCGAACGCCGCGATGTACCTCTGCGCGGCTCCGATTCGCACCTCGTCGGGCATTGGCGGGGGCGTCCCGTCGCCTTTGTAGCCCTGGTCGATGTACCAGCGGCGCACGAAGTCTTTGTCCAGCGGCTCGGGGTCCTGACCGGCGCGAAGGCGCGCATCATAGGTCGCCGCTTGCCAAAAGCGCGAAGAGTCGGGCGTGTGAATCTCGTCGATGACCAGGAGCTTTCCCGCCTTGTCGCGGCCAAACTCGTACTTCGTGTCGACGAGGATGAGCCCCCGCTCCGCGCACGTCTTCTGCCCCTCGACGAAGAGATTCATGGCGACTTCCGCCGCTTCGTCGAAGTCCTTCGCGGTGACCTGCCCCGTTGCGAGGATCTCTTCCCGAGACCCCGAAACGTCGTGCTCTCCCTTGGGCGCCTTCGTCGTGGGTGTGATGATCGGATGGGGTAGCCGCTGGTGCTTCTTGAGCCCCTCGGGCAGTCGGTGCCCGCAAAAGACCCTCGCCCCCCGCTCGTAGTGGGTCCACAAGCTCGTCGACGTCGTGCCCGTCGCGTATGCGCGCACGACCATCTCCACGAGGATCGGCTTGCACTCGACGCACTCGAGGACGTTGGCGTCGGGGACACGCGCCATATGGTTCGGAGCGACCTTCGCAGTCCGCTCGAACCACCACGCCGCGAGGCGGTTCAGGACTTGCCCCTTGAAAGGAAGCGTTCCGAGAACGCGATCGAATGCGCTGATGCGATCGGTCACCACGATGAAGCGCCGGCCGTCGGACGTCGAGTAGTTGTCGCGAACTTTGCCCTCGTACTTCGACCCCAGGCTCTCGAAGGACGTGTGTTCCAAGCAATGGGGCAGGGCGGCTTGCAGGGTAGAAACATCAACCATGGCAGGTGCTCTAGCGCATCGTTACGCCGAGCGGGAGGGCAATCACGTCGGAGCGGGCGGCCTCGAGCTCAAGACGGATCGCTCGGTTTCCTCTCCACCGCCGAGCTGCAAGAACTGCTGGGAGATTGGATCGTAGTCGAAGACCTGCCCAGTCGCGATCTTGAAGACCCAACCGCTCATCTTGAGCGTACCCGCGTCGAGCCGGCGCGCGACGAAGTCGAACGAGCGCAGGTTCTCGAGCTGGATCAAAGTGTTTTCTTGGACGGCGGCCGTCAACCGCGCCTCGCCCTCGAGGTGGCCGTACCGCTCTTCGATGAGCGACGGGATGCGCGCCGATTCGGCGAGCCACCGCGATACGAAGCGCAGGTGTGCGACCCGCTCGGGATGAAGGATGGCCTCAATCGCCCCGCAGTGGGTATGACCGCACACGATGACGTGGCCGACGCCGAGCACTTCGACGGCGTATTCGATCGCGGCCGAGACGCCGCCTGCCAGCCCGCGGCCCATCGAGGGGACGACGTTGCCGACGTTTCGCACGATGAACAGCTCGCCGGGGGCAGCGGTGGTGATGAGGTTGGGCACGACGCGCGAATCGCAGCAGGTGATGAAGAGTGTCTCGGGTCGCTGTCCCTTCTCTGCGAGGTGTTCGAAGAGTCCGCGGTTTGAGGCGAAGTAGGTCGACTGAAAGTGGTGAATTCCGGCTTCGAGCTTTTGCACGCGGCGACTCTACCGCGATCGGCGGGGCGCGTAACGAATCGGCTAGGCCGAGCTCGCCCTTGCCCGCACGACGTTCTCTCTCTACCGGCGTCAGCCGAAACGATCCCGCGCTCTGGCGGAAACACAGCCCGTCGGAATGTCAGCGGCGCATTTCGTGTCGCCGAAGGGCGGCCACGGTCCGCGAAAGGAAATGTTTCATGACTGCAAACGGTGCTCGGCTCGACGCGCTGACGGGAGCGATCGGTTACAAGCCGTCTCCCACGACTACCAACTTCAAGGAGCCTTCGGCGGAGGCCCTCTTCGGCGAGAACGTCTTCGGGCTCGCGCAAATGAAGACTCAACTGCCGAAGGAAGTGTTCCGATCTCTCAAGCGGACGATCGACGGCGCTCAGCCGCTCGATCCGAAGGTCGCCGACGTCGTCGCTTCGGCAATGAAGAGTTGGGCGCTTTCCAAGGGCGCCACCCACTATTCGCACGTCTTCTACCCGCTGACGGGAATGACGGCGGAAAAGCACGATAGTTTCCTCAGCCCCGACGGCGAAGGGGGCGCCATCACGGAGTTCTCGGGCAAGACGCTGATTCAGGGAGAGCCCGACGCGTCGAGCTTCCCGAACGGCGGCATCCGGACGACGTTCGAGGCCCGGGGCTACACCGCCTGGGACGCCACCAGCCCGGCGTACCTCTTCGAGACGGCGAGCGGATCGACTTTGTGCATCCCGACAGCCTTCGTGTCGTGGACGGGCGAGGCGCTGGATCTCAAGACGCCCATCTTGAGGTCGATGCAGGCGCTCAACACGCAAGCCCAGCGCGTGCTCAAACTCTTCGGACATCATCACCCGGCGACGGTCGTGTCGTACGCCGGCGCCGAGCAGGAGTACTTTCTCATCGACCGACGCTTCTTCTACGCAAGACCGGACCTCCTGAACGCCGGCCGTACGCTGTTCGGCGCGAAGCCGCCGAAAGGACAAGAGTTCGAGGACCACTATTTCGGAGCGATCCCCGAGCGGGTCATCGCGTTCATGATCGAAGTCGAACGCGAGCTCTTCAAGCTGGGCATTCCCGCGAAGACCCGCCACAATGAAGTCGCTCCGGGCCAGTTCGAGCTCGCGCCGATGTTCGAGTCGAGCAACGTGGCGACCGACCATCAGCAGCTCATCATGGTCACGCTCCGGCGCGTCGCCGAGCGCTACGGCCTGATTTGCCTGCTGCACGAGAAGCCCTTCGCGGGCGTGAACGGGTCGGGCAAGCACGTCAACTTTTCGTTCGGAAATGCCACGCAGGGCAATCTTCTCGATCCGGGGGATACCCCGCACGACAACGCCCAGTTCTTGGTCTTCTGCGCAGCGGTCGTTCGTGCCGTCCACAAGCACGGCGACCTTCTGCGGGCATCCGTCGCTTCGGCCACAAACGACCACCGCTTAGGCGCGAACGAGGCCCCTCCCGCCATCATGTCCGTCTTTCTGGGCGAGCAGCTGGCGGACGTGTTCGAGCAGATTCGCGCAGGCGGCGCCAAGTCGTCGAAGAGCAAGGGAACGCTGGAGGTCGGCGTCGACTCGTTGCCGAAGCTTCCGAAAGATCCGGGAGACCGCAACCGAACGAGTCCCTTTGCGTTCACCGGCAATCGATTCGAGTTTCGTGCTCCCGGATCGGGGCAGTCCATCGCCGGGCCCGTCTTCGTCATCAACACGATCGTCGCCGAATCCCTCGACTTCATCGCTTCGAAGATCGAATCGGCGATCGCCGGCGGAAAGACCCTGAACGCCGCCGTCGCCGATATCCTCAGCTCGATCGTCAAGGAACACGGCGCGGTCGTGTTCAACGGCAACGGCTACTCCAAAGAGTGGCACGCGGAAGCAGAGCGACGGGGGTTGCCCAACCTCAAGACGACGGTCGACTCCCTTCCGGCATTTCATACCAAAGAAGCGATCGAGCTCTTCGACAAGTACAAAGTGCTTTCGCCGCGCGAGCTCGAGAGCCGTTACGAAGTCTATTTCGAGCAGTACTGCAAGAGCATCCACGTCGAAGCCAAGCTCGTCCAGTCGATGGCCAAGACCATGATCTCCCCGGCTACCTCGCGCTATCAACGCGAGCTTGCCGACACACAGGCGTCTCTCAAGGGGGCCGGCGCGCCGTTCGATGCCTCCCTGCTCCAGGACATTTCGTCCTTGGCGGTCACGCTCGCGACGCGGCTGAAGGCGCTCGAAAAGGCGATGGAACATCCGGGGGGCGATGGGGTCGTCAAGGAAGCCACGTACCTGTGCAATACCGTTCTTCCGGCGATGCAGTCGGTTCGCGAGGTGTCGGACAAACTCGAGGGAATGGTCGCGAGCGATCTCTGGCCCCTTCCAAGCTACCAAGAAATGCTCTTCGTAATCTGAGACTTCCGCCGCAGGGGTGCGAAGGCGTAAACCTCCGACGACTCTGCACCTCTGCGGCGCTTTCTTTTGGCGGCTTGTGCGGCTACCGCTTGTGTTCGAAGTACCACCATAGAAGCCCGAACGAAGCGACCATCAAGGCGATCGGCGCGAAGCCCACGGCGGCGACGTAGCGAATCCAGCGGCGGCCCTTGCGCCAGAGAGTGACCTCGATCAGGCGGCTTGCAAGACCGGATACGCGTACCGCGGCCGGATGGTCGAGATCTTCCTTGAGCGCAGCGGCGCTGGCGTACCGCTCCTTCGGATCGCGCCGCAGGGCGCGCAGCACAATCTCCTCGGCCTCCTGCGAGATGGCGGGGTTGAGAGCGCGCGGCGCTCTCGGATCGCCGAGTTGGCGGGCGCTCGCCACGACGAACGGGTCATCTCCTTCGAACGGCGTATGCCCCGTGAGCATTTCGTAAAGAATCGTGCCGATCGCGTAGACATCGACGCTCGGTAGGCCGCGGCGGCGGCGAATCTGCTCGGGCGCGACATAGTCCGAGGTCGCCATTGGAGGAGCCGGGCCCCCGAGAGCGAAACGGCCTTTTACGCGCGCGTGGGCCATTCCAAAATCGATGACGCGAACGGACCCGTCTTCGCCCAAGATGACGTTGCCAGGCTTGAGGTCGTAGTGAACGATCTGCCGGCCGTGCAAGTAGTCCGCGGCGTCGCACAAGCAGCTCGCGATTCGGAAGGCCTCGGCCTCGGCCAAACTGCGTCCCCTGCCGATTTGCGAAGCGAGCGGCGCCCCCGGAATGTACTCGGTCACCACGATACTTCGGTGCTTGTTCGGCGCGAGCGGGATGAAGCGCACGATGTTCGGATGGTGAAGCTGCAAGCCGATTTCCGCTTCGCGCTGCGTCATCGACCAGCTCCCGACGCCGCTCGAGTACTCGGGGAGCGGAACCTTCACCGCGACGACCCCCCCTTTTTCGAGGTCCCGAGCCTTGAACACCGTCGCCATCCCGCCGCGCCCGATCACGTCGAGCAGCAAGAACCTGTTTTCGAGGGTCATGCCTGGAGCGGCCCTCAGCGGCGGTGACATGCGTCAGAGACCATACCGGCCACGGAAACGGCATGGTAGAGCGGCCGGCCTCGGGCCCCGCCATTGAGGCCTCACGCGCCGTCTCCGTGCTTCGACCCCCCACCCGTGGAGTTGGCGCCCATGCCGGGATCTCAGCGAACGTAGACCTCCATGGCCACGTTCGTGTTGCGCACGGACCAGTTCCAGACGGACGTCTTGTCGTACACGTCGAGGGCAAAGCCGTCGACGGCGTTGCCGCACGCGTGGTAGACCGAGGGCCACATTTCTCCGGCGACCGAGCAGGTGAACGCCAAGATGCTCGGCGGGGCGAGCCGTTGAGCGGCCGCGTTCCCGGGGTCGCCCACGACGGTCCACGCCGCTTCTTGCGCGCCGGCATCTCCCAGAGTCTCGTTGGCGTTCGTGACGAGCCCCATGCGGAGGTTCTGGATCGGGAGCGTGGTGGCGCTTGTGATGTAGGCTGCGGGCGCGGCCGTCCCGCTAGCGGGGCGCACGTGGATCTTCGTCGACACTTGGGCGAGCGCGGTCAAGGCCGCAGTCGGCATGTAAGCGCACGAACCAAGCGTCACGGTCCCCGCAGTCTCGGTGGCGGGACTGCAGCTCCCCCCGTTAGTGGACTGGACCAACGTCCATCCGCCGTCCCCGAAGGCCATGTCGCACTGAACTTCGATCGGCGTTCCACTCGGGGAGATGACATACGTGCCGCTCGAGCTCGTCGGCGTCGCTGAGTGAATCCCCAGGCAGGAGACATACGATCCTCCATGGGCATCGGCGTCGACGACGGGGCCATCGGTAGGAGAGCCGTCCGCTGCGGCGGCGGAGTCGGGCGCGTCGAGGCCGCCATCCTGCACCGGAGCGTCGCGTAGCGCCGTGCCCGTGTCGCCCGGCGCGGCCGTCGCGTCGTCGAGCGTGGAATCGAGCGAAGAAAAAGTGGCGTCGCCCTCGCGGACGGCCCCCGGGTCCTCCGCGGCGTCGTCCGACCCGCTAGGAGTCGTCGGTCCGTCGGCACTTGTCGCGGTCGCGTCGGCGTCCTGCTCGAGGGCTCGTCCGTCGTAAGGGCCGGGTGCACTCCCGTCCCGAGTGCCCCCAGCATCGTCGAGGCCTCGTTCGGTCAGGCCGCCAACGCCTAAGACCACCTCGCAACCGGGGAGCCCAGACAGCAGTACGAAGCTGAACGCGAACGCTACCCTTCCCATGCCGAGCGCGGCATCCTAGCGCTTGCGCGCGCGATTCGCCTGCGAGGCACGAGAACCTGGCGTCGACCACTCCTTCATCCTTGTTCTTCGCGGCCTTCTCCGCCGAGTCGACGGTGACGTGGCAGCCGTCGTGTCCGCTGCTCGTTGCCGCGGACCGCCCGACAAGCGGCGCAACTCCCCGCCGGGGCATCTCGTGTCAGCCTGCGAAGCGTGGCTTCCAGCTCGGGCGAGAGTCACCTGTTACTTCATCGTCCGATTCCCGCGGCAATGCGCGTTCCATCCGCCAGCTCAAGCGTGGCATTCATTTGCAATATAACGCCCCGTGTTTGGCCGAATGCAGCTTACCTCGCGTCAACGCATCAACTCACTGCCGTGCGCCATTCTTCCGTCCAAGGGGACACGGAACAAGGCTCTCAACTCCAGCCGGCGCGATAGAGAGCACGATCTTCGCGCGAACAGAAAACCAGACGATCCGCCGTCGTCCTCCGAAAATGATGGCCACCCTTTCCGCCGGATCCCCGAAATGGGTGGCCCGGCGCTTGTATAGTCAATCGCATGCTCGTCGAGTTGCCTCGTGGAAGAGGGTGGAATGCGCGTTGGAGGGCGTGAGGTCGGCCGGCGACGGTGGTCGCCCACACGAGATGCGCTCTCACCTACAGAAGGAAACTCGATGTCACTGAAAAAGTTCATTATTGACAATCGGCGGGAGCTGATAGAACGGACTAGGGCGAAGGTCGCCACTCGTCGGTATCCCCAGCCGAGCGACGCAGAGATGGAGCACGGGGTTCCTGCATTCTTGTCTCAACTTGGCACTGTGCTTCGCGCGGAGGAGGAGAGGGACCCCAGGGAGACGGTCGAGTCAGGCACATGCGCCAACGCGCATATCGTGCGGAGCGCGGCATTGCATGGCCAGGACCTGAGCAAATTTGGATTCACAATCGAACAGGTCGTGCGCGGCTATGGAGACGTTTGTCAGGCCGTGACCGAACTGGCCGGACAGCAAGGCGCGGTGCTCACCATCGCGGAATTTCACACGCTGAACCGTTGCCTGGATAACGCCATCGCAGGAGCCGTTACGTCGTGGGACGAAGAGCGGAACAAGGCCTTGGCGGACGCGGAGGGGCGGCTCGACGCGATCCGCCGGGAGCTGTCAAAATTGGTCGCCACCGCAACCGCCACCGTTGACGCCCTTTCCTCGGCCGCGCGCGTCGCGAGCGGCGGCGCCGCCGCCGTCGCCTTCCAAGACTTCTTGGTGGAGATACGGTCCTTCCTCGACAACCCGAAATGGGTGGCTCATGAGCGAAACACCACCCGTCCGTTTACCCTGTCCGTCGCGGCGCCTTCGCGCAAGTAACCTTTTTCGCACGATGCATTTCATGGCGCTGCGCCCTTCCATCGATCTCGCGGCAGGAGGGCAGGCAATGAACTGCCAGACCTTGTCGAACGGCGTGACTCGTCCTTGCAGGGCTTCACACCAATGAGGCAGGGACCGGCAAGTCAGGCACGCCGGCCTTGACTTTCCCACGCTAGCGCGGCCTTCTGGCTGGCTGGGGAGTACTGAACGGGGGGAATGAAATGAAGGTACTGGTAGTCGGGGTCACTGCTGACAACCTAGGTATCGTGGAAACGGCGCTTTCCTCCCGTGAACACGAACTGATCAGGGCTCAAAATGGAGCCGCTGCACTCGAAGCCCTGCGCATCAGCTCGCCGCCGCTCATCGTCATGGAGGACCCTTTGCCCGACATGGCGGGCTCCGACTTCTGCCGTCGCATACGCGCAAGCCTTCAGGGCGTCAATGCCGTCATTCTCGTCATCGCGCGTCGCGAGGAGGAATACCCTGCAGTTCTCGACGCGGGCGCTACGGATCTCTACTTCACCTCGCTCGGGCCGTCGGCTCTCGAGCTTCGGCTGCTCATCGCCGAACGGCTGGTGG
>CAZVPE010000104.1:0-18329 GCA_964628155.1 uncultured Polyangiaceae bacterium | reverse complement strand
GAAGATGACCCCGGTCATGTGCGGCTCGGCCATCAAGAACAAGGGCGTTCAGCTCCTCCTCGACGGCGTCACCTTCTACTTGCCGAACCCCACCGAGGTCGTCAACGAGGCGCACGATCAGACCAATCAAGAACAGAAGGTCGTCATCGACTCGGATCCGAACAAGCCCTTCGTCGGGCTCGCGTTCAAGCTCACCCAGGACAAGTACGGCCAGCTGACGTACTTCCGCGTCTACCAGGGACGCGTGACCTCCGGGGACACCATCTACAACGCCAGCAACGAGATGCGGAAGGTGCGCGTGCCGCGCATGTTCCGAATGCACTCCGATGATCGCGAAGAGATCGAATCGGCCGAAGCGGGCGACATCGTCGCGTTCTACGGAGTCGAGGCGAGCTCCGGCGAAACGTTTACCGACGGTAAAATCAACGTGACGGCGACGTCGATGCACGTCCCGGCGCCGGTCATTTCGCTGGCGGTCGCTCCGAAGGACCGCGCGGCGGAGACCAACTTCTCCAAAGCGCTCAACCGCTTTACCAAAGAAGACCCCACGTTCCGCGTGCACCAGGACGAAGAGTCTCAGCAGACGATCATCAGCGGAATGGGTGAGCTCCACCTCGAAATTTACATGGAGCGCATGCGCCGGGAGTACAATTGCGAGGTCGTCGCAGGCAAGCCGCAGGTGGCGTATCGCGAGACGATCACGCGGCGGGCGGAGATCAACTACACGCACAAGAAGCAGACCGGCGGTTCGGGGCAGTACGCCAAAATCCTGGGATACATCGAACCGCTGCCGGCAGACGCCGTAGAGGCGTACGAGTTCGTCGACGACGTCACGGGCGGCTCGATTCCTCGAGAGTTCATCCCCGCTTGTGACAAGGGCTTCAAAGAGGGCGTCCGCAAGGGGACCATGATCGGGTTTCCGATCGTGGGCATCCGGTGCGTCGTCAACGACGGCGCGTCACACGCGGTCGACTCTTCCGAAATGGCCTTCAAGACGGCTGCCTTGATGGGGTTCCGGGAGGCGTACGCCAAGTCGGCTCCGACCATCTTGGAGCCCATCATGAAGGTCGAAATCGACGCCCCGATCGAGTTCCAGGGCGGCGTCGTCGGCCAGGTGAACCAGCGCCGGGGAGTGATCCTCGAGACCGTCGCAGGCGACAATGTGAGCGTCACGTGCGAAGTGCCGCTCAACGCGATGTTCGGGTACTCGACGGACCTTCGCTCGGCGACGCAGGGCAAGGGCCAGTTCACGATGGAGTTCGCGCGGTACGCCACGGTGCCGAAGCAAGAGCAGGAAGAGATGGTCAAGAAGTACCGCGACAAGCTCGCGGCCGAGGCCAAGAAGTAAGGGCCGCCCGAAACTTGCGGCCGTCCGACCGCCGTCCCGCGACTCGCAGCAAATCCTCGGTCCGCCAAGCCGTTCGGTGCTTTAGCGGCGCACTACGTACGCCGCATGAAGGCCGTCGCTGCTCTCCGCCAGAAGCTCGAATCGCTCCGGGTGGGCGGCGAGCCATGCCGCCTCCGGCGGGGCTGGGCCCAGCGCGACCACGACGTCTACCCCGGAATCTCTCACTCGACGCAACCAGGTCCGCTCGTCGGCGCGGGCCGTGACCTCGCCCCTAAGCCTGTAGTCGATCACCGACCCATCGGCCGTGACGGGGAGGTAAACGATCCGGTTTTGCAGCCGACTGCCGAGCAACGGGTAGCGGAACGAGTTGTCACCGAAGCCGTTCCAGCCCACCGCCAGAGCGACGAGGTGGGCTTGTCCGTCATCGAGAGCTCGCCAGATCGGCGCTGCGCTTGCACAGCGGGGGGTGAGCGGCTCGAACAAGAAGGGTGGGCGGCGGCCGAGCGTGGCCGCCCAAATCGCTTCGCGGAAACCGTCGCGCACCTTCGCGAGGGGACAGCCAAGCAAGACAAGAAGGGCGACCAGCCCTACCCGTGCGGACGCCCTCTGCCCGATCGTGAAGTGCGCGAGAAGCGCGGCTGCCAGGCAGAGAACGGCCGGCCCAGCGAGTGCCGCGGCGGCTCGAGGTATCGGCGGCGCGAGGCCGCTCGGCCAGGCGGCGAGCAGGCTCGCCAATGCGGACGTCAGCCAAACGGCGCGCGGCAGCGGGCCGTCGGTCCGAGCGGCAAGCGCGGCGAAGACTGCCGGGCATGCGAGCCCGAGCCTGCCAATCGACGAGATCCAAACCACGCGATGCAAGCGGTAGGCTTCCGTCGACATCTCGAGGATCGGCAAGCACGCCGCGACCGCCAGGACGAGAAGCACCCACGGCTTGGCGGACCACTGCGCCCGACGGTCCGCAAGTGAGGCCACGAAGAGAAAAAGGGCCAGAACCGCGCCCGGTCCGAATCCCCCGTAACGTCCGAAGGAGGCGGCGGACGGGAAAAATAGGTAGTCCACAGCAGCTGGGACGCCACCCAGTCCAGTCGGTAGATTGAAGAGGGCGCCTGAATAGAGCAAGCGAAGTTCTTCGTTTCCACGCGCCAGGATGACGTCTTTGAATCGCAAATCGAAGGGATAGAAGAATTCGCCCGTCTCCCTCAGCGCCCTTAGCGGCCCCGGGAGCGCCAAAGCAGCGAACGACGCCGCGGCGAGCACGATAGGTAGAACCCGTCGCGCCGGCCGCGCCCTCCAGGGTGCGGCGGCGAGCAAGAGGAGCGCAGATCCCCAGACGACGACCACGAGCCATCCCCAGCCCTTCGCGGCCGCGACCAGCCCCAAAGCGGTAGCGCACAGGAATAGTCGACCCCCAGAGGGCCGGCGTGCCATCTCCGCGAACGCCGCCGCGCCGAGCAGGACGATGGCGACTGCGTGGGCGTCGACGTAGCCGGTGCCAATCTGCGTGAGCGTCGCTGGCAGAACGGCCGTCGAGAGCGACGCGAGCGCCGCCGGTAGCGGTCTGGCTCCGACAGCGCGAGCAAGCCCGTGGCTGCCGAGGAGCATCAGGCCCCACGGCAAAACGGTGGCAACCGACACCAATCGATCGTCGCCGGTCGCAAGCATAGCCCACGCCCAGGCAATCCAACCCCCACGCGGAAAGAACTCCTGATAGCCCCATAGATCTGGGGCCCGATCGACGAAATCGCGTCCGCTCGCCACCCAGGTCGCGGGCTTGACGAAGTGGTATAGGAGCGAGTCCCACGCCAGGGGAGGCGAGACAATCGCGGCTGTCTCGCGAACTGCGACCGCGCAAACTCCCGCGGCGGCAACGGCCGTTCGCACACGCGAGCGCAGGAACGATCGGACTAGCCCCTGCGCGCCCGCCGCGTCCCGGCGAATCCGGGCGCGCGCAGCGTACCCTGCCGTTCGCGCCGCTATCCCCGCGAGGACGACCCAACTCGCCAACGCTACGTCTCGCCGGAATTGCTCTGCCTCCAACAGAATCGTGAAGACTGCTTGCGAGAGCGCGAGCGCCAGGATACCGGCCGCGACCCCCCGAAACGACGGTGTTGCACTCGGAACGACCAAACAAGCCAGCAAATACCCCGAATACCCCGCGCACATCAGCATGGCGGCGGCCACGAACGGCCCTAAGGCGCATGCCCACACAGGTCACTCTTTCTCGGTCATCGCGAGGATCCGAGCCATCGCGTCGTAGCTCGCGCTCTTTCTGCGGATGGCCACGCCGAGCAAGGCGTGCAACTCCTGCGAGGAATGAAGCTCGTACTCCTCGCGGAACGCAGCATTGCTCAAGAGGTCGGCGACCATTCCCCGGTAGTCCGGGTGCGGCAAATAGACGACGTCACAGTGTCGGGCGACGAGGCGATCGGCGGAAAAAGGTTGGCGAGCGAACGCCGCGTCGTTCAAGCCGGCGTAGTCGACGATCGTCTTGCCGGGGTTCATCGCGGCCGCGTGGCCCACCTCGGTCGTGGCGATGGCGACGGCGTCCGGAAGGTGAGAAAACGCTTCGAGCGCGAACCAGCGGCGGCGGTACAGCGTCCGCGCCGACTCCCACACGTCGAGGCTAGCCACACCGTCTAACGGCCGGCCCATCTCGCGTAGAGGTGGCAACAGGGCGACGGACAGTACGGTGAGCCAAACGAGCGAAGCGGACGCCCATCGCCGCCCGTCTGCGCAACGCAAGAGGCCACGCGCCTCGCCGATGCACACGTAAACCAGCGCGGGCAAAACCGGGTAGTAAAAACGCGCCGCGTGGTACATGATCTGCAAGACCGACGTCGTGTAGTAGATGGAGAAGGCGGCAGCGCCCGCCATCGCTCCCGCGCGGATCGGGGGTATGGCCACGCGCCGGTTGCGAACTCTCACCGCGATCGAAGCTGCGAGGACGACCAAGAGTATGCAGTTTGCGAGGCAAAAGGATTTCAGCTGCGAACACGGAACGGGAGCGAACCGCGCCTCGTTGAAGTCGCGATAAAGGTGGGTCGCTTTTGCATAGAACGAAAGGGGCAGGGCACTCCCAAAGTAGAGCCGGGACGCGGCAAGCCAGGCGAGGCAGACGCCAGCGGTCACGGCGAGCGGCACGAGCGCTGATTTGCGTTCACGAACCGGAGAGGCAACGAAAATTGCGCCCGGGACCGAGAGCGTGAAGAGCATGAGGTCCGGCCTAACTCCCATGGCCAGGCCGCCCAAGACTCCGAGGAAAGCTCCCGACGACAAGCTTGCGGCCCGCTCGTAGCGGCCGGCGGCTATCAGATAGGCCATCAAATAGGACATGGCAAACGCCGTATCCATCCCGCTCGTGGCGTGTTCGTGGAGATGACCGCGCGCCCCCAAGAGGGCTGCTGAGACGAGGAAGAACAGGGTCCAGCGCTGCGCGCGCGGCCGACGGGCGGCGGATCGCCACGCAAACCAAAGGGCGAGCGTCACGAAGAGGCCCATGCAAAGCGCCGAGGAGGCGACGAGGGCCGCTGACACGTTGCCAGGAATGGCTAGCCTCACGGGCAGCACGGCGAAGATCGTGTAAAAGACGGAGGTGGGCCCGTAGGTCGGCGGACCACCGGGATTCCACGTCAGCCTGCCGGTCGTTCGAAGATTGTCGGCGTACCTGGCGAACATGTACGCGTCGTCCCAAAACTGCATCTTCAGTTGGGGAGGACCGGCCGCGATCGCGGCGAGCAAGAGCAGCGTGGCTGCCCCCGCTGCCGCGACCTCGGTAGGGTGGGGCGGGCGGCCGGGAACGGAGGGTACGCGAGCGTCGGGTCTCAAGCCCACCCCTTGGCTGGCCGCTGTCGAACCGAGCGGCGCTAATGTAAGGTGCGGTTAAGCGATAACGAGGGCAAAGTCCAGAGCGCCGTCGGGAGAAGGCCATGAAAAGTTTCATCGCGGTGGGGCTCTTGTGGACCGTCGCGTGTGGTTCGTCGCCGGAAGCACCCCCTTCCGCCGGAGCCAGCCACGACGCCTCCGAAACCGACGAGGGGGCGGCGCCCGCCAGGGTTGGGACGCCGGAGGCAAGCGCCGGTCAATCCGCCGTCGACGCCTCGGACGCGACGAAGACTTCACCCGAGTCGGGGGGCGCCGAAGCCGGGGCCGAAGGGCAGGGCGGCGCTGACGGGCGGTTGGGCCCCGACGCGCCATTCGCGGATGCCTCGGCGGCGGGCGCTGGAGGAGATGCTGCGGCCGAGAGCGCGGGCCCACACACGTTCGACGGGACGAGCGGCAAGGCATGTGCTTCGAACGCCGACTGCGGAACAATCAACATCTGCACGATTTCGTACAGTGGGAAACTCTCCACGCTGAACGGAGTCGCGAGCCCTCAGTTTTGGCCCACCCCACTCTGCATGGTGCCGCTTCCTACCGCGGCGGGCGTGGGCAATTGCAACCCGGGACCGGCGAATTTCATCGAATTTTGCGATAGCGCGAATCCGACCGATCCGGCGTCCCCCGGCATCTGCTTGCCGCTCACCACGCCCCAGCAATCGGGACCGACCAACGGATTCTGCTTTCCGCATTGCACGTTCGCCTCCGACGGGTCCCCGGCCGTGGGGTGTCCGGGCAAAGACACGTGCGTGCCCGTGGGGTTCTTGCTCGATCCGGCGAGCGACACCCTGGTAGGACATGGATACTGCGACGGGACCTGTCAGGTCGACACGGACTGCTCGGACCTCGGAGCGGGCTGGGTATGTCAGGCCGACGACGGCTATTGCACCAAAGCAAAGAAGACCCGCACCAAGGCGCTGGGAGCGATCTGCACGAACTCGGGCAACGGGGCGACGCCGCTGGCCACCAGCGACTCCGAGACCGGCGCGTGCAACTGTCCGTTCTCCGGAACGACGTTCACGTCGTTCTACTGCTCCTCGGCTTGCGTGGTAGGCGGCGTTGCCTGTCCCACCGGCTATGTGTGCGACGCGCTGCAACCGACCGGAGTCATCGATTTCCCGGGTGCCGCAGCTGACGGCGGCGATCTGGTCTTGGCCGCACCCACCAAGCAAAATCCGGGACTCGCAGGGACTTGCCTGGCTTCCTGCACGAGCGCAGATGCCGCCCGAGCGCAGTGCCCCGGCTCGGCGAGCGTCCCGCCGATTTCGACCTGCACCGCGCCGACGGACATGGGCGGCACGCCGGTCGGTCCCGACTGTTTGCCGTAGAAAGCGGCGCTTTCGCACAAGCCGGGCCCTCTCATCTTGGGCGCTCTGTGTGCCCTTTTACGTCCGGGCCGCCTGTGGGCCCGAGCGCGTTCGGATCTTCGACCGATCGCGTGGGGCGTGCTCGGCGCGGCCTGCTTGCACGTCGACCTCGGCGCCGTCGATCCGCTCGCGGCAGATCTGAATCGCGAAATTTTGGAGGTCGATTCCGATCCAACGGCGCCCCAGACGGCGGGCGACGGCAATTGTGGTCCCGCATCCGCAGAACGGGTCCAGCACGACGTCTCCTGGATTGCTGCTAGCGAGAATGACCCGCTCGAGCAGTGCTTCGGGCTTCTGGGTCGGATAGCCGGTCCTCTCTTTCCCGATGGCCGCGATAACGCCGACCTCCCAGGCATCGGACGCCGGCGGACCGCTGTTTGCGACGTCGTCGAGATCCCAGAAGTCCGACATTTGCGGTCCCTGGGTATCGACGTCTTCCACGGCCGGTTTGCGATGCCCGGATGAGAAGTCCGCGCGCTGCCGCTTCGTGCCGAATGTCTTCAGCGTCGAATCCGCCAGTCGCTCGTATCCGTAGAGCGTATTGAACGTGTGTATTTTTCCGGGGCTCGCGGTGTAAAAGAGAAGAACATCGTGCATGCGTTGAAAGCGGCGAGCCTTCGCTGGCCACCTGCGGTACCGCCAGATCACTTCGTTGCGGAAACAGGCGGCACCGAAGACACTGTCCAGGAGCACTTTGAGATAGTGGCTGGACGTCGGATCACAGTGCAGATAGAGGCTCCCGCTCGGCTTCATCACGCGGCGCAGTTCGACGAGACGCGGCGTCATCATGCAGAGGTACGCCATGAGGTCGCTCTCCCCGAGAATGTCTCGGAGGGAGCGCAGCGCGGCGGCGGGCCGGGCAGACTCCGCTTGCACCGCGGCGTACGACTCTTCGGCTTCTCGCCCCCACCTCCAGGTGTCTTTGAAGGCGTCCGCGCGGGCGCGCCGGTCGCCGCGTTCGTCGCCGCGCGACGCGAACACGAGGTGATAGTCCCTGCCGCTCTGGAACGGCGGATCCAGGTAGACGAGGTCGACCGAGGCGTCGGCCAACGACCGGCGCAGCACGGCAAGGTTGTCCCCCAGGAAGAGTGCATTCATCTCGTGCGCACATCGTCACACACCAATCGGAGCGCGGGCAAAGTTCTTGCCCACCTGGCCTGACGCGCCTGCAGGCAGCCGAAATGCGCGCTAAGCACGACTCATGTCGAAGCACGAGACCGTAGTGATCGAGAACCCGTGCGATCACGCCGCCGAAGCGACCGTCCGTGAAGTGAAGCGCCCCGGGGCCGGATGCGAGGATTGCCTCCGGATCGGGGGTCGCTGGGTGCACCTTCGGGAGTGCCTGAAGTGCGGGCACGTGGCGTGCTGCGATTCATCCCCGAATCGGCACGCAACCAAGCATTTCAAGGCGACCGGCCACCCCATCATGACCTCCCTCGAACCCGGAGAGACCTGGGTCTGGTGCTTTGTCGACGAGCAGGCGCTGACCGAATAGCCGCCCGCTTCTTCACTGGAAGGCGGTACAAACTCCCGGCATGGAGGGGCACGCGTAGCAAACCGAGTTTTTTCCCAGCACGGCGCAATCGGCGTTCGACTGGCAGGGCAGCGCACACACTTGGCCGATAACCCCGTGGCACAAGCCGTCGGGCCCTTCCGCAAGGTAGGTCATGCATACAAGGGGCGCGACGCAGGGGTCGGTCGCGCCTCCGGCGGCCCCTGCGTCGACCGAGCAAGACGTGAGGGCCGAGCGCGACTGACCGCAGCCACCGAGGACAGCGAGTCCCAACCCTACGGCCGCAATCCGCTCGCGCATTCGTAAACCTTGGCTCCGGCCCACGTGTCGCATAGGGCAAGGGTGGGTGTCCACTCCGAAGCGGACGCAACGTCCGCCGGCCGGGGACCGATGGGTGGGGGCCATGCCGACGCCCGTCCGGTCCAAGTCGCGCCGCGTACGTCCCGCCCCGCCGCGGCCTCACTCGGCCGCTCTTTTGGCCATCCCGATCGTCGCCGGAAGCCCGCTGGGTTGTTCCGCAGGCTCGTCGGCTTCGGACGAGGACTGCTCGCAGACCGCGCCCGCGCTCGTTGCCTGTCCTGGAGGGGCGGTGGTGCAAGGCATCGACGTGTCGACGTATCAGGGGCGCATCGTCTGGTCGCGTGTGAAGGCAGCGGGAATTGCGTTCGCGTTCGCGCGTATCAGCGACGGCACGACCGCGCCGGATCCTGAATTCGAGGAGAACTGGACCGCGATGAAAGAGGCCGGCGTCATCCGGGGGTCCTATCAATACTTTCGAGCCAGTGAGGACGTCTTGGGCCAAGTCGGCCTCGTCGTCGCGGGCTTGAACGACGCGGGTGGCCTTTTGCCCGGCGACTTGCCGGTGGTCATGGACATCGAAACGGCGGACAATCAGTCGAACGCCGCCGTTCGCCAGGCGATGACGGTCTGGCTGGGGGCCGTGGCCGCAGGTACGGGAAAGCCCCCGATCATCTATACCAATTCGGCTATGTCTTCGGTCCTCGGCCCGGGGTTTGGCGACTACGCCCTTTGGATTGCCGACTGGGCCGAAAGCTGCCCGACGACGCCAAACGGTTGGTCGACGTGGCGATTCTGGCAGTACTCGGACCTGGGCTCGGTCTCCGGCGTCGGCGCTCGAGTCGATCTCGATGAGTTCGACGGTCCGCTCAGTGCCCTCATGGCCTTCGCCAATGGTGGCCCCGGCGCGGAGAGCCCGGACGGGGCCGGCGTCAGCCAGGCGGACGCGGCGACCGACGCGGTCGATACGACCGGCGACGCCACGGTTGGGCAGGAAAGGGACGCCTCTTCGAACGCAGGTGACGTCGCCACCCCAACTGCGGCTGCGAGCGTTGGCCCCGCAGACGCCGGCACGACGAGCGCCACCAAGCGATGCGCCCCCTAGTGTCCCCTCTCTGAACTGGGGTTCACGAATCGAGGATGCCGCTTGAGCCAGTTGGCGATGAGCAGCGCCTTGTACGCACAGCTTGGCGTTTTGTCGCCGACCCCGCCCACGCGGATGCGATGAAAACCGGCTGCGTAGAACCCTGGTGATTTTCGCCGAGAGCGAGCGAGCCCGGCGGCGAGCGCGCGGAGCGTACGACCGTACGCGAGCACGCTCGCTGCCGGGATCGCGAAGCTATCGGCGAAAAGCACCAGGGTTCTACGTCAGGTCCATCACGCGCTGCTCGAGGCTGCGCCCTTTGGTCACACCGCTGATGCGGACCTGATTCTCGAGAAGGGCCGACAGAACATGGCCGATGACAGCCTCGGCGTCCGCTTGTTTGCGATCGAACTGGACGACGATTTCAAATCCCTCGTCGTCGTAATCGAGCGTCTTCACCGCAGGCAAATCGCGGAGCACCTGGAGGGGCACGGCCCCGGCCCCGCTCCCGCGCGGGGTGCCGCGCGCGACTTTCACTCGGATTTCGTCGTTCGATGCCGTGAGCTCCGCCATTCTTCCGGCGGCGATGACGCGCCCGCGGTCCAAGATCGCGGCCCCGTCGCAGATTTGCTCGAGCTCTTGCAGATTGTGGCTGGAGATAACGATGGTCGAGCGGCCCCTCTTCGATTGGATGAAGTGCCGCACCTCCCAAGCGACCCGCGGGTCGAGGCCCGCCGTGGGCTCGTCGAGAAGCACGAGGTCGGGATCGCCCAAGAACGCCTGGGCGAGTGCGACGCGCTTGGCCATGCCATGGGAGAGATTCCCGCAGCGTTGCCTCCACCAGTCACCGCCCTGAACGCCGGCAAGGGCGCTGCGCGCGGCGTCGATTGCCTCCTTGAAAGGGACGGCCTGAAGCCGCGCCAAGTGGACGAGAAACTCACCGACTTCGTCGCTCGCAGGAAGGAGCGCGTCTTGAGGCAGCACACCGACGCGCGCGCGCAGTTCGTCGACCGCCGTAGGCGCAAACCCCAGTACCTCCACCGAGCCCTCGGTCGGCCGCAAGTAGCCGGCGATCATCGAGAACGTCGTCGTCTTGCCCGCGCCGTTCGGCCCAATGAGCCCGTAGACGCTTCCTTGGTCGATCGTCAGCGACAAGCTATCGACCGCCGCCTTCGACCCAAAGCGCTTGGTGACCCGCCGAAGCCGAACCGCGACCTCCGATTCGCCGGAGGGCGCACCCTTCGCGTGCTCGGCGAACACGCGTCGTGCGGCTACCGCCCCTTCGGGCTCCATCAGATGTCCCTTCGTTCGAAGACGAACGACCCCGCGGCGAGCGTTATCGCCATGAATCCCACGAGGATGCCAAGCGCGGTCAAGACTTTGGTGGTCTCTGGCGAGAGAAGCAGCGTGTCGTAGGCATTCGGGTAAGCGTACTCATACCAGGCCATGTGCGGCGCGATTCCCGCGTCGAGCGCCTGGCGCTGCTGGGAGACGAAGCCGCCCGCGCCAGCGATCCAGGACACGAAGAACGCCGCGAACGTGGTCAAAAGCGCCAGTATCGGCGTGCGGAAACACGAGCTGATGAACGTGGCCACGGCCGCCCACGCGCCGGAGATGCAGAAGGCGACGAACCAGGCGCGGGCGCCCCAGCGCACGAGCTCTCCGGGCGTCACGTACCCGCGGGCGAGAGCGACCGAACCGGCGAGCACGTTGAGCGCGAGCGTGACGGCGCCGACGAGGACCCAGAGCCCGACGAACTTCCCAGCCAAATAGGACCACCGTCGGGACCGCACGGTCCAGAACCGGACGGTGCGGTGTTGGAGTTCTCCGGAGACGGCGTCGAAGCCGAGAAGAGCGACCAGCAGCGGCGAAAGCCAAACCGTGATCTTGAGAAAAATGAGGAGCGAGGTGGGGATGCTCGCGAGGTAAGCGGCGAATTTCGCGTCGCCCGTAGCTTGTTCCAGCAGCTGTCGCTTGATCTCGACGTAGGCTTGGGTGGATTCGGCGCTGCCCTTTGCGCGATCAGCGCCTTCGATCCAAACGCAGACGAGCGAAGCGACGAATGCGCCGAGCAGGGTCAGCGCGCCGAGGGCAATCCCTTTCGCGCTGCGGATCCCGCGCCGGAGTTCGCGGGCCGCGAGAAGTCCGATTTCGTGGACGGGGTTCATGACGAGCTCGACACGGAGGGGCGCGTGGGCTGGCCAACCAAGGCAAAGGCCCTGCCACACGCTTCCACGCTACCGTTGCTCCCTTCCGGGCCTGGCGGGGTTCACGCTTCTACGTCGGCAGGGCCGCACACGCCTCGGAAACGGCGTGGGTGCCTCCTTAGCCGTTGCGCAGAGCTCCGTCGAGCGGAATGGCGCGGCGACCGATACCCGGAGGCCAACCGGACCTGGCCTACGTTAACCCGCTGGCCAGAACGCTCGGTTTCCGCTAATCGAAGGTTAGGGAACGCGCACCGGCATATTTCCGGGACAGAGCGCCGCCCCGAAAGGTCTTTGCGTCCGCCGCCCATTACCGGGCGCGCGGTCGTTTCTCTCCCACCATCAGCCGCCGCGGCCGCCGCGCCCGAAAAGCGCACCTTGTGGTCTCGGCGTTTGCCCGAGGCAATCAGTTGCTGCGTTCCGGCTTGCGTGTTTTGTCGTGTCGTGGCGTTCCCCGCCGCGATGCGCCCGAGCTCGCGCTGCACGCGTGTGATCCCTCCCCTCGGGCGGGAAGTCCTCGCTCCGCATGGCCAAGAATATTCTCGTTATCTCGTGCGAAACGGCCGAGACCCGGGTCGCTCTCATCGAAAACGGCATCATCGCCGAGCTTCACATCGAACGTAGGGGGTCGCAGCCTCGCGGTGGCACGGTCGGCGATATTTACCTAGGCAAGGTCACCCGTGTCCTGCCGGGGCTTCAAGCGGCGTTCGTCGATATCGGGCTCGAGCGCGCCGCATTTCTCCACGTCGAAGATTTGATTCGACCCGACGACTTCGAAGCCTACCTGGCCGGGGGGCGGAAGCACGCACTCGGAGCCGAAAACGGAAGTAGCGCACACGGGACGACGTCCGACGGAGCGACGGACGCACCAGACGAACCAGGGGCGGCCGGCGAGGAAGCGATGCTCGGCGCTGCAGAGGCCCACGAGCTGACGGATGAAGCGGGGGCGGAGGAGGCGGCGCGAGGCGAAGGAGAAGTCGCTGAAGACGCGACCGAGGAGCCCTCGGAGTCGATTCCCGCGGCAGAGCCGGCGAGCGATGGGTCCGAAGATGGCAATGGGGACGAGTCCGCTCCCGAAGACGAGCCGTTCGGGGACGAAAACGATCCAGACGAAACCGATGAGTCGGCGAGCGAAGGGGAGGAAACCGACGCGGACCGGCCGGCCGCCACCGCGCCGTCCGCATCGCGGATCGCGAGCGCGGAACGCCAATCGGCGCCTGTCGTCCTCGAACCTCTCGACGACTTACTCGATGACCCCGATCTCCCGGGCTTCACGGTCAGCGACCCAGGGGTTCCCCCGCCCCTACCTTCTGCCGTGCCGCTGGGCGGGCCTCGCGGCGAGCGAGGCGCCGGGGGCGACCGCAGGCGACGAAGACGCGGCAAGGATCGGGGGCGAGGTGGACGTCCCGAACCGCGGCAGGAGACACGGAGCGAGCATCGGCCGCGGCCAGGCGCGACCCCGGGGCGACTCTCGAAGTCCACTCCGATTCGCGAAGTAGTCAAGGAGGGACAGGAGATCATCGTTCAGATTACGAAAGAGCCGATCGGGACGAAGGGCGCTCGCTGCTCGAGTCATATCTCGCTTCCCGGACGCTACGTCGTTTACCTGCCGACCCTCGACCACGTGGGCATCAGCAAGCGAATCGGGAACGACAAAGAGCGGTCACGACTTCGGGAGGCAATCGACAGTATGAAGCCCCCGACCGGCGGGCTCATCGTGAGGACCGTCGCCGAAGGGCTGACGAAGAAACAGCTGAAGCAAGACGTCGGTTACCTGGTGCGCCTCTGGGGCGAAGTGGCGAACAACCGCGAGGGGGCCAAGGCGCCCAAGACGCTCTGCAGCGAACTGGACATCGTCCTCAAGACCGCGCGCGATCTCTTCACCGACGACGTCGACCAAATGGTGATCGACGACAAGGCGCAGTACGACCGCCTACACCGCTTCGTCGAGATGTTCATGCCCGAGCGCGCGAAGGACATCGTCTTCTTCAACGAGGACGAGCCGATTTTCGACGCGTACGGGATCGAGGACGAGATCGCGCGCGCGCTTTCGCGCAAGGTCCCGCTTCCGAGCGGCGGCTACTTGGTCATCGACGAGGCCGAAGCCCTCACCGCCATCGACGTCAATACCGGGCGCTTCGTCGGCAAGGGTTCGAAGGACATGGAGGAGACGATCCTCAAGACGAACCTCGAGGCCGTGCAGGAAATCGCCTACCAGCTTCGATTCCGGAATATCGGGGGGCTCATCATTCTGGATCTCATCGACATGGAAAGGCTCGCGAACCGCGAGAAAGTCCGAAAGACCCTCGAAGCGCTCCTTCAGCGCGACAAAGCGAAAACGACCCTCAATCGCATCTCGGAGCTCGGGCTCATCGAGATGACGCGCAAGCGCACGCGGGAGAGTCTGGGGCGCCTTCTCCACGAGCCCTGTTTCTACTGCGACGGGACAGGGCACTTGCAGTCCAAAGAGACCGTCGCCTACGAGATTTTGCGAGAAATACGTAGGAAACGAAACGACTTGCCCGGGTACACGGTCATCGTCAATTGTCACCCGGCCGTCGCGGATCTCCTCACCGGTAGCGAAAAGGCAATCGTCCACGAGGCCGAATCTCGGTATATGCGACGCATTCAAGTCAACTCGCGGACCGAGTACCACATCGAGCAGTTCGACCTGACGGGGAAATGAGTGGAGCGAGACATGGACGACCCCGGCAAGCGAAGTGACGAACGCGTGACCATCAACAAGGAGTTCGAGTCGTTCGACGCCTTCATTCAGGAGTACGTAACGAACATCTCCCGCACCGGAGTATTCATCAAATCGCACAAGGTTCTCCCCGTCGGAACGCTCGTCAACCTCCGGTTCACGGTGATCATGGACGACATCGAGACCATCGAAGGGGTCGGCGAGGTGGTCCGCGTGGAGAACGAACCGCTCGGCATGGGCGTCGTTTTCCGCGAGCTCTCCACGTACTCGAAAGACCTCATCGAGAAGCTCCTCGTGCAGCGCGCGGCCAAGGCGGACTGAGCCGGCCTCGCGCGTCCGCGGTTGACAACGAGGCGCAACACGGCAATTCATCCCTCCACAGAAAAAGGAGACTGCCATGGCGTTTTCGCTTCCCCCCCTGCCCTACGACAAGAATGCGCTCGCGCCGAACATCAGTGCCGAGACGCTCGATTTTCACCACGGCAAACACCATCAGGCCTACGTCACCAACCTGAACAAGCTGCTCGAAGGCAAGCCCGAGGCGAGCAAAACCATCGAGGATCTGATCGCGACGAGCGAGGGTCCCGTGTTCAACAACGCCGCGCAGGTCTGGAACCACACGTTCTACTGGAGCTCAATGAAGCCGAGCGGCGGAGGGCTACCGGCGGGCGATCTCGCCGACGCCCTCAAACGCGATTTCGGGTCGATCGAAAAGTTCACGGAAGAATTCACCAACGCCGCGGCGACTCAGTTTGGCTCCGGTTGGGCATGGCTCGTGATCGGCAAAGACAAGAAGCTCGCCGTAACCAAGACGAGCAACGCCGATCTGCCGCTCAAGCACGGGCAAAAGGCGCTCCTCACGATCGACGTCTGGGAGCACGCCTATTACATCGACTATCGAAACGCGCGACCCAAGTACATCGAGGTGTTCCTGAAGAGTCTCGTCAACTGGGACTTCGCGCTGCAGAACCTCAAGAAGGCCTAGTCCAAGTCCAACGAATCGCCTTCGCCGACCGAGCCGCCCGCGCCCCACCTGCTCGACATGACGGCGGGCCGACTCAGGGCACGTACGAGACGACGCGATTTCTGCCGGCGCGTTTCGCGTTGTAGAGGGCTCCGTCGGCGGCGGCGAGAAGATCCGCGAGGTCGCGCGACTTCCACCCCTCGCCGGAAGTGGCATGGCCTATCGAAATGGTGACCGGCACGAGCTGGTCTTTGTCGCTTCGGATGACCAGCGAAGCGACCCGCTCGCGGATTCGTTCCGCCACGACCAGCGCTCCTTCGGCCGCCGTTGCCGGCAGGATGACGATGAACTCCTCGCCGCCGTAGCGACCCACTACGTCGAGCTGGCGAACCGACCCGGCAATCTGCCGCGCCACGGTGGCGAGTACTTTGTCGCCGACGGCGTGTCCGTGGCCGTCGTTTATCTTCTTGAAGAAGTCGATGTCGCAGAACAGCACGCTCAATGCGCGGTCGAAACGTACCGCGTGCTCATATGCCTGCGCCAGCGCAGCCTCGAGGTGTCCGCGCGTGAAAACACCCGTGAGGGCGTCGCGCGAATACTGGAGCTCGAGCGTCTTCTTTTCCGCGGAGAGGCGTTGTACGTCCGCCTCGGAGCGCGACGCGACCTGCGTCGCGCGCAAGCTCACCTCCAAGAGGGTATCCCTCGCCTGCTGGAGAATGCCCTTCATGTCCTTTGCGCTCGGAAGCGTGACTTCGAATGCTTCGGCGAAATCGCGGGACGCGTCGGCCGTTCGCGTGAGCACCTCTTGAAACGCGTCCGGCGGGAGGGAAAGCCATGTCAGTGCAGCCTGCGCGGCCGTCTTGATGGCGTTCTTGTCGGCCGCATTCAGCCAGATCGGCGAGACGTAGCCCGAGACCGCCACACATCGTCCAAGCGGCGACGCGCGATCGCCTTGGAGGGGAACGTGGCTACCGAGCACGGCTTGCGAGAGCGGTTCAGGAAGCCCCCACCCCTGAGCGAGCCAGGCGCCGACTTCGGGGTGACCCGCCCCGAACTGCTCGCGCTCGAGGCGTTCCAGCCTGAGATGGTCCTGCTTGGCATCGCGGATGACGTCATCGTATCCGGGGACTGCGGCGTGGAGGGCGAGCATGCCGATGTCTTGCAGAAGGCCGGCGAGGAACGCCTCCTCGGCGTCGATGCGCAGTTGCTGCGCGAGGGAACGAGCCGCCACGGCGTTCAGGAGCCCGCGCCGCCAGTACTGGGCGAAGTCGAAGGGCCCCCGCGCCGCGCGCTGACTGACGAGCGAGAAGCTCAGGCCCAAGGCGGTGACGGAGCTCGTGCCCAGCGCAAGGGCCGCGCGTCGAACCGTCGTCAGCGGGGCGCCGCGGCGAAACGCGGACGAATTGGCAACGCCCACGACCTTGGCCGAAAGCGCCGGGTCGCGCGCCAATAGCTCCGCGATTCGATCGATGTCGACGTCGGGACGCCGGCACTCGGTCAGGAGTTCGACGGCGACTCCCGGAAGACTGGGTAAATTGGGCGCCGTTTTGAGCAGCTTCTCGAGCTTGGGGGTCACTGAGCTACTAGAATGTCACCAATCGGGAAGACAGTCATCGACGACCTACAGCCTCTTGGCCAGCCAGCGAATCGCGTCGGGCCGCGCCGCGTCCTCCATGAGGAGCGGTAGGAACGTCGCGGCCACGGGCAATTCGCTCGAAAGCCGCGCGAGGCTCTCGGCCTGTACCCGCTCGCGGATCGCCCGATGGCGCCCAGCGACGATGGCGGCGTCGCCGCGTGTGCGCACTTCGAGTGATCCTCCTACCTGTTCCAGGACGAGCCGCTCCTCCTTCGAGAAGAGAGGGGGAAGGACGCCGTTGACCACGACTCGCCCGACGGGGAGCCGGAGCTCCTCGAGGGCCCGCGCGAGTTCGATGGTCTCCGTAGTGGGCATCTCCTCGGGCAGCGTGACGAGAACCACCGCGCAGGTCACCGGGTCCTGAAAGAGGGCCATGGCGCGTTCCGCGTCGCGGCGGAGGAGTCCGGGTGGAACGACTTCGAGGATGACTTTGGGCACCCGGAGCATGTCGAGCCCGTGGCCGGTCGCGGGCGCGTCGAGCAGCACGACGTCGTATTTGAACGAGCCGTTGGGCAGGGTCTCGGTCGTGTGCCACCACGCCTTGCCGAGCATCGACCACTCCTGCATTCCCGGCACGGCCCGGAGGAAGGCGCGGACGTAGCGGTTGTCGAATAGGGCTCGATAGAGCGCGCGGCTATGAAACACGAGCGTGCCGTACTCCTCCAGCGCTTCGTCCGGCCGCATGTTCACGGCCCAAACGTTGTCTGCGACTGGCGCGACCCGGGGTCCGATGGGGGCCGAGCCGAGCATGGTGCTCAGCCGTTCCTTCGCATTGCACATCGCGACGAGGACCCGCTTCCCTTGGCCGGACAGCGAAAGCGCCTCGGCCGCGCACAAAGTGGTCTTGCCGACCCCGCCTTTCCCCGTCACGAGGACGAATCGCTTGTCGGCGAGCGTCGACATCGCGTGGCCAGAGCGACGCATAGCACGCATCCGCATGGTAAGTCTGGACCGCTCGTCCCATGCCCCCCCCGCCCCCGGCCTCGGCCGCCTCCGAAACCAGCCGCAGACGGGCGCTCCGTCTCTTCGCGCTCGGAGGATTGGGCGAGATCGGGATGAACTGCCTCGCCCTCGAGCAGCGCGGGGAGGTGCTCCTGGTGGACTGCGGAGTCACCTTCGACGACCGGCGGCTGGGGATCGACGTCGTGCACGCGGACTTCACCGCGCTCGAGCCGTACCGGGTCGTTGGGGTCTTCGTGACGCACGGACACGAAGACCACATCGGAGCGATACCGTATTTCTTGCGGCGCTTCGACGTTCCGGTCTATGGGCCGCGCTACGCGCTCGGCCTCGTGCGCGAGCGGGCCGCCGAGCACGAGATTCTGGATCACGTGGC
>CAZVPE010000103.1:6175-18493 GCA_964628155.1 uncultured Polyangiaceae bacterium | reverse complement strand
GTCGCCCGTTTCACTCGGCGGTCCCTCCGAGTCGCGGTAGTCGCGAAGGGCTGTCGGTGCGCGCAAGACGCCACCGTGCTTCCGCACGTGAATCCGCTGCGCGGGGTAAATGCCTCGATGCCCCGTCAAGATGTACGCAATCGCGGCCACGATCATCACGTGCGGCAACGCGGCGCCCCCGAGCAACTCCACGGCCATGATCGACAGCGCCACCGGCGTATTGGCAGCAGCGCCGAAGACCGCCGCGAGACCGATGCCCGCGCCGAGCTCGATGGGGAGGTCGAGCCCGCGCGCCACCACGTTGCCCAACGTGGCTCCGACGAAGAAGAGCGGAGTCACTTCGCCGCCGAGGAATCCCGAGGCGAGTGTGACCGACGTGAACACGAGCTTCGCCGCGAACGCGTACCAGGGAAGCCCGGGGTCGACGAAAGAGCGCACGATCGTCGGCACTCCGAGCCCGAGGTAGTCGCTCGTTCCGATCAGCTTCCACATCGCCACGACGGTGATGCCGCCGAAGAACATGCGGACAGGAAGCCGGGGTATCCGTTTCTCCAAGAGGCGCTTCAAGCGATGCGTCAGCTCGACGAACGCGACGGTGGCGAGCGCCATCGCGACGGCCATCACGAATAGCTTTCCGACGACGGGCGCCGTCAGCGCGACCTGGCCGATGCGTGGATAGGGCGTGTGCACGACCCCCAGCCCACGGGTCACCATGTCGCCCACGATCGAGGCGACAAGGGCCGGGAAGAAGGCGTCGTATTCGATCCGGCCGATCGAGACGACCTCCATCCCGAAGATCGTGCCCGCGATCGGAGTTCCGAAGACCGAGCCGAAGCCGCCCGCGATCCCTGCGGCCAGGAGGCGCCGCCGCGTATCGCTCGTCACACCCAGCCGGTGTGCGATCTCGTCGGCGAGGCTTGCGCCCATCTGGACGGCGGTGCCTTCGCGACCGGCGCTGCCGCCGAACAGGTGCGTGAGGACGGTCCCGAGGAGAACCATCGGGGCCATTCGCAGCGGAATCTGTGGGCTGTTCTCATGGATCGTGTCGAGCACCAGGTTGTTGCCGCCCTTGATCGAGGCGCCCCACCGTTCGTAGAGGAGCCCGATGACGGCGCCGGCGATCGGCAGCGTGTACACGATGAACTCGTGCGACTCGCGCAGGCGAGTCGCTCGCTCGAGGAGAATGAGAAAGACCGCGGAGGACGCGCCGCACGCGACGCCGACCGCCGCGCCGAGCCCCGTCCACTGGAGCAGTGTATGGGCGCGCTTCTTCAAGCGCCCGCTCCGGAGCCCGGGAGCTCCGCGCGCAGCGCCGGCAGGGCTCCGAGAAATGCACGCACGCGCGCGGAGCCACGCAGCTCCGTTCGATGGATCGCCCACGCCGTCACCGGCAAGCTGGACCACTCCGGCAGGACCGGGCGAAGCGTGCGAGCCTCGAGGTCCTCCGTAACGAGCCACTCGGGCAGCAGCGCAACGCCGAGGGATGCCCGTGCAAGGTCGCGAAGGACGAAGGGCGCGCTCGATCGAACCAGTCCGTGGACGTCGACCACGCGCTCGACGTGCTCGTTCGTGAGCTTCCAACGCGAAGAGAGGCCAGCTCCGCCACTCTGCAAGAGGCAGAGGTGCCCGGCGAGCTGCTCCGGCCGTTGGGGCGATCCATGCTTCCGGAGGTACCCGGGAGACGCGAACAGCCGGCGGCGAAACCTGACCAGCGCGTGGGCCACGAAGGCTGTGCTGTCGGGAGGGGCAATTCCGCCTCGGACGGCGACGTCGACCCCGTCGCCCACGAGATCGACCACGCGGTCCTCCAGCCGGAGGTCGACCTCGAGGCCCGGGTGCTTCTTCACGAGCGCCGGGAGACGAGGCACGACCAGCATCGAAGCCAGCGTGATCGGTGCACTGACGACGAGGGAGCCGTGCGCGCTGCCCGCGGCGCGAACCGCGGTGCGCCCGCTCTCGATCTCGCGCAGCACGCGCGCGCAGTGCTCGTACCAGTTCCTTCCCGCTTCGGTCACCCGCAGTCGGCGGGTCGAACGAACGAGCAACGTGACCCCAAGGTTGTTCTCGAGGGCTCGAATCTGCCTGCTCACCGCGGGGAGCGACAGCCCCTGCGCGCGTCCGGCAGCCGAGAGCGAGCCGCCGTCGACGACGCGGACGAACGTCGCCATCTGAGCGAGGAGGTCCATGGGCCCACGCTCCAGGATTCTTCATGACGGCGCAAGGATCTCTTGCGCCCGAGCCTTCTACCCGCAGCGAAGCGGAGGGGCCAGATTCGGGGAGTCGCCGGCGAACGGCGGCAGAACCAAGGAGATGCCATGAAGATCAACGGATCCGTAGTCCTCGTCACCGGGGCAAGTCGCGGCATTGGTAAGGCGCTCGTCGAAAAGCTGCTCGCCGCCGGCGCCGCCCGCGTGTACGCGACCGCGCGCAACCCGGCGCAGCTCGAAGTCCTCGTCGCCCTCGATCCCGCTCGTGTGATCGCTCTCCGTCTGGACACGACCAACTCCGATGACGTCGCGGCGGTCGCGAAGGCTGCGCCCGACGTGAACGTCCTCGTCAACAACGCGGGGGTCCTCTCTTCGGCCAATCTGCTCACGACGTCCCGCGCCGCCATCGATGCGGACTTCGCGACGAACGTTTTCGGGATGCTCGAAGTGACGAAGGCCTTGCTCCCCTCAATCGAGCGGGCGGGCGCCGGCGCCATCGTGAACGTACTGACCGTCGTGTCTCTCTCGAGCATGCCGGGCCTCGGCGGGTACAGCGCCTCGAAGGCTGCAGCCTACTCGGTCACGCAGGCCCTTCGTGGCGAGCTCGCGCCGAAGGGAATCGCGGTCCACGCGGTGTTCCCTGGGCCGGTGGACACCGACATGTCGAAGGCGATCGCGCTCCCCAAGACCAGTCCCCAGGCGGTTGCGCAGGCCATCGTCGAGGGCGTGGTGCGCGGAGACGAGGACATCCTGCCCGATCCCATGGCGCAGCAGGTCTTCGGCAAGTGGAGTCGGAACCCCAAGGAGGTCGAGCGGATGTTCGGGGCGATGTGAGCTCACTCCGCGTCGATCGACACGAGCTCGTAGCCGCCGCCGGATGCCGCTGTGAGATAGTAAAGTCGGGTGCAGCGGCCATTGGTTTGGACCGAGTCGTACGCGCCGAGCGACCAGCTGAAGTTGAAGTTCGCGGTCGGAAACCCCCGCTGGACGACGTAAGCCATGCCCGATCCCTCGTCCCAGTAGAAGAGATTCAAATGGTCTGCTGTGACGGAGGTGGGTCGCTTGCGCGCTCCGTTCGCGCTCTGCAGTGGCGTCGAGGCCTGCGGGAAGCCGTTGGTCCAAATTTGGGTCGTCGCCCGTGACTCGAAGACCGACGTCGACCCCGACAGACCGGCGACCGAATAGACGAGATCCGTACCGTCGGGGGTGACGACCGGATCGCCGAGCGCGCCGCCGCGGAAGTCGCCCGCCAGTTGCGTCATGATGGGTTGAAAGACGTATTCGAGAGGGGTACTCGAAAAGCTCTGGCCGCGCGCCGTGCGGGTAAAGTCGCCCATGGCCTGTCCGCCGTTGGCGACGCCGGACAGGGTCAACCCGTCGCCGGTGACCGCGACCCGCTCGAAGGCGAAATACGACGACGTTCCGGTGTCCGCAGGAGCGTCCGCGATGACCGGCAGGGCAGCGGGAAACGGGTCCGACGTCGAGGCTCGGTCGGTCACGAAGACGCTCCCCTGACCGCCCCCTGCGTCGACCACCCACGCGAGGGTGAGCTCGTCACCGCTCAACGTGACAATCGGTTCTGTCGCGAACGTCGGAACGCCCGGCACGACGGCGGGGGCAGACCACGTGGTGTTGGGCGCGCACGAGGGTTCGACCATGGAGGCATCCGTGGCGGGGGTATCCGTCGCCCCCTCCCCCGCCTCTTGCGCCGAGTCGTCGGCCGAAGACCCCTCCGCCGCCGAAGCGCCCGTGCCGGAGCCGCCTGAGTCCGACGCACGCGAGCGCGACGCTTGGCTCGAACTCGCATCGGATGCGGTCCCGCCACCGGTTCGCCCGACGAAACTGACGCCTTCTTCCAACGCTCCGCCGGAGCTCCCGCCGTTGCAACCCAGGGCCGCTGCCGCGAAAAACCAGGACGCGAACCATTTCATTTTCGGATTCATCCCTTTCACTCCGACGCTCCGCAGTCGAACTGCTGCCTCCAAGCCGTCAGTGTGGGGCCTTGGCTTTGGTCCGAGGTGGGCTGGAAGTCCATGAACACACGCAAATACGGCAGCGACGTCGGCTGGCCGGCGGCCTTCAGCGCGGCGCCGACATCCGCGCCGGTCCACAGCGTGATCGGAGCCCCCGACGCCGTTCCGATCGAAACGACGCCCGGAGCGCCAATCGTGCTCGGGAGTGCGGCCGACGCGCCGGCCGTCGCGACCGCGAAGCGGATCGCGGAGTTCCCGGGTGTCACCGTCTCCCAATCGAAGAACCTCCACACAGGCTGCTCCTGGCTCGGGCACGAGGCGAGGTAGTCGCGTGTGAAGACGAGATCCGTATACGAAAACGGCGCGGGCGGGACGGCGCACGCGCCCTTCGTGCAGCGGTTGGTGGGAAAGCCGCAGCAGTCGGCGTCGGAAGCGCAGCTGCCGCCCAGCGCGACGCACGAATTCGAGCCCAGCGGTACGCAGTGGCGGGTCACCGGGGTCGCGAGGGGCACGTCCACCTCGCACGCAGCCGTGGGCGGCGCGGTCTGCGCGCCGCAGCAATCGTTGTCGTCGAGGCACGCGGAAGCGGGCAGCGGATTGGGCGGGACGGTCGCGCCAAAGCTGACGTTGTCGAACGTGGCCTTGGTGCTGGTGGCGTTGTTGTGCGCGGTGACGGCGAGCCCGACGTAGGCGGCGTTGGGGATGGTCGGTTGGATCGAGCCGACGTTGGTCCAGTTCACGCCGTCCGGCGACACGTCGCCCGAGACGATCCCGGCGGCGCGCGTGAGGCGAACCCAATAGGGGAAACCGGCGCCGGGTCCCTGCGTCCAGCTACTGCTCGCGCCGTTCGACGACCGCCACTGGAACCCGGTGAGGGCCCCGGCGTTGATCAGCATGGTGGATTGGGCGGCGCTCGAGGTGAGGTCGCTGCGCAGCATCACGCCCGCCTTCGACCAGTAATCGGCGTATCCGAGGGACGTCACCCGCGCCTGAAAGCGGAAGTCGCCCGAGATCGGGACATAGACGAAATGAAAGGCGTCGCTGCTATTCCAGATGTCGTCGCCGCCCGCGGTCACCGTGTAGACCCCGTTCGCGACTGCGGCCGAGCCCGCGTACGCCGGGTCTCCGGGAGTTCCGATGTCCTGATCCATCGGGCTGAACGCGGGCGTCATCGGCTGGGGGGGTTGGGTGCTCGCCAGGGTGGGCTTGCACGCATTGAGCACCCAGTACGCGCGCTCGTTCCGAATCCGTCCGCCGCTGCTCCCGAGCACCTGATTGGGCAGCCAGAACGGCGGGTGGCTCCGGTCGGTCGTGCCGCTCACGATGTCGTCGATGGCGCCGACCCAGAGCTGGGTCGTGGGCGTCACGCCCGAGACCGGCACGTTCATCGTGTTGCCGTACTGCCGGTCGCTCGTGAAGACGGTCCAGCGGTAGCCCCCGGCGGAGGTCGGCAGCACCGTGGGCTGGTAGCTCCGGTTGACGTCGACCCCGCCCAGGCCGACGTTGATCTTGTCGAGCGACGCCGGCGGGTGAAGGGTGGGATTGGACGTGTCGACCGACCAGAGCTGGCCCGGGATGGAACTATACCCAGACGGCAGCATGCCGCCGTACTGCGGGTAGGTCGCCATGTCGTCCTGGCCGGGCGGGTTGGTCTGGAAGATGACGGAGCGCGAGTCCCCTTCGAACGCAGGCCAGCGGACGACGTTGTTCGACGCGGCCGCCGCGAAGGCCACGTTGTCGAACGTCGCGGTCGTGCTGGTGGCGTTGTTGTGCGCGGTGACGGCGAGCCCGACGTATGCGGCGTTGGGGATGGCCGGTTGGGTCGAGCCGACGTTGGTCCAGTTCACGCCGTCCGGCGACACGTCGCCCGAGACGATCCCGGCGGCGCGCGTGAGGCGAACCCAATAGGGGAAACCGGCGCCGGGTCCCTGCGTCCAGCTACTGCTCGCGCCGTTCGACGACCGCCACTGGAACCCGGTGAGGGCCCCGGCGTTGATCAGCATGGTGGATTGGGCGGCGCTCGAGGTGAGGTCGCTGCGCAGCATCACGCCCGCCTTCGACCAGTAATCGGCGTATCCGAGGGACGTCACCCGCGCCTGAAAGCGGAAGTCGCCCGAGATCGGGACATAGACGAAATGAAAGGCGTCGCTGCTATTCCAGATGTCGTCGCCGCCTGCGGTCACCGTGTAGACCCCGTTCGCGACCGCGGCCGAGCCCGCGTACGCCGGGTCTCCGGGAGTTCCGATGTCCTGATGCGACCAGCCCGCGAACATCGGAAGGGTGCTCGTCGGCGCAAGCGTCGTATTGACCACGTTGCGACGATTGCTGAAGAGCCGCTGCGTTTCGTTGAAATCGAAGAGGGACAGGCCTTGGCGCCAGGAGGCCCCGCCGCTCGTGTCGCCGTCGACGAAGACGAGCTTCGTGCCGTCCGGCGAGAAGGCCGGAACCATCATCGCGGTCGTGCCGAGCCCCCACGCGTTGGGCGTTTGACTGGATACGTCGACCGGAGACGCGTTGACGACCTGCGGCACCGAAATGATCGAATAGGGGGCCCCGTTC
Organism: uncultured Polyangiaceae bacterium; assembly: GCA_964628155.1. Lineage (GTDB taxonomy): Bacteria > Myxococcota_A > Polyangia > Polyangiales > Polyangiaceae > Palsa-1150. Next base: position 11,754 of record CAZVPE010000103.1, on the reverse strand, counting down.
CCGCGATCGCCGGCCGTCCGGAACGGCATGTTGAATCCGCCGATGCCCTGGTCCCCCGTTGGAAAGAGGTCCGCCGACGGAATCACGGCCGGAGAGCCGAGACCGAGACACGCGGCGTTCCACTCGAGCTGCGCAACCGAGCCGCCGCCGGCCTGGAAGTAGTCCATCTTGATGTCGTGCAGGGTCCCGGCCGTCTCGCTGACGGCCGGGCTGCAGTAGAGGGTGGGTCCCTGCGCCACCCAACCGTCGTCGACCAGCGTGCCGTCCACCCAAAGCCTCACCCCGTCGTCGCCGACGACGCACCACTGGTAATTCCCCGTGCACGGGGTCTGCGCCTGGCCGGTCCATTCAACCGAGAAGTTGGTGCCTGCCCCGCCAGCGACCGGCGGGCCGCCGTTCCAGTTGTAGTTGACGCCAGGATCGAACTCGGTGGTCGCGGTCCCCGTGAAGTCGATGTTGCTGTAGTAGGTTCCGGTGAGTCCGTTCGCCGGAGCGGTCAAGCCAGCAGGGTACAGCTGCGTCACGGGGATGATTTGGTAAGGCTGGTGGGCGCTGCTCCAGCGCAGATGGATCTGCGACGTGTTCGAAACGTTCTTGTACGTCAACGCGATAGGGACCTTGGCGCCTGCGGTCATCGCGATCGTCCCCGACAGCTTCGTGTCGGTCTGGGTGCCAAATTGATTGACGAGGGACTGCCCGTTGACCGTGAGCGTCGCGCCGTCGCTCGACTCGATCTCGAACGTGTACGCTTCCGTGAAGATCGCCTGAACGCTCCCCGTCCACGACACTGCGTAGCTCGAGCCCGCCGCGATGCTGCCGCCGGGGGACGTTGCCGCCCATCCGAAGTCGATGACGGGGTCGCTGCGCGTGTAGGCGGGCGCGCCGGAGAGCGACGCGTTCGCGAAGTACGCTCCCGTCAAGCCCGAGCCATTGCCATGCGGCTTGGAGACAGATCCGCCCTGCCCGGGTTGCAGCGTGTTTCCCCACCAGTTGGACCCCTGAAGCGCGTAGAGGCCGTCGGCCGAGATCGCCGAGTAGGCGAACCCGCGCGAGTCCGCTCCGGTCGCCGTGTTCCACATGTTGGCCAGCCCCGTCAGGCTCCCGTCGCTGTTCACGCGGGCGACGCTCGTGTCGTTGTTTCCCCAGTTCGAGCTCACGAGCGTGGTTCCGTTCGCCGAGACCGAATGGCACGGGTTGCACCCGGCGTTGGCCATGGCGACGGTCGCCGGCGTCGTTCCCGAGGGATTGGCGCTCTTGATCGTCGCGGTCCACGCCGGGACGTTGTACTCCGTGTAAAAGATGTTGCCGCGGAGCGGAGCCGTCGCGAAGTGCACGGTCTCGGTGACCGGCTGCAGGAGGACTCCGTTGACCAAGCGCTGGATCGACAGGAGCGCGTCTTTTCCTGCGGCGGTCTGGTCGAGGAAGGACCAACCGTCCTGCGAGAGGGTCGCCTGCGGCGGGTTCGATTCGGGGATGATCTCGGAGACCGAATAGGTCGGCGTGCCCGTCGGCGGGTATTGCACCGTCACCTTGACCGCCGTCGCGGCGACGCCCTCGTTGTTCCATTGCACGACCGGCGCGGCGACCGACCGCGGAAACACGGTGTTCGCATACGGATAGAGGAATTGGAGGTTGTCCGGCAGTGTCCCGCCGCCGGTGAACAGCATGGCGACCGCCGGCGTCACCTGGGAGGCGTCGACGACGTTGGTGATGACGTTGACCGTCGCGGAGGCCTGTAGCCCCGCCGAATAGGCCGATACGACGATGGGGCCGGCGACCGCGCTGACGAGGCTCAGCGCGCCGCCCGAGATCGCAGCCAGCCCGGGCTGGTTGACCGACCACGACGCGTTGGCGAGACCAGAAAAGCAGGGGAGCGGGACGTAGGCCGCGCTGAGGACGGGGCTACTCGGCGTCGTGACGATGGGATTCAGGCCGACGACGCTCACGTTGAGCGTTGGCGGGTTGACCGTCAGGCCGGTGCAGACGACGCCGGCGTCCGATGTCACGATGGGCGCGGGGGTCAGCCCGCCCTCGGTGATCTGGAAGCCGCTTTCCGCGCCGGCGTCCAGGCCCTGCGGCGTATCGACGACCTGGACGCAGGCCGGATCGCACGGGTCGTTGACGCAGTCGACCTGTGTGCCGAAGTCGCTGATCCGAAGGGCGCCGGTCGTGGGCGCGAGCTTGGTCGTGATTCGGTCGCCCAGGCACGGCCCCCACACGCCCTCCGCGCAGGTCATGTGGCCTGTCGTGCAGGTGACGTAGCCTCCCGAGACTCGGTCGACTTGGCCGCACGTAGCGACCGAGCCGGGGGTAGCGCAAACACCGGCCAGCGTGGGGCCGGCGTCGCTTCCGGTGCGATGGCTGGCATTCCAAGCGCCCGTCGTTTGGCCTTCGCCGCTGTCGCCGGGGTTCGCAGTGCAACCACCGACGAATACGGCCCCGGTGACGGTCAGGCCTCGCAGTCCGATCGAGCGCCTACTCACCGATACAATTTAATACGGACAACCGTCGGCGAAGCCTAATAGGCCTTCCGCCGATTGCCCCCGAAGAGTCTCGAAGGGTGCGACTTCGGATTCCCCTCTCGCTCGAAGTGCGCGCCGTGGTCAGTCAGCCGCGTCCGCGAGCTCGATCTCTCCCTTCGGGAACAGGCGCGCGAGTTTTTCGGCCGTGGTCTCGGTGAGTCGAGTACCCGCGCGGACAAGAAGGACGCCCGTTTCGCTCTTTACGTCGGTCGCGACGACCATCCCCTCTTTGAGCCGCGCTCCCAACACCCGGACGCGCCGGTTGTAGGCCACATCCACGCTCGTGTGGGCCTCGCCCGCCGCGGAGAGGCCCGTGAAGCCGACGACCCCCAAGAGGACCGCCAGAAGGCCGAACCACACGAACAGCTTGCCCGTTGTCGCCAAATCATTGAACGATTTCATCGTCGTTCCTCCGTCCCCCTCGCGGGCATCGTTTCCGACGCCGCGCGGAGCATTGTCTCCGCCACCCGCTCGATCGGCACGACGTGGTCGACGGCGCCGCAGGCAATCGCCTCTTTCGGCATTCCGAAGATCACGCAGGTGCTCTCGTCTTCTGCAATCGTGACTGAGCCGGTGCGGTGCATCGCCAGCATCCCTCGCGCGCCGTCCGATCCCATGCCCGTCAGAATCACGCCCACGGCGTTCGCGCCGGCTGCCTTCGCGCACGAGTCGAAGAGCACGTCGACCGAGGGGCGGTGGTGTCCCACGGGAGGAGCCGCGACGAGCCTGACGGCGTAGTTCGCGCCGCTTCGAACGACTTCCATGTGGGTCTCGCCGCCCGGGGCGATGAGCACGTGACCCTGGACCAGGCCGTCGCCGCTCTTGGCCTCGCTCACGTTCACGCGACAGCGCCCGTCCAGCCGGCCGGCGAACTGGCGGGTGAAGGCCGGGGGCATGTGCTGCACGACGACGACCGGAGGGGCGTCGGCCGGCAAGGCCGAGAGGACGATCATCAACGCTTCGGTGCCGCCGGTGGACGCGCCGATCGCCACGAATCGTTGAGTCGTGCGAAAGGAAACGTGCGACGGCTTGCTCGGTCGCGACCCCGCGGGTGCGCGCGCGGCACCCGCTGGTCGCCTGGCGCGTGCCAGGCTGGCAGCCTTCACTTTCGCGATGATCTCGGCACCGATGTCCGCGACGCCGCGGGCCATGTCGAGTTTGGGCTTGGAGACGAAGTCGACGGCCCCAAGCTCGAGAGCGCGAAGCGTGACGTCGCATCCGCGCTCGGTGAGCGACGACACCATCACGATCGGAATGGGATGGGTCTGCATCAGCTCCTCGAGGAACTGGAGGCCGTCCATCCGAGGCATCTCGACGTCGAGCGTGAGGACGTCCGGTCGAAGCTCTCGTATCTTGGCGCGTGCGACCACCGGATCCGGCGCCGTCCCGACGACTTCAATCTCGCTGTCCGAGGATAGAATCCCCGTGAGAAGCTGGCGCATGAGCGCCGAGTCGTCGATGACGAGGACGCGCGTGCGCGGCTTCATGCGGCTCCCTCCCCGAAGATGGTGATATCCTCTGCGATGCTCGTCTCGCCCTTCGAGATGCGCGCGAGGTGAGCGACCTCTTCGCGCTCCACCTGCTTGACTTGGCCCACCGATTTGACGCGAACGCCGCCCGTATGCGTGTCGAAAAAGATGGAGAGGGGCAGCTTGCTGCCGAGCTTTCGCGCCACGATGGGAATGCCCTCCGCTTCGAGGAAAGAGACCACGAAGTCCGCGTTGTTCCGCGCGATCGTCGAATGGTCGCGGAGCTCCGAGGCTCCAAAAAGCTTCGCCACGAGCCGCTCTCGGGCCGCACCGAGCCGCATCATCTTGTTGATGACGAGCTCCATCGCGTGGATTCCGAAGCACGCGGGAATGCGTGCTTCGCTGTCGCCGTCGGGCAGCATGAAGTGGTTCATGCCTCCGATGCGGAGCGCCAGAGAAGCGTGCTTCGCCGTCAGGGCGAGCCCGTCTCGCCCGTTGCTCGCTTCGATCGTTTCGAAGCCGGCCCCTTTGAGTGTTTGGCAGACGAGCTTGCGAATCACCATCGAGTCGTCGACGACAAGTGCGAGTTTGGCCACGATGGATCCTCTTGGTTCAGGCAGCGGAGGGTGTCAGGCCGGACGGCGCAAAGAGTGCGCTTGCTCCGGCGGTCTCGAAAGCCCGTGCGGCGACCTCGCCGAGAGCCTCCACGCGGAACGACCGGCCCGCGTGCTCGGCGAAGGACTTGGCGGAGAGCAAGACCTGAAGACCCGCCCCGTCGAGACGATCGAGCGCCTCGAGGTTCATTTCAACACAAAATCGCGGTCGGCCACCATCACGCGAAGAAGGCACTCCTTGAGGTGTGCCGCCGCGGAGACGTCCGCTGCCCCGGAGAGTGTGATCTCCACGATGTTCCCCGACTCTTTCGAGTCGACCTGAACTCGTGCCCCCATGGCAGGCTGGTACGGTTTAGAAAGACGTGATCTTTAGCCCGGGGCCAATATGCGCGCTCGCGCTCCGTCGATGCGTGGCGCGACGACCCCATGCGCAGCAACTACCGCCCGACGTTCGATCGCCTTCGACACGCGAGCGCAAGCGCGAGGAGGACGAAGGGGATCGCGGTTCCCTTCGTCGGATGCGTGGCGATCGCACGACAATTGCACCCCCCGGTCCCGGCGGGACCGTTCGACGCCGAGGCGTCTGGGGTCGAGGCGTCCGTAGCGTCAACCTCAACCTCGGCCTCGGCGGAATTTCCCGCGTCGATCAACAGTGAGGCGTCGGGGATCGAGGCGTCCGTAGCGCCTGCGCTGCCCCCGTCGCCACCGGCCACGCCGCCTTCGACCGGCACGCACGTACCTCCCGAACAGACCTTCCCGACGGCACACACGGCCCCGCACGCCCCGCAGTTGAGGCCGTCGCTCCTGAGGTCCGAGCATTCGCCCGAGCAGATCGCTTCGCCCGCGACGCAAGTGACGGCGCAGTGACCTGTGCCGTCGCAGACCTCGCCGGAAGGGCAAACGGTGCCGCACGCTCCGCAGTTGTGGTTGTCGGCGCTGGTGATCGTGCAGAGGCCCGAGCAGTTCGTCTGGCC
>CAZVPE010000103.1:0-6075 GCA_964628155.1 uncultured Polyangiaceae bacterium | reverse complement strand
AGTTGTGGTTGTCGGCGCTGGTGATCGTGCAGAGGCCCGAGCAGTTCGTCTGGCCCGCGACGCACGAGACGGCGCAATGACCTGCGCCGTCGCAGACCTCGCCGGAGGGGCAAACGGTGCCGCACGCTCCGCAGTTGTGGTTGTCGGCGCTGGTGATCGTGCAGAGGCCCGAGCAGTTCGTCTGGCCGGCGACGCAAGAGACGGCGCAGTGGCCGGTGCCGTCGCAAACCTCGCCGGAAGGGCAGACGGTGCCGCACGCTCCGCAGTTGTGGTTGTCGGTGCTCGTGATCGTGCAGAGCCCCGAACAGTTCGTCTCCCCCGCGACGCATCGGACGACGCAATGACCCCCGACGCCGCACGCCTTTCCCGACGGGCAAACCGCGCCGCACGACCCGCAGTTGTTCGAGTCGTCGAGGAAGTTCGCGCAGTACGCCGAGAGGCCGCTCCCGCACGCGTTGGGAGTCGCCGTGGGGCAGGCGCACGACCCGGCACTGCATTGCTGTCCTAGCGGACAGACCGTGCCGCATGCGCCGCAGTTGTTCGTGTCGGTTTGCTCGTCGGTACAAAAGGTGGGTGACGACACGGGACACGCGCTGCCGCCGGCCGGACACGAGACCTGGACGACCTGGTCGAGCGTCGTCGACGCCATGAGATTACTTCCCGCCACGACGTACGACGCGCTGGCCGTGATTGTGTCCACTCCCGTCGTCAGGGCGCTGGTCGACACGGAAGCGGTAGCCCCGGAGAGCGCGACCGGCGCCCCCAGTGGGGTGCTGTCGCTGCTGGTGAACGTGACCGTGCCGCTCGTCGGAACCGGCGATATCGTGGCCGTCAGGGTGACGGACGCGCCGGGCTCGGCCGGATTCGCAGACGAGGTGAGCGTGATCGTCGTGCCGAGGAAGACCACGGTCTTCGACCCTTGCAACGACTCGACAGGGTCGCTCGCCTGGCCGCCATACTCGCAGAAGTACCCGTCGACGCCGCCGTTGGTCGGCAGATCGTTCCAGAATCCGTTCGTACCGCCGTTGCCGTAAAACTCGCCGACCGTTTCGCTGTTGCCCGAGTCGTTGGGTTCCCCGCCGTTCCAGTTCGCGTAGGGAATGTCCACGCTGCCGGTGGTGCCCTGGCCCGGGCCGGTATTGGAAAAGAACGATTGGCCGGCTTCCGGGCCGGTCACCCAGTACCAGGTCCGGGGAAAGCCATCGACGCCGTTGGTCGACGCGCCCAACCACCCGTCGCCGCTTGCCTTCTGCAGGACAAAGGCGTTCTCTCCCGCGCTCGTGACAGTCGCGAGATAGCCCGAGAGGCCCAAGTAGCTCCGTGCGGCGGCGTCAGTCTCCGCGGACGTCCAGGTCAGAGAGTTCGCAACGAACTCGTAGAAGTGTCCGGTGCCCGAATACGGCACCGCCGCCCCCAGACCGAACGTGACCGTTCGAGGCGAAGTGTTCGGAACGGTGGCCGTGTCCGCGTACGTCACCGAGCCGAGCGCGAGCTGGTAGTTCGCTGCGGTGTCCGAGCCGCTGAGCGTGAGAACGCCGGTCGAGGCCGAGTACGAAGCCGTGATGGCGCCCACAGGGCTGGGGAGCGCGAGCACGTCCTCCGAGGGGACGAAGCCGGACTCGACCGTGACGGTCGCGCCCGTCAGGTTCAAGGATGCGGCGACGTTTACCCCTGGGTCGATCGCAACGGGGTTTCCACAGCAGGTTGCCGTGGCCACCCCGCTCGAGTTGGTGAGATTATAGGTATCGGCGTGCGCTTCGGCCGCCAGCGTGACCAAAAAGGACGTCGCAATGAGAGCGGCCGCGAGGCCTCGCAATCGACCGAAGAACATTCGTGCCCCCTCTGTTCGACGGCGCCGCGGGCGGAAGCCGGGATCGTGAATCGATAATTCGTTTGAAGCCTCGACGCGCGACGCACCGGATGTCAAGACCCAAAGCCGGTTGGGAAGGGTCTTGTTGGGTCGCCAAAGAGCGGGTTTACTCCTCTCATGTGTGACAACGATTCCTTCGACGACATGGTCGCGTACCGCCTTCGCTCCGAGCTCCTTTCGAGGCGAGGCTTCAGCACACTCTCTCTCAGCCTCGGCGCAGGCATCGCGTCGCTCCTGCCGACCGGCTGCAAATCGGCCGATCCGGCGCCCGCTCCGGTGCCCGCGCCGACGGCGGCGGCATCGGGAGCGGCGATCGCGACGACCGAGTCCGAGGTGAGCATCGCGACGCCGGACGGTGCGTGCGACGCCTACTTCGTACATCCAGCCAGCGGCGCATCTCCTGCGGTCCTCGTCTGGCCGGACATCTTCGGTCTCCGTCCTACGTTCCGTCAGATGGGAAAGCGGCTCGCGGAGTCGGGATACGCCGTGCTCGTGGTGAACCCCTTCTACCGGACGAAGAAGGCGCCGACGTCGGCTCCGCATGCGGACTTCCAAGATCCGGCGACGCGTGATGCGCTGATGGGGCTGGCGCGTACCCTCACGCCGGAGACCGAGGTCACCGACGCGAAGGCGCTGACGGCGTGGCTCGACCAGCAACCGTCGGTCGACAAATCTCGCAAGATGGGAACGACCGGCTACTGCATGGGCGGACCGCTCGTCATGCGCACGGCAGCCACGAATCCCGATCGCATCGGCGCCGCCGCAACGTTCCACGGCGGAGGCCTGGTGACCGACAAGCCCGACAGCCCGCACCTTCTAATTCCGAAGATGAAGGCGCATTTCCTCGTCGCGATTGCCGCCAACGACGACGCGAAGCAGCCGGATGCGAAGGGGACGCTCAAAGCTGCCTTCGCCCAAGCGTCTATCCCGGCGAACGTCGAAGTGTACGAAGGGACGATGCACGGCTGGTGTCCGCCGGATTCCCAAGTGTATAGCCACGATGCGGCGGAGAGGGCTTGGGCGGAGTTACTCGCGCTGTTCAAGAGCGCGCTCGCGTAGAGAAAGGCCGAGGGCCCGTGCGAGACGCGGTGCGCGCCACTGCGGCACCGCGGAGCCGCCGACGGAGGCAAGAGGACGTCCGATGAACCCCAAGGTGGATGCGTTTCTGAAACGGCAGGACAAGTGGCGCGCGGCGTTCGAGAAGCTCCGCGAGATCCTCCTCGACAGCGGGCTGACCGAAGAGCTGAAGTGGGGTCAGCCCTGCTACGATCTCGACGGCAAGAACATCGCGCTCATTCACGGCTTCAAGGAGTATTGCGCAATCCTGTTTCACAAGGGCGCGCTGCTCGACGACCCCAAAGGCGTCCTCATTCAACAGACCAAGAACGTGCAAGCGGGCCGGCAAATCCGGTTTACGAGCGTCCAAGAGGTGACCAAGCTCGAAAAGACGGTGAGGGCCTACGTGCGGAAAGCGATCGAGATCGAGCGCGCCGGGCTGAAGGTGCCGTTCAAGAAGACCGAGGACATCGAGCTGCCCGAGGAGTTTGCTTCCGAGCTCGGCGAGAACTCGAAGTTGCGGGCGGCCTTCGCCAGGCTGACGCCGGGTCGGCAGCGAGCGTACATCTTTCATTTCTCGCAACCAAAGCTGTCGAAGACCCGGGCGGCCCGAGTCGAGAAGCACATCCCGAGGATCCTCGAGGGTCTCGGATTGGACGATTAGAGCGCGGTGCTCCGGCGCGACACGGGAGGGGGGCTCCCCTGCACGCCGTCGCATCCGGCGCTACACTCGGATGATGGGCAACCCGGCCAAACGGCGCGCGACCTACGAGGATCTCCTCGCCGTCCCTGGACATCTCCTCGCCGAAATTGTCCAGGGCGTGCTCATCACCCAGCCGCGGCCAGCGTCGCTCCATGCCCGCGCGTCGTCGCGACTGGGCATCGATCTCGGCGGTCCGTTCGACCGCGGAAAGGGGGGCCCGGGAGGCTGGATCATCCTCGACGAGCCCGAACTCCATCTGCACGGTGATGTGCTGGTCCCGGACCTGGTCGGCTGGCGTCGCGCGCGCATGCCCGAGCTTCCCGACGCGTCCTCCTTCGAACTTCCCCCCGATTGGGTCTGCGAGGTGCTATCGCCCTCCACCGCGGGGGTCGACCGAGCCGAGAAGATGCCCATCTACGCGCGTGAGCGCGTCTCGTATGCGTGGCTCGTCGACCCCATCGCGAAGACGCTCGAGGCCTTCGGACTCGAAGGCGACCGGTGGGTCGTGCTCGGAACCTGGCGCGAGGACGCCAAGGTCCGTGTCGAGCCGTTCGCGGAAGTGGAGCTCGAGCTCGCCGGCCTTTGGGCAAAGTGATGGTCGGGGTCAAGGCCCGCAATACCTTGAACCGACAGCCTCGAGCCACGCGCCGAAGTTTTGATACGCGCCCGGGTTGCACACCGCCGCCGCCGCATTGAACGCTTGGGCGGAGCACTGGCTGGCCTGCACGTAGGTCGAGCACGTTGCCGACCGCGCTTGCGTGGTGCACATAGCAGCGGCCGGCGAATCGGCACAACCGAAGCACGTTTGCGTGAGGCAATCGACCAGGCACGCGTTGCTGTGGTTGCACGCGGCGTCGACATACGGCTCGGCGCAGCTGGCAATGCCGATTTCCTGCGTGAAGTCGTAGTCGAACGGGCTCAGGCACTGATCGCAAGGGAGGTTCATGTTATTGAGGTACTCAAAGAAGTTTTGACACGCCGACGTATTCGCTCCGCCCGAGCACGCCGAGGCGGCGCTCTGAAGGTCGTCCATCGAACAGGCGCCCTTCTGCGGCGTGGGCGCCGCCTGCGTCAGCGCCGCTGGGCAAGCCGGGTATGGCGCGGGGCACTGCGACTGCTGACTCGCGCACGCGACGACATTGACGCTCAGGTCGCACGTCGATGGCGGATTGAGCGCTGTGCAATCCTGGCACGAGCTTCCATATTGGCCGCAAAGGGTGTCGGCCAAGCCGAGCTGACAGTTGCCCTGGACATCGCAGCAACCCGAACAGCTCTGGGAACAGGTCGAGCCGGCGTCGGGCGGGCACTCGAAGCAAGACACTCCATAGGAGCCGCATTGGTTTCCCGTTGGAAACACGTGGCAAGTGTCGAACGCGTCGCAACAGCCCAAGCAGTTGAACGGACCGCAAGTCAGCCCGCCCTCCTGGCTCACGCAGCGCTGGTTCGAGCAGAGAAAGCCGGCGCTCAGACAATTGGTACAATTCGTTCCCAGGGTCCCGCACGCCGTGCTCGTGATGCCCTGCTGACACACGCCGTATTCGTCGCAGCAGCCGGACGGGCACGTCTGCTCGTTGCAGAACGCGGCGTTGAGCGCCGGATCACCACAATACTGATTGGTACATTGTGTTCCGGATGCCGTGCAATCGGAACACAATTCGCCGTACGATCCGCACTGGGTATTCGAAGAACCGGGATGGCACTGATTCTGCTCGTCGCAGCAGCCCGCGGCGCAGTTACAAATACCCCCGTCCTGCGCGGGCGAACCGCAGCGTTTCGTGCTGTCGCAATAGAGCCCCGAGAGAGAGCAGTCCTCGCACAGCGCGGCCCCGCGGCCGCACTGCGTGTCGGCGATACCCGAGTGGCAGAGTCCCTTGTCATCGCAGCAGCCGCGGCACTGCTGCGGCGTGCAGTTCACTCGGACGCACTTCTGTCCGCGGCAGAACATGCCCGCCGGGCAACTCTGGCACGAAGCGCCGGCCGTTCCGCATGCCGAAGTCACTGTCCCACTTGCGCAAACACCTTGCGAATCGCAGCAACCCGCAATGCACGTTTGCGGACTGCAGTTCTCCGCGGGTCCCGCGCACGCCCCCCCCGCCCCGGCCTCCTCCGAAACGCACGACGAGCCGGCCAACGTGCAATCGGCGCACTGCCCGCCTTGCCGGCCACACGCCGTCGCAACGGTCCCGGAGACGCATTGATTGTTCGCGCAGCAGCCGGCACACGTTCCCGCGCCGCACGGGGTCACGCACTGCTGGCCCACGCACGCCTGACCGCCCGTCGCGCACGTCTGGCACGCAAGTCCCCCGGAGCCACATGCCATCTCGTCGTTTCCGGGGAAACACACGTCTTGCACGCAGCACCCCAGGCAGTTGCTCTTGCCGCATTGCGCGACTCGCGCATCGGCAGGGGGCAGCGTGGCATCCCCGCTCGCACCCGAAGTCGTGTC
>CAZVPE010000102.1:9811-18623 GCA_964628155.1 uncultured Polyangiaceae bacterium | reverse complement strand
CCCCTCACCACGCGTCGAGGATTGCGTTCACCGGGCGTCGCGGAACGGCAAACGTCGCGTCGATCCCCGAGGCGCGGGCGAAGTAAACGTCCTGCCCGTCGAGCTGCCCTTCGGCGCCCAACGAAATGTGGATCTCACGGGGTCTCGCGTCGCCGTCCGAGGACCTCGCGACGATTTCGAGTGTCGGGCGGCCCATGCCTTCCTCGCGCGCCGGCGGTCCCGTGTGCACGGCCGCGAGCGCGTAGAAGCCGTCGAGTGCGGCCGGCAGTGGATCGTCATCCCTGCCGGCGTCCCGATCTCGGCCGAGTCGCAGCCAACGATTGCCCGAACGCTCGAGGACGAGTCGAGCGGGGCCCCTCGCGAGAATGACGCGGGCCAGGGCGTTCGGATCGAGTCGCATCGGACCACGATCGATCGCGGGTCGAGACACGAGGTCGCGAAGCACCTTCGCGGCGACGAAGACCGCTGGATCGCCGAGCACGTGAGCGTACACCCCGCCGTCATCTTCCGCGCCGAAAACGAGCGAGACGCGCCTCGGCTCGCTGCCCAACGTGAGAGTCACCGTGCACGACGCCGGGCCGTCGAATCCGAAGGTGCCGTCGTCTCGTTCGGCGATCCACGCGTCGGCCTTCGCGTGCGCGATCGCGCCGGTTCGATCGACGATCGACGAGGCGTCGGCCGCGAACCCGGCGGGCGCGCGCATCGACCACGTCCCGTCGCGTAGCTCGATGCGCTCCGGCGCCGGCGTACAGCCGTCGTCGATTGCGACGACCGCTCCGGCGTCGAACGCCGGGCGCCATACCGACCGCGATCGCAGCGCCACAGCGTGCGGCTCGAAGCGCCGCGCAACGCTCCGGGATAGACGAAGCACGGCCCCGTCGTCGACGCGCCGCGCGAGGGTCGTCCCGTCAGCCGCCGGCCCGGCGAGCTCCACTGCCTCGCTCGCGCCGTCCCCGGTTCGCACGACGGTGACCCGAGCTCGGACCGCGAGCGTTTCGGCCGAGGTTCCACGCCGTCCGTCGAGAGCGCGCGCGCCGGCGAGGGCGAGCGCCAGGCCGTTCGCGGAGTCGCTCTCGTCGCGGTCGAGGTCGCGCGCCTCGGGCGCTCGTTCGTACCAGCCGCTCGCTTTGCGCGCGAGATCGACGACGAGGCCGGCCGGCACGGCTTCCAGGCGGAGCTGCTCGATCTCGTCGGCGTGCGCGTAGAGAGGCGACCAGTCGACGAGCGACTCCGCCGGCGCGCCGAGTGCTTCGACCAGTGTTTTGGCCGTGCACGCCGCCGCCGGCGAAGCCACTCCCCCGGTCGCCGGGCCGGCGCCTCCGCGGCTCGGACCGGTCGCGCGGACGACGGCGACGTCGTCGGGCTGTCCCGGGCAGGCGCCGCCGATGCGCAGCTCGAGGGTCGGCCGGTTTTGGTCGCGCGGGGTGAGCGTGACCGCGATGCCGCCGGCCGCAAGTCGGTTCGCCGTCGCGTCGTCCAGGAACGACTCCGCTCGCGCGTCCGCGAGCGCCGTGAAGATGCGGGCCGCCGCGCCGCGCGATACCCGCAGCCCCGCGCCGGCGACGTCGAACGACGCGCCGTGGCGCTCGAGCACGAACCGCCGTCCGTCTGCGCCGCGAACCTCGAGGCGCGCGGTCTCGGCCGCGCCCAGGGGGACGAGCGTGCGGTCGCGGTAGGCGTCGGCGCCTCGGAGGAGCTGCACTTTGAGCGACCGTCCCACGACGAAAGCCGGTTCACCGTCCACGTGCATGTAGGCGCTCCCTTCGGGACGGGGGGCGTCCGCGCCCACTTCGAACCGGTACTCGAGCGCTCCGATTTTCACTTTGCCCCGGGCCCGAGGGGCATCGAGCCCCATGGCCGCGGTCGGCGTCACTTCGCGAAGGCGGGTCGCGAGCTCGAACTCGCGCAGCAGCGCATCGACGGCAACGGGGTCCGCGTATTCCTCCCGCGGCGAGAGCACCCACGCAGCGGACGTGCCCGGACCCGAGTCGGGGTCCCGCTCGAGAACGAACCCATCGCTTCCCTGCGCGATCTCCATGCGCGAGACGTGGTCGACGCGAAAGCTCGGGAAGACGTCTTGCCGACGACCGGCGCGGTCCGCGTCGGACGCGGTGCCGCGGTCGACGAAGTAGGCGTACGCGACGGTACCCGCCGCCACCACCAAGAGGGCGATCGGTGTCGCTGCGGCCCGCGGCTTCACGAAGGGGACTCCGGCCGCGCTTCGTATGGCTTGTTTTCCGACGAGCGGCGCCACGCCCACACGGCGACTCCGAGCAGCATCGCGGCGAGCGGCATGAGGACGAGCACGTAGCGACGCACTTCGTCCCGCCCCCCCTCCGACACGCGTATCCCGGCGGCGACCTGCGCCTTGTCCGGCACATCGACCAGCTCCGGCCGAGCCGCGAGCCAGGAGAGCGAACTGTCGACGAAGAACGCGGCGCCGTGCAGCGGCCGCGGCTGCCGCCAGTTGTCTTCGGCAAGCGCGAAGCGGCTGCCGATGACGACGACCCGCGGACCGTGTGGCGCGCTCGCGGACGGCGGCGGACGCTCGCTCGCCATCGCGAGCACGAACGGCCCGCTCGGGTCCGACGGTTCGCGTGTCGGCGCGTCCGTCCAGCCGCTCGCCCCGACGATGCTCTTCTTTGCGAACGCTCCTTCTCCGGTCACCAAGAGGTCGGACGCGGACGCGGATCCGGGCTTCGACACGTGGCGGAGTGAGCGCGCGAAGAACACGGCGACCCGCGGCGGCCGGCTGTCGGTGCCACTGGGGACAAGGCTCGCGGTGACGGGATGGGGCTGCGCGGAGACCAAGAAGCCCTCGCCGTGGGTATCGGGGACGACGAAGTTCGGGTCAGTCACGTGAACGAGGTCGTCGTCGAGGCCGATGCCAAACGGCGAGAGGACTTCGTCGAGGCCGGAGAGAGCCATCCCTGTATCGGTACCCGCTTCCATCGGACCGACCGCGGCGAGCAGGCTCCCGCCTTCCAGGAGCCACGTGCGCAGGCGGTTCGCCTCCGTGGGGGCGAACGGCGAACGCGCGCCGGCGATCACGACCACCGTGCATTCGGCGAACGGCTCGTGCAACCCGGGGGCCGTCGCGTCGGCGCTCGCGAGTTCGTAGTTGCCCTTCTCGAGCAGATCGCGCAGCCCGCCGAGCCACTCGCGTTCGTCTTTGCCCGGCTCGAGCGAGAGCTCGCCGTGTCCTGTCGTGAAGCAGAGCCGCGATTTGCCTCCGCCGAGGACGCTGCGGATGGCTTGGGTGAGCGCGCGCTCCTCACGTGGTTTGACGTGGACGTCGTCGGACGCCGCTTCGAACAGGTCTTGCGGCGTGAGAAACCAGTGCTTGTCGCCGCTCGCGACGATGACGACGGCGTCCGCGGCCACGCGGCCGTCCTCGGTGCGGCCCGCCTCGAGTCCGAAGCGGCGCTGCAAGTCGACGAGCTGAACGGCGTCGCGGTCGGGGTCGACCCAGTGGACGTCCAGGCGCGAGGAGCGCGATCGATACGAAACCAGCAGCTGTTTGAGGCTCTGCTCGAGCGGATCGCCGGCACCGGCGATCGCCCACACGTCGACCCGTTGCTCGAGCGATTGAAGCGTTTCCACGGTCGCCGGGCTGAGCGACCAGCGCTTGCTCGCCGTCCAGTCCCAGCGCGTGAAGTGCCGGGCTGAGATCACGTTCGTAATCGCGGCGAGCACGATCGCGGCGACCACTCCGGCGAGTTGCAGGAGATGCCCGAGGTCGACCGAACGCCGTCGGGTGGATGGCGGGCGCCGCCGATCGTTTGCCGTCATCCCCACCTCCACGCGTCGACCGCGCGGGTGGCGATGAACAGCGGCAACACGACGAGGGTCCCATAGAAGACGAGGCGCCGCGAATCGACGACGCCGCTCGCGAAGTCGTTCATGTGGGACCAGACCGACACGTGCGTGCACACCTCGTGCATCAGCGTCCCGTCGCGCGTGACGAACTCGCCGATGCCCAGGATGAAGAGGACCAGCAAGACGAGCGCGGTCCACACCATGGCCAAAAACTGCGACCGCGTGAGGGCGCTCGCACAAAGGCCGACCGCGAGATACCCGGCGCCTACGAGGAGTACGCCCAGGTACGCGCTCATCGCCGCGCGCCAGTCGAGGTCGCCCGTTCTTGCCAGGATGACGAGGTAGAGAACGGTCGGGATCCACATCGCAACGTACGTGATGAGCGCGGCCGCATACTTCGCGAGCACGACCGCCGCGTTCGACACCGGGGCTGTCATCAGCGTTTCGATGGTGCCGCTGCGCCGTTCTTCGGCGAAGAGGCGCATGGTCATCGGCGGGACGAGCACGAAGAGAACCAGATAGAGGAGGACCGTGTTCCCGAAGAAGGCCGAAAGAGGCGTTTCGTCGCCGGTCACGTCCGCTTCCCGGGCGAAGTGGTCCACGAGGAGAAAGAAGTGCATCCCTTGCACGACGAGGAAGCTCACGATGAGCACCCACGCCAGCGGCGTGACGAAGAACGCGAAGAGCTCGCGCTTCAGAATGGGCCAGAACCCCCTCACGCCTCGGGCTCCTCCGAGGGCGAACCCGAGGCGGTCAGCGCGGCGAACACGTCTTCGAGCGATCCGCCGGCGGCCCGAACCTCGCGCACGCCGATGTCCGCCCCGACGAGGGCCGCGACGCACCGCTCGGTTGCCCGCGCGCGCTCGTCGATGGGCAGGGCTGGGGCGAAAGTCAGGCGGATTCGGCAAGCGCCGTCCGCAGACTGGAGGCGCGACACCTGCGCGACCGCCTCGACCGCCGCGAGAACGGTCTCGGCGGCGCGCGCCTCGCCGCGCAGCGTGAGCTCCACCGCCGCCTCCTTGCGCATTGCTCGGATGCGGTCGGTCGGGCCCTCCGCGACCAGCTTGCCGCGGTGCAGGAGTAGAACGCGCGTGGCGCATGTCTCGACTTCGCCGAGAATGTGCGTGGAAAGAACGACGGTGTGGTCGCGCCCGAGCTCGCGCACGAGGGCCCTCGCCTCGCGGATCTGGTTCGGATCGAGCCCGGCCGTCGGCTCGTCGAGGACGACGATGGGCGGCTTGGCGACGATTGCGTCCGCAAGCCCGACGCGCTGCCGGTATCCCTTGGACAGGTGCCCGATGCGCTTGGTGGCGACTTCGACGACGCCGGCCTTGCGCATGGCCTCCTCCACGTTGGTCCGGCGAATGGCCCTCGGAACGCGCTTCAGTTCCGCACGAAAACGGAGATACTCGACGACTCGCATTTCGGGATAGAGCGGGACTCCTTCGGGCATGTAGCCGACCGATCGGCGCGCTTCGAACGGCTCGTCCACCACGTCGTGCCCGGCGATCGTCACCTTCCCCGACGTCGGGCCCAGGAATCCGGCGAGGATGCGGAGCGTCGTGCTCTTGCCGGCCCCGTTCGGCCCGAGAAATCCGACCACCTCGCCCCGCCCGACCTCGAACGACACGTCATCGACGGCCATCGCCGCGCCGTAGCGCTTGATGAGATGCGAGACCGCGATCAAAGCGCGGTCTTTGTACTCCGGCGCCCTTGCCCTGTCATACGGCGGCAGTGGTCGGCCGTGTCCGGGGACACGCTGCATTTCGTCCAGGACACGCGTGGAGCGGACGCGTACGCCCACGAAACTCGGCGCATCGGCACAGGCACGCCGTTCGCTCGAGTGCACCCCGTCGTGCTCCCCCATTCTCCCGGCTGCGCCTTCTGTCGTACGGTGCCCCTCACGGTGACGCCCGCTCGAACTCTCGCGACCGCCGCGTTTTTCCTCGTCTCGGGAGGCTGCGGCCGAACGGAAGCCCCGGTTGGGGCGTCGCTCGCGCCGCCCCCGCCTCCGGCACCGCCGGCTCCTGTCCGGACCTCTGCGGCCCCCGAGCCGCCGGGGAGCGTGGCCGACCCCGCGCCGGACCCGCCGGCTTCGTCGGGGCCAATCGTGACGTCGGTCCCGGCAGAATCCGGTCAAAGATCGGTGGCCTCCGCGTCAGCGGCGCCTTCCGACATGCTCTTGGTCCCCGCGGGCCCGTTCACGATGGGCACGGACAGCGGGGGACAAGAGGACGAGCATCCGGCGCACGCGGTGACGCTCGCCGCCTTTTATCTCGACCGCACGGAGGTCACGAACGCGCAATGGAGCGAATGCGTCGCGGCTCAGGCGTGTCCTCCCAAATCGGATTCCGTTCGGGCGGAGCACCCCGATTTCAACGGGCCCGACCAGCCGGTGACGGGCATCTCCTGGGACGGCGCGCGCAACTACTGCGAGTGGCGCGGAAAGAGGCTTCCGCGCGAAGCGGAGTTCGAAAAGGCCGCGAGGGACAGCGACGATCGCCGTTTCGCCTGGGGCAACGATCCGCCGACCCACCAGCGGACGGTGTTCGCGACGGGACACCCCGAGGACGTGGGCTCCCATCCGGCGGGCCGCGGACCGTACGGGCACGATGATTTGGCCGGGAACGTTTGGGAGTGGATGCAAGACGAATACGACCCGTACGCCTACCGCAGGCCGAGTGCGGGGCAGGGCACGCCGGGCAAGTGCAGCGAAATCATGGAAGCCCTAGACGAGCTCCGGCGCGGCCATAAGCAAGGATACACGGGGAGCAATCCCATTCCCGAGGAGTGCGAGCATTCGATACGGGGCGGCGCCTACAACTACGACGCCGATGGTCTGCGAGCGACCAATCGCGTCCATCATCCGGGCCGATTCCGGATTCCGATGCTCGGCGCGCGCTGCGCTCGAGACGCGCCGTGAACTCCCGCTGGAACTCGGGGGGATGCGCCGTCCGCAATCCGACCAACGGGTCCTCGATTCCACTGAGAACGCTTTCTTGCGTGCTATACACCAACCCAAATATTCGCCGCGACGCCCGCTCTCGCTGCACGCGCGGTGGAAGGAAGTTCAAGATGCGTACGGTGGTTTCGTGGACCTGCCTTCTCGGGACGATGGCCCTGGCCGGCATGATCGTCCTCTCCTGCGGCAGCTCGCCGAGCACCAGCGTGTTCGATGCGGGCGTCCTGCACGATTCGTCCGTGGAGGCGACGGGCGACGACGGGCCGCCGCAAGCCTACGATGCCCCCACGCTTCTGGCCGATGCGGGCTTTGCCTGTGTTCCGAAGTCGTGCGCAGACCTGGGACTCGACTGCGGAATGAACAACGACGGCTGCGGCGGGCAGGTCGATTGCGGCAGCTGCGCCAGCGGCGCGTTTTGCGGGGGCGGCGGCTATAGCAAATGCGGTACGGGCATCGTCGGTGCGGACGGAGGGGCGGAGGGTGGGGCGGACGGGGGCTCGTGCATGCCCCTCACGTGCCAGGCGCTGGGCGTGAACTGCGGGATGAACAGCGACGGCTGCGGCGGCACGATCGACTGCGGTTCGTGCCCGACGAGCCAGTTCTGCGGCGGCGGCGGGTTTGCGCGGTGTGGAACCGGCGTAACGCCGGATGGCGGCGCGGCCTGCACCCCCAAGGCGTGTGCGGATCTCAATTACAACTGCGGTGCGGCAGGGGACGGCTGTGGCGGAGCGCTGCAATGCGGAACGTGCATGCCGCCTCAGTACTGTGGCGGCGGCGGGTTCAATACGTGCGGGGGAATGCTGCCTCCGACGCTTCCCGACGGGGGGGTGGGCATCGTGTGCACGCCGGAGACGTGCACGTCGCTCGGCTTCAACTGCGGCCCCGCCGGCGACGGCTGCGGAGGAACGCTCCAGTGCGGCACTTGTTCGGGCACCGACATCTGCGGCGGCGGCAGCAAGCCCGGCGTCTGCGGAAATGCAACGCCTTGCACGAACCTCTGCACGAGTCAGGTCAGTTGTGACGGCGGGGCGAAGACGACGATCACCGGGACCGTGTCCGCCGGCGTCTCCGCGTGGACGGGGTTGGCTCCCGACCCTGTTCCAAACGTCCTCGTCTTCGTGCCCAACGCGCCGCTCCAAGTCTTCACGCCGGGCGCGTCGTGCCGCCAGTGCGGCGCCGACGTGTCGGGTTCGCCGCTCGTATCGACGTACACGAACTTCGACGGGACGTTCACGCTGGCCAATGTCCCTGCGGGGACCAGCATCCCGGTCGTCATCCAGCTCGGTCGCTGGCGGCGCCAGTTCCTATTCAACGTCCCGGCCTGCGCGTCCACGTCGGTCGGCACGCTCAACCTGCCGCGCAACCAGAGCGAAGGGAACATTCCGCTCACGGCCATCTCGACCGGCAGCGTCGACGCCCTCGAGTGCGTCCTCTTGAAGATGGGGGTCGACCAAGCCGAGTTCACCGCGGATACAGGGGCGGGCGGCGCGGGTCGCATCCAGATCTACGCGGGCAATCCCGGCGCCAACGGAGGGACCTTGAACGGGGGCTTGCCTGGAGCCTCCGTCGGGGGGGCGCGCACAGAGGTCGCCCTTCTGGGCAAGGGCGGCACGTACATGAACTACGACCAAATCATGCTCCCGTGCTGGGGAGCGGCGGCGACGAAAACGGCAGCTGAGCTGGCCAATCTGGTCACCTATTCCGACTCGGGGGGGCACTTTTTCGCGACCCACTACAGCTACTCGTGGCTCGTTAACAACGCGGAGTTCAACAACGTCGCGCAATGGGTTCCGGATTACGACAATCCGCAAAATGCGACCTGGACGCTGAACGTCAGCACCGTCGTCCCCCCGTCACCGCCAGCGCCCAACGGCGAAACCTTCGCGAAGTGGCTTAACTTCGTGGGGGCGCTCTCGAACCCCGCGCCAACCGTTCCGGCCAACCCGCAAGTCGCCATCGCCGAACCGCGGCATGACGCGACGGCGGTGGCCAACGGTTCGGTCGACTGGATCGACGGAACCGATCAGCGAG
>CAZVPE010000102.1:3465-9711 GCA_964628155.1 uncultured Polyangiaceae bacterium | reverse complement strand
TTCCCGGCGGAATGCGACAAGGCCTTCAGCCCTCAGGAAAAGATCCTCGAGTTTATGATCTGGGACCTCGCCTCGTGCGTCCCGCCGCCGCCGCCGCCAAACTGCACGCCAACCACGTGCTTGGCACAGAACATCAGTTGCGGTCCGGCGGGAAACGGGTGCGGCGGTCAGATCGACTGTGGTCCTTGTCCGGCCGGGTACCAGTGCGGCGGCAACGGGGTGTACGGGCAGTGCGTCCCCATACCCGACGCCGCCACGTGCCAGTCGCAGACGTGCGCGCAGCAGGGCGTTGCGTGCGGTCCGTCCGGCGACGGGTGCGGCGCATCGATCGATTGCGGGATGTGCCCGCCGCCGCAGACCTGCGGAGGTTGCGGAGTTCCGGGGCAATGCTGCAGCACCGGCTGCATGCCGGTCACGTGCGCGCAGCAGAACATCATGTGCGGACCCGCCGGTGACGGGTGCGGAAATCTGCTCGACTGCGGAAAGTGCGCGGCCGGCCAGTCGTGCGGCGGTGGAGGCACTCCGGGTCAGTGCGGCGGCTGCACGCCGCTCAGCTGCGCCCAGTTGAACATCAGCTGCGGCGCGGCGGGCGACGGCTGCGGCAACCTGCTCGATTGCGGGCCCTGTCCGGCCGGTGAAACGTGCGGCGGCGGCGGCATTCCTGGTCAGTGCGGCGGCAGCGCGAAGTAAGCCGCCTCCGTCCGGGCGAATCCGGTTCGAACGAGCGCCCGCCGCAGGGATGGTAGCCTGGCGGGCGATGGTCCCCGCCAGCCGATCGGTGTTCGTCCTCGGGTTCGTTTGCGCGTGCAGCCCGGCGGCTCCCGCGTCGTCGGTGCCCCCCACGCTCGTTCTTCCCGTCCCCCCCGCGCCACCCGAGGTCCGTGGGGGGGGCGACGGCCCGGCGCAGGCGCGGTCCGACTTCGGCCCGCTGCGCGATCGGACTTTGAGTGAGCTTCTGGACGACGACCCGACCGGCGCGCGCGACCTCGGCTTGCACGAGTACGACGGGAAGATTGCGCCGATTTCGGGGGAGGCACTCGCCGCGCGTATCGCGAGGCTCCAAGAGGCCGCCGGCGCACTGGCGCGCGTCGATGGCGCCCGGCTCTCCGACGACGAGGCGCTCGATCTCGCCGAGCTGGAGTGCCAAGTGCAAACGCATCTGTTCCGGCTCGTCGACGTCGACGCTCCCCACAAGTACGCCCAATTTTACGAAGCGCTCTTCTCGGTCAATACGTTCGTCGACCGCGAGTACGCGCCTATCGAAGATCGGGCCAAGCGCCTGCTTGCGCACGAAGAGGCGGCATTGGCCGAAGTCGGGCACGTCCGCGAGAATCTCAAGCCGCCCCTGTCGGCGCCCGTGGCCGAAGTGGCGGCCCGCAACTTCGCGGGTTTCGCGACATATCTGCGAGGGGACGTCGCAAAGACCATGGGGCACCTCGGCGACGACGCGCAGCGCGCTCGATTTGCGAAGGCCAACGAGGCGCTGGCCGCTTCGGCCGGCGAACTGGCGGCGTGGCTGAAGAAGGAGGCCGCGCATGGCGATCAGAGCCACGTGCTCGGAGCGGAGCGCTACGCGAAGCTCTTGCGCGTTCAGGAGGGTCTGACGATGCCGCTCGCCGAGTTCGAGCGGATGAACGAAACGGATCTCGCGGCGAACAAGAAGGCGTTTGAAGCGCTCGCCGCCGTCACCAAGGACAAGCACGCGACCGAGGCCGATTACTTCGCAACCGCTACGCGGATGATGCAGGACGCGCGGCAGTTCGTCGTTTCCAAACGCATCGTCACGATCGTGTCGAACGACGACGCCAAAGTGCGCGAGACGCCGCCCTACATGAGATGGAACGCGGCTTCGCTCGAGATGAGCGGGCCGTTCGATTCGGCCAAGAGCGCCTTTTACTATCTGACGATCCCCGATCGATCATGGCCCCAAAAGGAGCGCCAGGCGTATCTGGGGACTCTCGGCGACCTTCTCGGCACGACGATTCACGAGGTGTACCCGGGGCACTTCGTGCAGGGCCGCTGGCAGGAGCGCGCGCCGACCCGTGTGCAGATGGCGTTCGGGGACTACGCCTTCGTGGAAGGCTGGGCGCACTATTCGGAGCAAATGATGATCGAGCAAGGCCTCGGCAAGGAGGACAAGGCCAACGAGCTCGCGATGCGCCGGGGAGCCTTGCTTCGCAACTGCCGCTTCGCCGCGTCCGTCGGAATCCATACGCGAGGAATGACTGTGGACGAAGTTGCGAAGCGGTTCGTCGAGGACTGTCATCAGGACGCCCCGACGGCTCACGAACAGGCGGTACGAGGAACGTTCGACCCCGGTTACTTCGCTTACACGCTCGGCAAGCTCCAGATTCTTTCGCTTCGCGACGAGGCGAAGCGAACGCTCGGCGACCGGTTCTCGCTGCAGCGATTCCACGACGCACTTCTCTCCCACGGAGCGCCCCCGCTGGCCCTCATCCGCGAACGGGTCCTGCGCGAGACCGGTGCTGCCGAGGCGGCATCGACGCCCGCCAAGAGCAGCCAATGATCTTACTTCTGCTTTGGTTCGACGAGCTGGACGTCCCAGTTGACGCTTGCGTCGCTCGCGGCATTGTACGGCGGATACTGGATCTTGCGGAACGAGTTGACGACGCAATCGCCGACGGGCTTGCCGCTGTACGGGGCGGGTAGGGTCACCTCTCGCACGTGGCCGTTTCGTCCGAGGACGATCGTTGCACTCGTGTTTCCCCAGGGACCCGTCTTCGCGCCTTCCTCGTCCGAAGCGGAGCCGCAGTTGGCACGCACTTGCTTGGCGGCGCGCTTGAGCTGAGCCTCCACCGCTTCTTTGTCGTACGTGCCCCCGCCTCCGGGCTCCGAATCGCCGCTGGCGCTGCCGGCTGAGCCCGACGCGGCCGGGGAGCCCTTCGCGCTCCCCTTGGATGAACTCGCGTCGGCGCTCTTCGACTCCGCGGTCGGCTTCGCCTCGCTCGGAGCCGACTCCGAGACGCAGGCCTCTCCACTGAGGACGGTCCCGTCCGGGCAGGTCGGCGGCGAATTTGCCTGCTTTCCACCACCGCAGCCGGCAAACGCCACAAGCCCCAGAGCACCCATAGAGATCGTCGCCGCGACCTTCGCCCGCTTGCTCATGGCGCCCATCATACCCTTTTAGAGGTCGGTGATCTTGTAGTCCTTGATTTTGTAAAGAAGCGCCCGATGGCTTATTTCGAGCAATTCGGCCGCCCGAGTCCGGTTGCCCTTGGTTTTTTGGAGAGCACGCCGTATCAAGATTTGTTCGATCGCAGCGGTCGTCTTCTTCACGGAAAGCTCGCCGCTCGCCAGATGCGCTTGGACTGGATCGAGGGCCTCCCGCATGCGCTCGGGCAGGTCGCCCACCTGCAGCACGTCGCCGTCGGCGAGGACCATCGCTCGCTCGATCGTGTTTTCGAGCTCGCGAACGTTGCCAGGCCACGGGTACTCGAGCATGAGCTTGCGACCTTCGGTCGAGACGCCGCGAATGTTCGTGCCGAGTCGCGCGTTGTTGCGGGTGATGAAGTGGTCGATGAGCAGCCCGACGTCCTCGCGCCGGCTCCGCAATGGTGGGACGTGAATGGCGAGGACGTTGATTCGATAGAACAAGTCTTCGCGGAAACGCCCCGCCTTGACGTCGGCCGACAGGTCGCGGTGCGTCGCCGTGACGATTCGCACGTCGATCTTCACGTCTTTGCTGTCGCCGAGTCTGCGGATGGTCTCTTCCTGGAGCGCGCGGAGGAGCTTCACCTGCAGATTGAGCGGTAGCTCACCGATCTCGTCGAGAAAGAGGGTCCCGCCGGTCGCCTCCTCGAAGAGTCCGCGCCGGTCGGCGGTCGCGTCGGTGAACGCTCCCCGCTTGTGCCCAAAGAGTTCCGATTCGAGCAGGTTTTCTGGGATCGCGCCGCAGTTGATCGCGACGAACGGGGCATTTTTTCGAGACGATCGCGCGTGAATCGCGCGCGCGACGAGCTCCTTTCCGGTGCCGCTCTCGCCGGTCACGAGGACGGTGGTCTTGAAGTCGGCGATCTTCGCGATCGTCCGGAAGATCTCCAACATCTCTCGGCTCTTGGCCAAGATCGATTCGAACTGGCTGTCCTTGTGGATCTGCTCTTTGAGCGCACGGTTCTCGCGCCGCAGGGCCTCGCGCTCCTCGGCCTTGCGAAGCGCGAGCACGATCTCGTCGGGTTTGAACGGCTTGCCGACGTAGTCGTACGCGCCCGCTTTCATCGCTTCGATCGCCAAGTCCACGTTGCCGTAGGCGCTCATCACGATGACGGTCGCGGGGTGCTGCTTGGCCTTGAGCGCGCTCAAGAGGTCGAGGCCGCCCATCCGCGGCATGCGGACGTCGGTGAGAATGACGTCCGGATCGAACGAGTCGAGAGCGGCCAGCGCCGATTCGCCGCTGTCGGCCACTTCGACTTCGTAGCCGTGCTTCTTGAGCAGCGTGCGCAAGACGAGGCGGAGGTTTTCTTCGTCGTCGACCACCAAGACGCGTCGCATGGCTACGAAATCTCTTCACGGAGAACGTACGGGAAAAGACCTCGACTTGCGAGCCCGTGGCAAGTGAGCGTGAAATGGTTGCGAGGTCGCGTACACTATCGGTGCCCTATATGAGGACCGGTCTCGATCGTCTGGCGACCCACCCGGCGCTCGGCGCCGAGCTCCGTGCGGCGCGCGTGGGACTGCTCGCCCACGCCGCGTCGGTCGATCGCCGGCTCGTTCATGCGCGGCGGGTTCTCGATGCCCTCGGCGTGCGCGTCGCCATCGTCTTCGGACCCGAACACGGATACGGCGGCGAGGCGCAGGACATGGTGGGGGTCGCCGATGCCCGCGACGCGTTCGGTACGCCCGTTCGAAGTCTCTACGGCGAACACTTCGAAGACCTCTCGCCCCGGCCGGAAGATCTGGCGTCGGTCGACGTGATGGTGATCGACCTCCAGGACGTGGGAGCCCGCTACTACACCTTCGTCTGGACGGCGGTTCTCGCGATGCGCGCCTGCGTCCGAGCCGGTGTGCGCGTCCTGGTGCTCGATCGACCCAACCCGCTCGGCGGGGACGTCGCCCGGATCGAGGGGCGCAGGCAGTCGCGCGAGTACTGCTCGTTCGTCGGGCTGGAGCCCATCCCGGTCCGCCACGCGCTCACGCTCGGCGAGATCTTGGCGTGGCGGGCCGACGTGGAGCGGGTGCCGCAAGAGCTCGTTCGCGTGCTCGCCGTTCGCGGGCTCGAGCGCGACGGGCATGCGCTGGCGTGGGACCGGCCGTTCGTCATGCCGTCGCCGAACATGCCGAGTTACGAGACGGCCCTCGTGTACCCCGGAGGATGCCTCATCGAAGGGACGAACCTTTCGGAGGGGCGCGGCACGACCCGTCCGTTCGAGCTGGTCGGCGCGCCGTGGATCGACGGCGTGCGTCTCGCCGACGAGCTGCACGCCCTGGCTTTGCCGGGGATGCGCGCGCGACCGATCACGTTTCGCCCGACGTTCCACAAGCACGCGGGGCTCGGCTGTGGGGGGGTACAGATTCACGTCACCGACCCGGGGAGCTTCCGGCCGTTCGCGACGTATCTCGCGCTCGTGACGCTGGCGCATGCGCAGGACCCGAGTCGGTTCGTCTTCAGGACAGCGAAATACGAGTTCCGGGACGACGTGCCCGCGTTCGATCTGCTGGCAGGTGGGGCAGAGGCGCGTGTGCGCATTCAGCGTGGGGATCGAGCTGTCGACGTCGCCGAAGCCGTTGCGGCGACCGATGACGTAGACCGCGCCATCGTCCACGAGGCGATGGACGCCGGTCCCGGCCGCCGCGTCACCTGACGGGGCTCTACCGCCGCCGCCGGCTCGCTCCGAGGAGGGCGAACGCCAGCAGAAGCGCGCCGTCCGGGCCGGCCGGGCTGGGCGACGCTCTGCAGCCGCCGCCGTTCTGCGCGTTTCCCTCGCCCCAGTTCATTGGGCTGGCCTGGTCGCCGCCATCGGTCGAGGCCTCGCCGGAGGTGGG
Organism: uncultured Polyangiaceae bacterium; assembly: GCA_964628155.1. Classification (GTDB taxonomy): domain Bacteria; phylum Myxococcota_A; class Polyangia; order Polyangiales; family Polyangiaceae; genus Palsa-1150. The sequence continues at coordinate 3,711 of CAZVPE010000102.1, read as the reverse complement.
AGATGAGGCGTCGGCCCCTGACCCGCTCGACGCGTCGACCGATGCGGCGGGGGCAGAAAGTCCTGCGTCGAACGGAGTGCTTGGCGCGGTCGATCCGTCGGCTGCTCCCTTGCCGGGACCCGAGTCGATGCTCGCTCCCGGACCCGGTCCGGTGCCAGAGCCAGAGGAGCCGGAACGGGTGCTCGTTGCCGAGCCCGCGCCCGAGCCGGAAGCCGAGCCCGAACCGGTGCTCGTGGCGCCCGAGCC
>CAZVPE010000102.1:0-3365 GCA_964628155.1 uncultured Polyangiaceae bacterium | reverse complement strand
CCGAGCCCGAACCGGTGCTCGTGGCGCCCGAGCCGGAAGCCGAGCCTGAGCCCGAACCGCTGATCGTCGCGCCGGCGCCCGTGCCCGCGTCGGGTGTCGTCGCCGTGGAACTCCCGCCGCCGTGCTCATAACAGCCGATGTCGCAGACCCCAGCCTGGGGCCTCGCCTTCCCGTCGAGATCGACGGCCGGGGCCGTGCCGCCGCCGAAGCTGGCCACGCCCTTCGCCACGAGCGCTGGACCCGGGTGATAGTCGCTCGCGCCGGCGTTCACGAAGAGCTGGGAGGGGTCGGCTGAGCTCTCGTGCGCGCCGGCCGATCCGCCCGAATACGACGAGACGATGTTGTAGTCGTGAGTGAAATTGTTCACGCTCCCGATTTCCATGCCGGTCGAGGCAGACCAGAAGACATTGTCGAACAAGACGTTGTTGTCCGCGCCGTCGTCGATTTGAACGCCGAAGCGCGTGCCCGCCGGGTCGTAAACGGTATTGCCCACGACGACGTTGTCGTGGGAGGCCTCGTTCGCGTCCCCCATGAAGAGAGCGACGCCGCCCTTGGCGTTTCCGTAAACGAGGTTGTTCCGCAAAATACCGAACGTGGCACCGTCGAGGTTGATGGCCGAAGCTCCACCGTTGCCGTAGACGATGTTGTCCTCCATCAACCAGTTCGAGATGACTCCGTCCCCGCCGCTGGATCCGTCCGCGTTGATTTGGAGGCCGTTCGCCAGGTTGTCGTGCGACTTGTTGCCACGCACGATCGGGTTGTCGGCCGAGTTCGAAACGTAGATCCCGTGCTCGGCGTTGTGGTCGATTTCGTTGTTTTGAATGAGGATATTCTGGGCAAAACCGGTGAAGATACCGTCGTGCCGTCCGGCGGTGACGCCGGCGCCGTTGCCGTGGCTACGGCAGTTCTGCACGATGTCGTCGGTGGTGTCCGCCCCGGTCTCGTCGCCGAAGGTGCGGATCGAGATGCCCGCGCGCGGGGCGCCGGTCACGTCGAAGCCGTCGATGGTGGCGAAGCTCACGCTGACGAGCTGCACGCTGTCGTTGGGATCGTTGCCAGTCGGCGACGGAGAAGTGATCTTGGCCCCGAGAGGGTTCTGCGAGCGGATGGTGAAGCGGTGTTGCGCGTCGCCCTGCCGATTCTTCATCCAAAAACCGATGTACGAGCCGTCGGCCACGGTGACCGAGTCACCGGGCTGCATCGCGTCGGCGGCGTGCTGGAGGGTGGCCCATGGTGCGGCCGCGGTTCCGGCCGCGCCATCGTTGCCAGTCGGCGATACCGAATAGTCGGAAGCCCAAGCGGAAGTCGCCCCGCAAAGCGTCGCGAGCGCGGACAGGCTCGCCAAAACGTTCTTACGCATATCCATCCTCCGCGGATTCAAAGGGTTCTGTGCCGAAGCCGGGCACACGGCCTTTCCGGTGGCGTTGCGCGCGCCGGCGATTCCCCTGCGATCGGGGTGTTGGCTCGCGCCGGCGCGTCAGCTACGCGCGGCCGGGGCAAGCTCAGAGTGGACGGTGCACGAGCGCGGCGCTCCGAGTCAAACCAACCCGCCGCCGCGCGCGCAAATGAGTCAGAGCCTTCGCCACGCTGTGCGAGCCATCCGCAAGCGCGAGCTCGAGCGCCTCGAAGGACCGCGGGGGGGGGGCACGACGCGACAGGGACGACACGCATCCGGAATAAGAGTCTCGGGTCGGATGTCTCGAGGGGGAGCGACGAGAGAGAGAACGCGAAGGAGAGCGAAACTGGAGCGAACTGGAAAGACCCAGCCCCCCTCTTGCCCAAGCCCAGTGTCGGACTCAATTTTGAGTGTGTACGGATCGCCCGCGCCGTCTCCCTCCTAGCGGCGAGTTTGGCGGTCGTACCTCGAGGGCCGTGCGCCACAGCCCCTCCCCCCCGGGGCGCATGGCCCAGCGCGCCCGGACGATGTGAGTCGTCCGGGCGCGTTTTTTTTGTCCCGCCACGCTTCGCCGTGTTCGGCAAGAGCTGTCAGACTCGCACCCGCCCCCACTTTGCGACGCGCCGCATTCACGTCTAGTCTGGCTTGTTACCGCATCCTTGGTCGCCGGACCGGAAGCCCAGGAGACGAGCTGATGGCCACCAAGCGCACCCCCGAAGAGGTCTGGAACCACCTCGAGCAGGAGGCGGCGGAAGACGAGATCGAACAAGGCGCATTGGTCGGCGTCGCGCAGGCCGAGAAAGAACTGGCCGAAGCCGGGTTCGACGTGGAAGCCGAGCGAGAGAAAGCCCGGGCGTGGGTACGCGAGCTCCAGAACACGCCGGCGGGACAGTCTTTGAAGCCGCCGGTGGCCTTATCGCACATCCGGTCGCTTCGTCCGCGCCCGCCCCGCCCTGTCATCCTTTGGATCGCGGCGGTGGTCGTCGTCCTCGTCCTCGGCGCCGAATGGCTTTCGTTGACGATATCCGCACGCAACGGGCGGCGTGCAGGTGCGTCGCATGAAGGCGCGGGAGGTCCGGGGCGGCCCGCAGAATGACAAATGGTTCCGAATGGGCGCGTTCGGCGAACGGCGATGACCGACGCCCTATTCTTTGTCGCTTGCCAGGTCGTCGGCCAGATAGCTGAGAATGACTTCGTCGAGCGACTTGTCGCCCATGAGGTCCTCGCCGAATATCGATTTGCCTTGTTGCGGGCGGGCCTGACCGAAAATGCTCGCAGGGCGGGTCGGCGCGTATCGACGCTCGGTCGCGCCGGTGGTCACCCCGGTCGGAGAGGGTCGCCGGACGGGCAGGGGTGGCGGCAAGGCCGACCCCGGTATCCCGGCGGCGGTCTTCTCGCGGAACAAGTTGACGGGCGGCGGGGGCAGTTCACTGGCGATCCTTTGTGCGGGCGACGACGGATCCGCCGCCTCGGCCGCGCGCTCCAGCTCTTCGACGTCGAGTTCGAGCTCCTCCGGCTCTCGGCCCGAGAGCGGTGGCGGCACTCCCACATCGGGGGACGTCGCCAGCGGGGGTTCTTCGCTCCGCTCTACGCGACCCGCTCGCGGCGGCAGGGGCGGGGGGATGCTCAGCCGCCGACCGTCGCGCGTCCCTGCCCTCGCTTGATCGAGGACGACCGAGGGCGGTCGCGATGAGTGGGGCGCCTCGCCCGCACGATCGGCGATCGACTCGAATTTCCCGTCGCGCAGCGCGATGAACATCGCCTTGTGCTGCTGCTTCATCATTTCGCGGACGATTTCTCCCATCCGCTCGTTGCTCACGTACTCGGCGTAGCTCGTCTTCACGCTCTTCACGATCCGCCCGCCGTCGGTGAAGAGGTGCGTCATGATGTGGCCGTATTTCACGCCCGAGTCTTCCGTCTGAATGTGGAAGACCTTTCCCTTGTGGCGGACGTTGTTGTTGTACCCCAG
>CAZVPE010000101.1:0-18661 GCA_964628155.1 uncultured Polyangiaceae bacterium | reverse complement strand
CTCCCGACCGTCGCGCTTCGACTCAGAACTGCCTATTTTCCGTCGAGCCCTCGAGCGCGAGCGTCGATGCCCTTCCACCCGAGATGACTTCGGCGATTTGGTCGAAGTACCCCGTACCGACCTCCCGCTGATGACGCGTGGCCGAGTAACCGTGTGCCTCGGCCGCAAACTCCGCCTGTTGAAGGTCGCTGTACGCGGCCATGCCGCGCTCCCGGTACTTCCGCGCCAGCTCGAACATCGTGAAGTTCAGCGAATGAAAGCCGGCGAGCGTCACGAACTGGAATTTGTACCCCATCGCCGCGAGCTCGCGCTGAAACTTCCCGATGGTGGCGTCGTCCAAGTTCTTCTTCCAGTTGAAGCTCGGCGAGCAATTGTATGCGAGGAGCTTCCCGGGGTATTTGGAGAGCACACCTTCCGAGAACTTACGGGCCTCGCCCAGGTCGGGGGTGCTCGTCTCGCACCAGAGCATGTCCGCATAGGGTGCGTAGTGGAGAGCACGGGTGATTGCCGCGTCTACGCCGCTCTTGATCCGATAAAAACCCTCGGGAGTCCGTTTGTCGTCGACGATGAACGCGCGGTCGCGTTCGTCGACGTCGCTCGTAATCAGCTTCGCGCTGTCGGCGTCGGTACGGGCGACGAGAAGCGTCGGCACACCGCAAACATCGGCAGCCAGGCGGGCGCCCACGAGCGTCCGGATGAACTGGCTCGTAGGCACCAGCACCTTGCCGCCCATGTGACCGCATTTCTTTTCGCTCGCCAGCTGATCCTCGAAGTGAACGCCCGCCGCGCCTGCTTCGATCATCGCCTTCATGAGCTCGAAGGCATTGAGGGGGCCGCCGAAACCGGCCTCCCCGTCCGCGAGAATGGGCGCAAACCAGTGGGGACCTTCCTTCCCCTCTGCGTGCTCGATTTGATCCGCGCGCTGCAGCGCTGCGTTGATCTTTTGCACCACGGTCGGGACACTGTTGACGGGATAGAGCGATTGGTCGGGATACATTTGCCCCGATGTGTTTGCGTCGGCCGCTACCTGCCATCCCGAAACGTAAATGGCCTTGAGCCCGGCGCGGACCATCTGAACGGCCTGGTTGCCCGTCAGTGCGCCGAGGGCCCCTACGAACGGATCCGTGTGCAAGAGCTCCCACAGCCGCCTGGCCCCCATCGAGGCGAGCGTGTGTTCGACGTGGACGGACCCGCGGAGCCGATCGACATCGGCCTTCGAGTACGGGCGAAGGATTCCCTCGTAGCGCCGCGCGTGCACGCGGTCGTCGGCGATGTTTTCGAGCTTCATTGCGGTAACGGTAGACATGAGTGTCGTCCCTCCTCCCTAGTTGGCGTTCAAGAGGTCGTAGGCCGGTAGAGTCAGAAACTCCTCGAACCTCAGTGAGGTGCACATCCGCACGAAAAGCTCCCGGGCCTCGGCGAAGCGCCCGCCCTGGAAGCGGGCCTCGCCCACCTCGCGGCGTACCCTCTGCATCTCTTCGTCGACTATCCGCAGGAATCGATCCGTCGTGAGCGGCTCTCCGCCGACGGTCACTTTGTGATGCAGCCACTGCCATACCTGAGCGCGAGAGATCTCTGCGGTGGCGGCGTCCTCCATGAGCGAATAGAGGGGCACGCAGCCATTGCCGCGCAGCCAGGACTCGAGATACTGAATGCCGACGCGCACGTTCTGTCGCAGCCCTGGCTCGGTTCGCGTTCCGTCCGGTGCGGCGAGCAACTCTGCCCGCGTGACGTCCACGTAGTCGCGCGCGACGTCAATCTGGTTGGGCGCCGGCATGTGCGCGTCGAAGACGGCCTTCGCCAGGGGCACCAGCGCGGGATGCGCCACCCAGGTCCCGTCGTGACCGGCCTTGACCTCTCGCAGCTTGTCGGCGCGCACCCTTTCGAGCGCAACCTCGTTCGCGGCCGGGTCGTCCTTGATCGGGATTTGGGCGGCCATCCCGCCCATCGCATGCACCTTGCGACGGTGGCACGTGTGGATGAGCAGCTTCACATAGGCCGCGAGGAAGCCCTTATCCATCGTCACTTGCGAGCGATCGGGCAAAACCGCGGCAGGATCGGTCGCACGTTTCTTGATGAACGAGAAAATGTAGTCCCAACGACCGCAGTTGAGGCCGGCCGAGTGCTCGCGCAGCTCCCAAAGAAACTCATCCATCTCGAAGGCCGCAGGCAGCGTCTCGATGAGACACGTCGCTTTGATCGTTCCCCGCGCGATCCCGAGGGCCGCTTGCGCGTGCAGGAATACGTCGTTCCACAAGCGCGCCTCGAGGTAGCTCTCCATTTTCGGCAGGTAGAAGTACGGACCCGCGCCCCGAGCGACCTGCTCCTTGGCGTTGTGGAAGAAGAAGAGTCCAAAGTCGAAGAGCGCGCCCGGCACCGGGCGGCCATCGACCGTCAGGTGCCGCTCGACCAGGTGCCAACCGCGAGGCCGCACGAAGAGAACGGCGACGCGCTCTTTGAGCGCATACCGCTTGCCCGTCTCCGGCACGACCATCGAGATGGAGCGCCGGACTGCATCCATCAGGTTGATCTGCCCCTCGACCAGATTGACCCACGTGGGGCTATTCGCATCTTCGAAGTCGGCCATGAACACACTCGCGCCGGAGTTGAGCGCGTTGATGACCATTTTTCGGTCCGTCGGACCCGTGATCTCCACGCGGCGGTCGAGCAGCTCCGGAGGAAGCGACGCGACTGTCCAATCCGCGGCTCGCACGCGAGCCGTCTCCTCGAGAAAGTCCAGAGGCTCTCCCGCGTCCAAAAGGGCCTGCCGCTCACGGCGGCGGGCCAGGAGCTCATCCACGCGCCCACCGAAGGTGCGGACGAGATCGGCCACGAAGGCGAGCGCTTCTGCCGTCAGCACTCGTTCGAAACCCGGAAGCATCGGCCCAGTGCCGCTTACGCCGCTGGGCGCCAAAAACGTCGAGTCTTTCGCCATCAGCGTTTACAATTGGGCGGCGCGTCAAAACAATCAAGTCATCGTAAAGCCGAGGCAAGTAGGCCACGTTGAGAACTGTCAATGACACGCTGTAAAGTTGTCAACCTTGCAAAGCACGGAGCCGCGTCGGCATGAGCCAGGTGAATCGAGAACTTCCACGGCTCGGAGCCAAGGTCCGAGCGCTGCGGCGCCGCGAGGGGCTGACGCAAGTCCAGATGGCGGAGCGGCTGGGCATTTCGGCGAGCTACCTCAACCTCATTGAGTCCAACCGCCGTCCGCTCCCTGCCGCCCTGCTGATCAAACTGGCCCAGATGTTCGGCGTCGACCTGCACGCGTTCGGCGCAGACGACGAAGCGCGACTGGTGAGCGACCTGATGGAAGCGTTCTCGGATGTCCTTTTCGACGCGTTTCGGCTCACTTCGTCGGACCTTCGAGAGTTCGCCGCGAATACGCCCCAGGTCGCGCAAGCGGTCCTCGCCCTCTACAGCTCCTTCAAGGCCCAGCGGGAGTCGAGCGCGGAGCTCGCTTCCCGCCTCGAGGGAGAAGACAGCACGGGCGTCGATCGATCGCGCTTGCCGTCGGAAGAGGTCGGAGACCTCGTCCAGAAGGAAATGAACTACTTCCCCGGACTGGAAGGAGCGGCCGAGGAGCTCTGGAGAAAGGCGCGCCTGGACGCCGAAGAGCTCTACGCCGGCCTCGTTCGCTGGCTCGACAAGGAGCACGGCGTCCACGTGCGCCTGGCGCGGGGCGGCGCCGAGCGAGGGATTCTTCGTCGATACGACGTAGAGAAGAAGGTCCTCACGTTGAGCGAGCTCCTCCCCACGCGCTCGCGAACGTTTCAGCTCGCGCACCAGATCGCACTGCTCACGGAGCGACAAGCCCTCGATCGAATCGTCGGCGACGGCCGTTTGACCGGCGAGGAATCCAAAGCGATCGCCCGCGTCGCGCTCGCGAACTATTTCGCCGGCGCCGTTCTCATGCCCTACGGTCCATTTCTCGATGCGTGCCGGCACGAGCGCTACGACGTCGACGTCGTCGGGCGGCGCTTTCGAGTCGGATTCGAACAGGTTTGCCACCGCTTCACGACCCTTCGGAAGCCAGGTGCCGAGGGCGTCCCGTTCCACATGATCCGCATCGACGTCGCCGGGAATATCAGCAAGCGCTTCAGCGCAAGCGGAATCCATTTCGCGCGCTTCAGCGGAGCGTGCCCACGGTGGAACGTGTTCGCTGCGTTCATGACCCCGGGGATGATTCGGATTCAGGTGTCTCGCTTTCCCGACGGATCGGCTTACTTCTGCATCGCGCGCACGATCCTCAAAGACTCCGGCGGCTACCACGCGCAGCAGCCGGTGCAGGCCCTCGGACTGGGCTGCCGCCTCGAGCACGGGCGCGAAATGGTCTATTCCGACGGGATGGACCTCGACAGTCCGAAGATGGCAACACCGGTCGGGGTCACGTGCCGGATCTGCGAGCGGAACGACTGCGAGCAGCGCGCCTTTCCTTCGATACGCCACCCGCTTCAGGTGGACGAAAACGTGCGCGGCGTTTCGCTCTACGCGCCGGTACCGCTGCGCGTGCTTCCCTAGAGCAGGCGGCGCTCACCAGCCGAGGACGAAATCCGCGTAGTCTGCGGCGCTCACGCTCTGGGTCGCGTCGCCGTCGCTCATGAGCCCCACGCCGACCAACGGAGGAACCTCGGCGTCAGCGCGACCCTCTTCGAAATGCGCGCGGAACTCCGCTCGGAGATCGATGTCTTCGGTCTTCCAAACACCGGGCGGACCGCCCGATTCCAAAATGACCGTGTCCTGCGCGGAAAACGGATTGCGCTTCCGGTCGCAGGTTGCTCCTTTGGGCCCAACCGAGCTCCAGACGTACTTGAGCGTGTACCAGCGGAACATGCGCTTATACGTCACGTAGACGACCGCGGCCGAGTCTTGTCTACCCTCGGCGCACTCGTTCCCGCCGCGCGGCAGAGTGACGGCACGCCACTTCCAGCGCAGCGTGCGTACCTTCGAGCGATCGCCGTCGGCGATCGGGTAGCCCAGCACCGTGGTCTTCTCCGGGGGCAGATATTGCCCATGGATGAAAGATATCCCCGGATCGCGGACGATTACGTAGTAGTTGTCGGGCCCCGATTCGCGCGCGACCACCCGCCACTCGTCGCAACCGATGGGCCGTTGCTGCGGCTGCGCCGCGCTCGAGTGAAGCGACGAAGCGAATACGGCCGAGGCGACTGCCGCCGAGATGAATGCCCGCATGCTTCGTACGACTAGCCCGCGGACATGTCGCCCGCCAAACCTGGGCGAACGATGAGCTCGCGATCGTGCGGGAAATCGCGAGCACGGCGGCTTCTGGGCGTTACCTTCAGCGGCGAGGCGCCCGAGCTCGCCGCCGCCGGAGCAGCGTAGCGGACAATAGCGCTCCCATCGCCACGGCCCACGAAGCGCCCTCTCCGTCCGGAGCTCGGCCTACCGAGCAACCATACTCCGGAGTGGGATCGGTGAACTGGTTGGGGTTGCCGGTCGGTCCACCCTCTCCCACGACTCCCCCATCCACCGCCTCGAAAACGTTCGGGTCCTGACAGGCCATCAAGGCGGCAATATCCGTCACGCCATCCCCATTGCTGTCCGTCCCCGCCTGTTCTTCCGACGTGAGGGCGCGCTTCAACGAAGCGGGGCTCTCGGCGACCACGCCCAGCCCCATCATGTTCCGTCCGAACGGAGTGACCACCGTGCCCGTCCCGCCGTTGTTGTCGCGATGGCAAACGGTGCACGCGGGCGCGCACGTCGTGCCGCCGAGGTCCTGCTGGATGAGAACGGGGTAGCTCGGCGAAGCGAGGGCGAGGCCCGAGATCAGAAAGAGTGCCCCGGCGATCGGCAGCGAAGTGAGGCGAATACCCATGACGCCGCCTCAGAGATACACGTGGTATTGAAGGAGCAGCGACAGAACGTTGGTGTCCCCCGCCGGACTGCCGATGACCTGGTAAACGTTGTCGACGCGCATGTCCATGTGCGACCAGAAGAACCACACGGCGGAGAACCAGCCGCCGTAAGAAGCCGGCTCGCCCGCACTTCCCGAATTCATGACCTCCGCGGTGGCCATGAGATGGACCCCTTGCGCGGGCTCCACGTCCGCTTGGAGGAAGCCTGCGTAGCCCCCGCGGTGCCCGTGCCACGTGAGCGACTGATACACCGAGTTCATCTCCGCGAGGAGAACCACCTGCTGCACCGGCGCATACCGCGCGAAGACGCCGTTCGCATACCGATAATCCGTCACCCCGTATACGAGATCGCGCGTGGCTCGCGTGAAAAGGCTGCTCGCGCCGACCGCGAGCGTATTCATCGGCGCGTATTCCGCATACGCGCTGTAGCCCCGCTGGCGGAAGTCGTCTGGGTGGACCTGAAAATTACCGACGATGCCCATCGCCTCGGCGCGGATCCGATCTTTGCTCACCGAGAGGGCCGCCCCGTATTGCTGGTCCGAGTCGATATCGGTGCGCGTCAGGGTGCGGGCGAAGAGCGTGTGCTCCAGAGAGCGAATCCCGAACGGCAATTCCATGCGGCCCGCGCGGACCAGCCACGACCCGTCTTCGTCGAGCTCGTATCCGAGCCAGTGATCGCGCGAAATGAGGTTGTCTTGAGGGTAATCGGTCAACGACGCGGCCAGATCGCCCGTCGGCGCAAAGCCGATGTTTCCCGCGGCGCGAAACCGCCCTATCTTGATGTCGCCGAAGAGCTCCGCCTGCATCGTGAGAAGGCGCGCGGTCGACGGCGCTCCGTCCGCGTGGAGCGTGAACCAGGCCTCGCGGAAATCGCCCCCCAAACGGAGCGCGTCGCTGGTTTGGATCGTTCCCCAGGCCAGACCCGACAGCGAACTCGCCTCTTCGGAGGTGTCCCCGTAACGCGATTGAAGAAGGAGCTCACCTTGCGCACGGCCGTAGGCCGTGAGCGGGCCTCCGCCCGACGGGTCCGTGTGGCACGGCGTGCAGCCCGCGTATCCGTGGCGAATCATCCACGTATAAGCCTCGGCATTGGACGCGCACAGGAGCGGTAGGACGAACCCGACGGCCAGAGAAACGGCCCAAACGATCGCGCGCGGTACTCTCATCGAAGAAGCTCGGTCGGAAAGACGATGGACGCGTGATAGCCGTTGTCGGCCGCGCGCGCCGAGGTCAGCTCCCGGCCACGCGGAAGCTGGCACTCACGTCGACGTCGGGCTTCACGGTCACCCCGAGGTACACGGGCACCGTGATGCCGAAGTCGTTCATGTTGATCCGGAACGTTCCGTGCGACAGAAGGCTCGAGCCGTCGCGCTTCGCGTCGTAGTGAACGGTGACCGGCCGCGTTTGACCGTGCAAGGTCACCGTGGAGGGCACGTCCGTCTCGACCTTGTCGCCGCCGGCCGGAATCTTGAGCGCGCTTCGCGCCACGCTGAGCGTCGCGGCAGGGAATTTCGGAACCTCCAGGTACTTCTCTTTCATGTGCTTGTCGCGAAGTCCGATGCCGGTCGACAGATTCGTGAGAGGCACGGTGATCACGAGCGCGTCGCCCTGTTCGGCGAGATCGAGATCCGGGGTGGTGCCCTCGATCTTCATGCCGGCCGGGCCCGACGCGACGAAGCTCACGTGCTTGTCGCTGGGCGCCGTCAGCGCCGCTTGTGCAATTGCGCTGAGTCCGACGACTCCTGCAGAAATGACTGCGATCCAAAGGCGTTTGGTTAGCTTCATGAAACGGAACTCCCTGGCTCGTCCCCTTGGAAGGGCCTTCATGTAGTTTCCAATGGCCCCGAGCGGCAAGAGTCTTTTTTGTTACGGTTGCGCGACGGGGATTGCGAGCGGATCAGCCACGCCCGAAGCGCAGGACGAGCCCGATCCAGCCTCGCCCGAGGTACACCGCGTTCAGCCCGATCCACACCCAAAAGTAGACATCCATGCGGCCGACGAGGGCCCACAGCCAAAGGTGGCTCGGGTAATGGTTGGCGAAGCGCAAGAACGTCGTGACGAGGGCCGCCACACGACCCAGGCCGGACGGCGCCTTCGCGTCGGCCGCCTCGTAGTGCGCTTCGACCGTCGTGGCCCGCCCGCTCACTTCGGGTCGCCGCACGAAGCTCGTGAGCGACACGGCCGACGCAACGGCGGTGACTCCCGCAATTCCGGCGAGCAGAAAGCGTGGATCGCCCGCGGCCCACGCTTGCCCATCGAGCCCGATTCCTCCGGCACGCCACGCGCGGACTGCCAGCGATCCGACGAGGAGCACCGCCTTCAGCTCGTCCGTGAAGAAGTCGAAGAGGTGCCCGGCCTTGGACGCCAGGTGCTTGAACCGTGCAAGCATTCCGTCGGCGCAGTCCAAACAGTAACTGAGCTCGAGCACGGCAACCGACGCAATCCCGCCCCACCAGGATGGGAATTGCACGAGCATCCACGTCCCACCGACGAAGACGGCGAGATTCATCAGGGTGACCTGATTCGGAGTCACTCCCGTCGGAGCCACGGCCGCGACGAACACCGCGGCCAGCGGCCGCATGACGTACACGTTGAAAAGCTGGTCGTGTTTCTTGCGGGTTTCGCGGTAGACGCGCGCCGCGGAGGAGAACATGGGCCCGCGGAAGCGTACCTCGCCGAGCGGCTCTTGAGACAGGCCTCTAGCTATAGCTAGTTTAGGAGCCTGATGATTTTCGTCGAGGGCGAGCGAGGCCGGTGGCGAGCGCGCGGAGCGTACTTCACGTACGCGAGCACGTTCGACACCGGGATCGCGAAGCCATCGGCGAAAAGCACCAGGCTCCTAAAACGTCGACCGAACCAGCGCCCCGCCGCCGCCCGCCGTCATCATCGGAGCGATGACGACCCCAAGACCCTTCGGGTGCGACGCCGATACCGTGAGAACGAGACCCGTCGCGAGCGCGAGTCCACCCACGGCAAATGCGACCGTCGACCCGACGTTCGCGCTGTTGTCCGTGGGCTGCGGAGTACACGACGGCGCGTTGGACGAGTTCTGGTTCTTGTTCAAAAGGATCGCGGAGCCAATGCCGACGCCGGCCGCACCCAGGCCGAGAAACGCCACGCCCACCCAGCGGCGGGCTGCACCCGGGTCGGAGGCCACAACGGGCTCGGGCGGCGCCGGCGGGGGCTCAATCACCGGTGCCTTGGGCGCGGGCGGAGGGCCAGCGACGTCGTCGACGTGAACCACCGCGGAGCGGCTCCCCGCAAAGACGTGCGCGTTGAGCGTTCGCTGGGCTTGTCCCGGCACGTTCACGGTAACGACGTGGTCGCCTGGGTCCACCGCCAGCCCCGAGTTCCATTCTTCGGGCGCGATTCGCGCTCCGTCGATCAAGACCTCGCCTCCCTGCTGCGCGAACGTGGGGGGCACGGTAACCGTTAGACCGCTCAGCTTCGGCTCCAGCGCCTGCGCACGAGACCGCGCAAGCTCCGCGCGCTTGTCGTTGCGTTCGCGCGCGAGCCGTTCCGCCTTGTTGAACTCCGTCCAGGCGCTCGCCGTTCGCCCGACGTGCTCGTAGCAGTCCGCCAAGTAGAGCGATACCCCGACCCCCGGAGCGAGCCGGCTGCTCTGCGCGAACTGCGGGCAAGCGTCCGCGTATTGCCCTGCTTCTCGAAGCTGCCTGGCGGCGTTGAAGAGCGCGTCGGCGCGTGCAACGTCGTCGAGGCCCTGCGCCCGCGCGACGGCGGGCCCCAGAAGCGCGACTGCCAGAATGGTCGCGCCGAGCGCTTTTCGCCTCATTCACGTCCCCCGAACTCGTCCGACGTCGGCGCCGTTCGCGTGCTGAGTCGCAGCGCGGAAGGCGACGGCACTTCCGGAGCGGAAGGGACAGTCGAGGCCGCCGGCGGGGCGGCAGAAGACGCGGGCGCAGGCATCTTCGAATCACTCACCGGTGACGCAATGACGACGCGCGGCTTCGTATAGGCGGGCCGCACCGGGGCTCGGTTGGTGATCGCGACGGGCTTTGGAGCGGTTACCGGCGGCGTGGAGGCAATCTCGAAAGCGGTTGGCACCGGCGCTGGCGCCGCTACCACCGCCACGGGCGGGGGGGGCGCCGTGGCAGCGGGAGCCGCTGCAACGGGAAGGCTCGCCGCCGCTCCGGTTCCGTCACCGCCACGAACCGGAAGGCCCGACCGGAAAAGGAGAATGACCAGGACGCCGGCAGCCGACGCCGCAAAGGTCACCGCGGCCATCGAAGTGAGCCGGAGGGGCGCTCGGCGCGCGATCGAGGCCTTGGACGGGCCGGGTGCGATCGACGCGGTCGTCGGGGCTACGCTGGCACCCACCGCCACGCGGGGCTGGGCGGGCGGCTCGGAACGGGGTTCGCTATTCGCAATCGTCCGCGCCTCGACCACAGCCGGCTCGGTCGATCGCCCCGGTGAACGGTTCGGAAGCGGTGGGACCGACCCTCTCCGCGGATGCATGGCGCGCTCGGGGGCCACGCGCGTCACCGTCGCGTCCTCGTCGATGAGTGCCTCGTCGCCGACGGCGGACGACCCGGACTCGAGCGCGAGTCGAGTTTCGGCGTGGCGCCGGACCGCGGTGGCGTACAGGCCGTGCAAAATGGCAGGTCGGTCTTGGACGAGCGCGGAGTATTCGTCGCGAGACAGAAACAGGGCCGCGCTGGGTCGCACGGCGACCGCATCGGCATAGGCCTGCCGGCAGAGCACGAGCTCCACTTCGCCGACCGTTTCTCCCGCTCCGAGCGTCGCCAGGAGAACTCGCTCGCTCCACTCGCGCGCCACGACGGCGACCTCGCCGGAGACAATCAGGTGTAGCCCTTTGGGCTCTTCCCGATCTCGGACCAGCTTCTCGCCCCTCTCGAAAACGCGCATTTCCAGCCGCTCGACCAGAGTTTCGGAGTCCTCGGTACGGAGCGACGCGATGACGGGCGACGTCCATCCGAGATTGGACAGGGACGTCCGGCGGCAGTGCGCCGCGAGTTGCGAAGCCACTTCCGGGCGCCTGGCCGCGAGGGTCACCAGTGCGTCGCGCCTCCCCACGAGCAAAATCGTCGGGCGCGTCGCGGTCGCGGACGTCGCGTTGGGAAGCCGCGAGAGAAGCGCCATCTCGCCGAAAAACCCGCCACTTCCGAGCCGACCGACCGTCAGCCGAGGCTTGTTGTCGCCGTGCGCGGCGCGCCGGGACAACTCCACCTCGCCGTACGCCACGATGTACGCGGCAGTGCCTTCTTCGCTCTCCCGACAAATCGGGTGACCGGCCGGGACGGTGATCATCTGAAACGTGGAAAGGAGCTCTCTCAGCGACTCCCAGGAGAGTGCGCTGAACATCGGCACCGAGGCGAGGGCCGGAAGCTGCGATCCAATCGCTTCGTCGTGGGCTTGCTTGGCCGCCAGAATAATCTGGGTCGCCCGCGAGGCCAGCGGCGGCCCGCTCAGAAATGGGCTGAGGGGCTCGACGAAGTCACCGAATCGAGGGGGAGGTAGTGGTGGGCTTCCCTGCTGTAGGCGCGGTGAGCCCCGACAAAACGCGTTCGCGGCCTGGTCGAGCTGGTCCCCCGCGTCGGCACCCAAGATGCGGAGGTCGTCCATCGCGGCGACGGCGAGCGGCAGATCGCCCATCTCGATCGCCCGCTGCGAGGCGAGCCGAAGCCCGTCGGTCGCCGCCCTCGTTCGACCCATCTGGTCCAAGAGGCGCGAGGTGATGATGAGGGCAACCGGCGAGAGGGGCTCACGCTCGAGCGCGGCCGCGCTCCATCGCAGCGCCGCCTCGGTTTCGTCGGCCAGGAGCAATGTCAGGGCGTGATCGATCGGCGAAGCACCGGGGCGGTGGCCGATTGCGTTCCGAGGGGAAGAGCGCGTGGTGAGGAAGGTGGACATCATTGCGTTCCCGTCAGGCCTTGGCGAATCGCTACCCGAGGCGCGTACTCGAGAACCGGGAGGCCCGAGCAAGCGCACCTAATGGCTGAAATCATCGTCCTCTGCAACGCTCGCGAAGGTTTCGGCCAAACAAGTTGCGCTCTATTAACATTGCCGACACAAAAGCGGCAACGGCGTACGAACCCCGATGCCGCGCCGAAGGCGCGAGCCGCCGAGCGTCCGGTCGCTCCAAAGCTAATCGCGCGCTTCAGATAGTCAATTCAAAGTGCGGGGGTCCTCGCCCCCCTCACTGCGTGCCGGCGCAGGCGTGCACCGTCACGCTGGCGGGCAAGTACTGGCACACTGGGACCGAATAGGTGAACGACACGGTGCTGTTACTACTGCCCGTAGCGGGGCAAGCCGGTGCAGAGGCGCTGCTCAGGAGCTGCGGGCTGGCACCGGCGATGGCGGGCACCAAAACGGACCCGATGGGACTCAACGATCCGCCAGCCGGTTGGATCGTGAAGCCGACGGTCACCGCCTCCGAGCCGCTATTGGAAATTGCCAGCGTGTGGCTGCCGGTGCTGTCGGCCGCGTACGGTCCTGTCCCATTGGGCAGCGAGAGCACGGCGCCGCTAAGGGTCCACGAAATGGGACGCTGGAGGACAATCACCGGCTGCGAGGAAGGCCCCACGACGATGTTGAGGGTATCCAAGTACGGGGCACTCCCCTGGGTCACCGGAGCGCCCGGTGCGGGGACGAGCGGTTTGGGCGTCACGTCGATGGTGGTCTGGCCAAGCGCCGGAAGGGTTCCCGAGCCCGATGCGGTGGCGCCGGCGGTGATGGTGTAATAGTGACCCGAACCCGGACCGAAACTGACGCTCAGCGGATACGTTTGGTTCGTCGCGTTCGTGAGCGTGATCGATTTCTCCGGCGGCGTCATGCCTCCACATTCGGTCGTGCCGAAGTCGAGCGTGCCATCGAACGTGACCGGCGGGTTTCCGTTGCTCGATCCGGTGAGCGCGATCACTGGGTCGGTCCATTGTGCCGGCAGAGGTGAGCAAAGCCCGGCGGCGGTCACCGACAAGATCCCTTCGTCGCTCCACGTGCCGTCCGCCGATGGCGGCGTGAACTGGCCTACGATCGACGTAACCGTGCCGGGGGTCGCAATCGTCGGATTGGGAGGCGCCAAACCGAAGATCGACGGCTGAGAGAGACCGCTGTCGGGGAGTCCTCCGTCCACGGCGCTCGCAAAACTCACCGTCGCCGGCGCGTTGCCGGTGTTCGTGATGGTCACGGGAAACGTGCCGATCGAACCGAAGTTGATCGTACCGAAGCTCCACGTGGTCGGCAGCGGCGTGCTGGCGATGATCGCCCCGTACGCCTGCATCGTGAGTTGAACGGCGTGCGGCGTGTCGTTGATCGCGTCGGTCGTGACCGTGAGCGTGTCGGAGAAGGCCGTCGGATCACCGGGATTGGCCACGACGCTCGGAATGGCTTTCGGCGTGACGGTGACCGTCACGGAGGCGCCCGCGTCGACCACCGCAGGATACGTCGTTACGGCGCCGCCCCCGCTGGTGACCGACGCCGTGAACCAGGTTCCCGCCGCCGCCGTGGTGCTCGTGAACGTCGGCGCGCCGGTGAGGTTGAACGGCTGGGTGCCGGCGTTGGTCACCGTGAACGTCTGCGTCGGCCCCGTGGCCCCGCAGTTCACGAAACCGTCCTTCCCGTCTGTCCCGAAGTAGAGCACGCTCGTCGACAGCGCGACTTGACCGGCCGTCGCCGTGCCGAACAGCTGAATCGGCGCCGGCAGCGAAGACGTACACAACGAATCCGTCGTGCTGATGGCCACCGTCGCGACTTGGGCGCCCGGCTGGCTCGGGGCCGCGGGGGCGAAGGCGACGGACTCGGTCAGCGATTCGCCGGGGGCGAGGCTCAGCGAGGTCCCCTGGGACGCTGGCCATGATGTCGGCGTGTACGCGCTCTGGCCCGTTCCCTGCACCGCGAGCGTGAACTGCGCGGGCGCCGAGCCGGCGTTCGCGTAGTTCGTGACCGTGAACGTCTGCGGGAGCGTCGGCGCAGGACTCGAAGCCAGCGGCACGTAGCCGAAACCGAGAGTCGGGGGCCAGAACGCCAACTGATCGCCGATCGGAATCTCTTGAAGCGAGATGACGTGGGGCGAATCGTAGGGAACGTCGGTCTCCACCGTGAACTGCGCGTTCAGCTGCGTGGGACTGGTCACGCCGCCGGGGAGCGGTTTGGCCGACACATAGAGCGTCTCGGTCATGCCCGGAGCGAGAACCATCGCCTCGGCCGGCCCCGCGTCGACGATCGGCGCACCGGTCGGCGTCGTCGAAACGGTGTACTGCGCCGCGCCGAGACCGGTGATGCTCCCGGAGATCCACCAGTTCATGCTGACCGTTCCGGTATTCGTCAGAACGATCGTTTGCTGGGCCGGGGGGGCCGGGGAGCCGCAACTCGCGTTGAACGTGAGGGACGTCGGCGAAATGTTCGGGCTGCCGCCGATGCCCGTTCCGGCGAGCGAGAGGGAAGAAGGTAGAGGGGCGCAGAGATACGTCTGCGCGCCCGCGTCCGCTCCGGCGTCCAGTCCGGGAGGCGCAACCATC
Source organism: uncultured Polyangiaceae bacterium (assembly GCA_964628155.1). GTDB lineage: Bacteria > Myxococcota_A > Polyangia > Polyangiales > Polyangiaceae > Palsa-1150. Next base: position 4,287 of record CAZVPE010000101.1, on the reverse strand, counting down.
ACACCCAGAGAGCCCGTGTTGCCTCCCGCGACCACGGGAGCAAAAACGACGGTGTCGGTGGCCTCGGTCTGTGGGGCCGGCGGCACGGTCAGAGGCGACAAACCCACCGTGAACGGCGCCGGCGGGGTGCCGGCGACGGCCTCACCGTCGGCACTGGCATCGACAGGCCCGGCGTCGGTCGCCGCCGCGACGTTGGTCGAGGCGAACAGCGCAACGGTCGCGGGGGCATTGCCCGTGTTGGTCACCCCGAACTTCTGGGACTGGGGCTGGCCGAGGAGAGGAGACGCGCCGAAGCTCCCGAACGTCGTGGCCGCCGGCAATCCCGTGGTCGTGTCCGCGGTGTCGAATTTAAGGATCGCTCCGGTCGGCTCTTCTCGGAGCGTCACGGACGTCCCCGTCGAAGTCTGGTCGGCGTCGGTGTTGATCACGAGCGTGGTCGTGATCGGAGTGACATTGCCTGGGGCCGATACCGGCGGAGCCGTGACCGTGACCGAGAGTCCGCCGTCGGGCGCGATCGACTCTCCCGCCTGGAGATTCGTCGAGAAGCCCGCTCCGCCGTCGCCGGCGAACGTGACCCCGGTGATGGTCGCGCCGACCGGACCGCTGTTGGTGAGTGTAAACGACTTCGGAGCCGGCGCCGTACCCCCACAATTCGCCGCGCCGAAGTCGATACCGTTCACGGGCCATCCGTTGATGACGCCCACGGACCCCGCGCCGGCATACGAGATCGTTGACGGGCTCGCCCCGCAAATCGTGCCGTTGACGCTGATGCTCGACGAGGCCTTCGCCGTCGTGGTCCCGGTCGGGGTGAATTCCGCGGTGCCCAGCCACCCAGAATGGGCGCCAAGCATCAGCGACACGCCCGCGTCGGGGGCGACGCCGTTCAAGGAGAACTGGCCCCCTGGAGAGGTCAACGTAGGGGGCCCGACCATCACCGTAGCCGGCGCATTGCCCACGTTTACGAGCTGAAACGATACCGGGGTCGCGGGCGTATTCACTCGAGCAGACCCGAAGCCGATCGTGGAGAGGGGCTGCTCGCTCTGGTCGGCGAGCTCGATGGTCGCGCCTGTCGGCGTGGCGCTCAGGCCAAAGGCGATGCTCGTGCTCGTCTGATCGTTGGTAAAGATCGTGAGCGATCCGGCGAGCGGAGCGCCGGCCTTCGAAGTGCTGGGGACGCCCACCGAGACGACGAGCGACGACGACGAGCCGGCGGGGACGGAAAGACTGGTCGGAGCGATTGAGAATCCCGTCCCGACAACCGTCGCCTGCACGGCCAAAGCCGCGGTGCCCTCATTGGCGATCGTCAACGTTTGCGACCCGGTCGCGCCGCAATTGACCGCGCCGAAATCGAACCCGCTCGTCGCACTGACTCGAATCTTCGCGAACCCACCGTCCCCGCTCGGCGAAGAAGTGGCGTCGGCGCCCATGCCGGATCCGTCCGAGGACGCGTCCACGGTCGAATCGGTGACTCCACCGTCTTTGGCGCCATCGCTGGTGCCAGCGCCCGCCTCGGACGGCTTCGTGGCGACGGCCGTCGAATCGGCCGAAGCATCTCCGGCTCGGCCGTCGGCTGCCGCGTCGCTTGCAGGGGCCGCGGGGGCGGCGGTGTCGTCCCCGCCCCCGACCGAGCACGCCGGTGCCGCGGCCGTGCAAGCCGCGGCCATGGCGAGACGAAGGAGCGCGAACCCTAGGCGATCTCCGGTACCCACCAATCGTCGGGTCATGTCCTAGGCGCTCCGCTTCCGTCTAGCTTGCCGCTTGTAGATAGATCCGCAGCGGGCGCACTCATGGCCCAAACCCGCGGCCACAGCAATGCCGCTCGCAGCGCGGCCCCAACATGTCACGAACCCTTAACGCGCTCGCCATGAAGCCACGCGTGTCAGGAAGCCTGCGATGCGGGAGCCGGAAGCGCCTCCGCACGACGGCGCCTCGTCGTGACCACAACGAGGCCCAACCCGACCAGCAGGAGCAGCGCCCCTCCCCCGATCAGCACCTGCTTTCTGCGATGTCGCGCCTGGTCCAGCTCCGTTTCGCGTTCCATGGCCTCGAGCCCGACCGGTTTCATCGACGTCGCCTTGACTTGCTCGATGATTTTCCGGGCCTCGTCGTATCGACCCTGCACCAGGGCCAGCGCCCACTCGTACGTGAGCGTCTTCGGGTCTTTCCGCTTGGCCGCGGCAAGCGCCGTCGTGCACTTCTGCAATTTCGCCGCGTCCCGCATCTTCACGGCGATGTCGCACTCGAGTCCCACCGCCTCGGCGTCGCCGCCGTTCGGATCGTCGCGTATGTGCTGCACGACGTCGTCCAAGGCTTTGATCTCATCCTTGTTCAGCGCGTCCGGCTTCTGCAGGATGACGTGCACGAACCGGGTGTAGTCGGCCATGAGGACACCGCTTTTGCTCAGCGCGGTCGAACAATAGAAGATCGCTTCGTTCCGCTTCTCGAGTGCCGCATATTCGGCACAAAGCTTGCTGAACGCAATCGCCCGGTCGGGCACGGCCTTGGCCAGAGCCTTGAAGTACTTGATGGCCGCCTCGTGGTCACCGTCCTTCGAGGCTTTGAGGCCACGGGCGGTGACGTCCTGAAGCCAATACCCAAATTCCAGAGGGTTGCGATTGCGAGCGGCTTCACCGGGAATGTTGCTGTCCGGAAATTCTTCGTTGACTTTCCATTCGCTGCCCAAGTCGTCCGGGTTCTTGCGCGGCACGTCGGCGGCGGCCGTCGATGCCGAGGCCGCAGCGGCCGCGGGTGCGCCGTCGGCGAGCGCCGGCTTCGCGGACAGCGCCCAGGCCACGACGATGAGCCCCACCACGGCCGCCTGCGTCGCGCGCCGCCGCGGCCGGCGCACGGCGTGCCACACCGCATGGACCAGCGTGGCGAGCGCAGAAAGGGCGATCACGAGCCATCCCGCCCCAACCCACCACCGTGGACGGAGCTCCGCGAGAACGCGGCGCGCGGTCGGGTCGTTCGGGGCCATTTTGAGAAGTTCTTCGGAGCAGTGAATCAACATCGCTTCATCTCCCAGGCGCTCGCCGACATCGCAAAGCGCCTCGTATCCCCAAGGCTCCCCCGCGCGCTGGCGGCGCTCCATGCCGCCCAGTTGCATCGCCTGGGCGAGGTTCATCGCGGAAGGCGCACCCGGCCCCGACAGAAGGGCGTGCACCGTGGCGCGGACGTTCAACGGCGTCGACGAGAGCTGCATCGCGCCGCGGCACGCCTTGACCGCCTCGTCGCGCTTCCCGAGAACCGTCAAGACTTCGCATTGCCGGCGAGCGACCAATGCGCTGTACGCATACTCGTCGGAGGCTTGTTTGAACATGGCCAAGGCTTGCGTCAGGTTGCCGGCGACCGCATCGGCTTCGCCGCGCTCGAGCAACTCCACGAGGTGCGGGTATTTCGGCCTGAGCTTGTCGACCTCCAGTTGGTCGGCCGGGTTGCGAGTCAGCCCGGGACGGGCGCCGGCGCCCCCGTGGTCCTGCGCGAAGGCCCACCCTGACCCGCCGACAAGCGCGGCGATGCACGCAGCGAATTGCACGCCGCGATGCGAGAGTGCCTTAGGGACTCTGGAAAACTTCCACATCGAACGTGTACTCCGCAATTGTTCGGTCCATCGTCGTGGTGCGGGGGCCGCCGAACACAGGTCCAATCAGTGGCTGAAGCAAGTAGGGCATGTGGCGGCGGCCGGCGTTGTCGCGGGGGCGGTCAGTGCGCAGTTCAAGATGGCCAGGCCGACGCCACCTGGGCTGTACGTGGTGTCGGTGAACTTACCCAAGGCAGTCGTCGGGTCGGTCGTGCCGAGGTCGGTGGCGATGTTCGACGCGCACACGCCGATCGCCGACGCCGGTGACGCGAGACAGGTGGAACCTGTATTGGCACCGCAGTAGCAGTTGCTGACGCTGTGCGGCGCCTCGCTTTTCGTGCAGTTGGGGGTGGATCCGTTGCTGTTCAGAGCGCAGTTGAGCGCGTCGAGGCATCGCTGCGTCGCCGCCACGCTGGCGCCCGACACATTGGGATTGTCGAACGGAAAATTCGCGCCCGGTCCGTTGGGATCTCCGCATTCGGAATTCGTGACGTCCGTCCCGGAGCCGTTGCCCATCGGACTCGGACCGCTCGCGCCGGAGCTGTCGATACAGGCGTTCACGACCATGCACGTGTAGCAGCTCGTGGTGAGATTCTCGCCCGGACCCTGCCCGTTGTACGCGATGTCGTAGCTGACGATCAGCGCTTCAGTCGGCGTGCAAACTCCGTTCGCGCTCGCCGCGCAGTGCACGCTGTTCGCGCCGCTCG
>CAZVPE010000100.1:0-18861 GCA_964628155.1 uncultured Polyangiaceae bacterium | reverse complement strand
CTCGAGGGCGGCGCCGCCGGTCCGTACGCAACGACCGGAGCCGACTCCGGCGGTGGCCCGCTGCTCTTTGCGGGAGATTCGGGCCCGAGTGGGCCAGTCCCGACGGGCGCCCTGCACATCGTGCCGAGCCAGCCGGTCATCGACGTCGCGCTGACGGGTGGGGCTGTGACGTCGATCGCCGTCGGCGACGCGGGAGCTGCTTCCGTCGCGTTCCGCGCGCTCGGCGAAAGCGGCTCCCCCGTCGCGGCCACATGGTCCATCGACCGGGGTGAGCTCGGAACGCTCGACGTCGCATCGGGCGTCTTCGTCCCGAGCGGCGATTACTCCGGATTGGGCACGGTGACGGCGGTCTACGGAAACGTCGCGGCGACGACGTCGATCACCGTGCGCGTCCACATGATTCAGAACGGTGGAGCGAGCAACCTCGACGGCGGGGCCCTCGATGGCGGCGCGGGAGGCTACGGCGGCATCGGGGGAGAAGGTCCTGGTGGCCCCGTCGACGGCGCGACCGTGGCGCGCCTGCATGGAGTTCCCCAGCCTCCCCGATCGAGCGCAGAGCTCGCGCTTCTCTACCCCTACGACAAGACCGTCTGGCCCCGCGGCATCTTGCCCCCGCTCGTGCAATGGCAAACCACGCACGCCGCCACGGCCGCCTACGTGCACTTGACCCAGGCCAACTTCGAATTCGAAGGCTTCTATTCCGGGGCCGCGCTGATTCGGCAGCCAATCGACCCGCTCGCGTGGAGAGCCGCCCTCCACGGCAACGGCGGCGACCCGCTCCTCCTCGAAGTGCGTATCGCTGATTCGGCCGGCGTCTACGGCCCGATTCTCGCGTCGTGGACCGTCGCGCCCGGCATTCTTCGCGGCACCCTTTACTACGACTCGTACAGCACGCGCCTCGCGAACCCGGTGGCGGGGAGCACCGACGGCGCCGCCGTGTTGGCCATCAAGGCGAACGCGAGCGACCCCGTTCTCGCACTGCCCACGATGGCCAACCAATGCACGGTGTGCCACACGGTCTCCGACGACGGGTCGAGCCTCTTTGCGCAGACCACGAACGTCGCGAGCGGCATCGTCGACGATTACGCAAACGGGGCTTCGTACGACATGAAGAACGCCGGCGCGGCGATCGCCCAATACGTCGCCGATCTGCCGGGATCCAGCGGGACGTCCGGCGACGGAACCCCGAACGACCGGAAGTTCTTGTGGTCGGGCCTTTGGAAAGACGGGACGTTCGCGCTCCAGAGCTCGGGGCATACCCAAGAGAGCTACGGAGGACCGTCCGCGATATTCCGGCGCGACAACGGGAACGCGATCGCGACGACCGGGTTCGACGGCGTCATCGAGGCGGTCACGCCCGCGTTCTCGCGTGACGGGACGAAAGTAGCCTTCAACTACTGGACCGGCACCCTGCCGCCGGGCGGCGGCGGCGGACAGACACTCGACGTGATGGATTTCGCGTGCGGTCCCGTCGCCGCACCTCGGGCCGGGGCACCGAGTTGCGGATCGTTCGCGTTCTCGAATCTGAGGCGCCTGTACACGAACCCAGACGCGCAGAACGGCTACGTCGGCTGGCCCGCGTGGCTGCCCGATTCGAGCGCCGTCGTATTCCAGAACACGCTGACGCCGGCCGTCAATGGCGGGGATTCGCCGCTATCGACATGGCATTCCGCGAAGGCCGACCTGTGGCTGGCAGGCGTTCCGGCAAACGGGGCGACCCCGCCGGCTCCTATCGCGCTCGACGCCTTGAACGGCGACGATCCGACGGGGACGAGCATGCTCCCCGTCGCGACGGGCGTCACGGCCCACGTCGACGACGACCGAATGAACTACGAGCCGACGGTCAACCCCATCGCCTCCGGCGGGTACGCGTGGGTCGTCTTCACGTCGAGGCGCATGTACGGTAGCGTCGCGCAGGGGGACCCGTACGCGGCGGCCGACGGCAAGACGCCCGTGCCGAAGAAGCTATGGATCGCCGCCATCGACCTTCATCCGGCGCCCGGACGCGACCCCAGCCATCCGGCCTTCTACTTGCCGGGGCAGGAGCTCCTGGCCGGAAACATGAGGGGCTTCTGGGTCGTCGACCCGTGCAGCGCGGACGGCGCGTCCTGCGCGACCGGCGACGAGTGCTGCGGCGGTTTTTGCCGCCCGACCCCATCGGGAGCGCTGACGTGCAGCGCGGTGAAGGCCGGGTGCGCGCTCGAATTCGAGAAGTGTGCCGCCGCCGCCGACTGCTGCGGCGCCCCGCAGGGCTACGAGTGCATCAACGGATTTTGCGCGCGACCCGCTGCCAAGTGAGGTTCGGCGCGAGCGGAAGAGCCTCCTTCGCGTCCGACGGTACGATTGGTGTAAAACGCGTCGCAGGGCCTGCCCAAGCCATGCCCGTGGATGAATGCATTCTCCCAAGACTTCGCTCCTCCTCACGGTCGCGTCCCTGCTCGTCGCCTCCGATGAGGCGATGGCGGCCAACGCCGAGAGCGCCACGTCGTCGCTGAGCTGGGTGCAACTGCCCGGCGCCGAGGCTTGCGGTGGAGCGATCGCTCTTTCTCGCCTCGTCGAAGACCACCTGGGGCGGCACGCTCTGGTCTCACCGTCGCAAGCGGACTTGTCGATCGAGGGTCGCGTCGAGCGCACGGACTCTCCACCGTTTTGGCGGGCGTTCATCGTTCTGCGCGACGCGGGCGGCGGGGAGCGCGGTAGTCGCGAAATCGAAAGTTCACAGTCCGATTGCTCCGAGCTCCGCGAGTCGGTCGCGCTTGCCATGGCCCTGATGATCGATCCGGACGCAATGAAGCGGTCACCGCCGCCGATCGCGGCACGTGTGCCCGCCCCGGTCGCATCGCTTCTCGCAACTCCGCACACTGCGCCAGTGCCGGCGCCACCGAGTGGAGATCGCACGATGTCGCCGCGAGAAGGCGACTCGACAGCGCCCGGCGCCGCGATCCACCCATGGAGCGCAGAAGCCGATGCCCGGATGGAGCTCGCTTACGGCCTCCTGCCGTCGGCCGCATTTGGGCTGGGCGTCGGCGTCACGTTACGTCCGCCGCGGTTTTGGCGCTTGCGGGTTTTGGGCGATGCCTTCTGGCCGCAGCGGCTTGCCGCCGAAGGAAGCGGTTCGACCCGCTTGACCCTCGTCGTCGCGGGACTCGCCCTTTGTCCGGTCGCGTTTGAAGACGCGCATGGTGTATCCCTCGAGCTCTGTGCGGGCGCGTTGATGGGCTCCTTGGGCGCCGACGGGACGGGCTTTGGGACATCGCATTCGGCCACCTCGCCCTTCGTCGATCTCGCGGGCATGGCCACCCTGCTCGTCCGCGTTATTTCGCCCTTGTCCGTAACCGTCGGTGCGACGTTGGGGGCGGCGCCCGTTCGCAATCGCGTCGTGTACGAAGATTCGGCGGGCGCCTCGCAAACACTGTATGTCGGGCCGCTGGTCAACGGTGTGGGCACGATCGGGCTGGCGGTCGTCGTGCCGTGACCGGAATCGCGCCCGCCGCCTGGCGTCATGGGGCGCGTTTTTGCATCATAATCTCGGGCAATCGGGGCCACACACCAGGGGCGGCGGAGCCCGAGCCAACCTTGTTTCCGAAAAATCGCGCGATGACCCTCGAGGCGCCGACCGACGGCCCTTGCGCGCTGCGCGTGGCCGACGTGTTCCATGACCAAGCGCCCTTCGCGTGGCGCGTTCTGCGCAGGCTCGGCGTCGCGGAGGCCGACGTCGATGACGTCTGCCAAGAGGTCTTCATGACCGTTCACCGCAAGCTGGCCGAGTTCGAGGAGCGCTCGTCGGTACGCACTTGGGTCTACGGCATCTGTGTTCGTGTGGCCGCCGACCACCGCAAGCGCGCGCGTCGCCGCCGCGAAGTCGCCGCCGCAGACGTCCGCGAGCCGGCGATCGATGCCAGTCAGGAACGCAGCGCCGCGTTGCGCGAGGCCTGCGAGCGGCTCGACTGCATTCTGGACGGAATCGACGATAAGAAGAGGGAGGTCTTCGTGCTCTACGAGATCGAAGAGCTCTCGATGGCCGAGGTGGCTCTTGCTGTTGGGTGTCCGCTCCAAACCGCGTACTCGCGGCTTCACGCGGCGCGGCGCGAGGTCGAATCGATGGCGCACCGTCTCGAGAAGAAAGCGGGGGCATTATGAAGAGCCCCCCCCGCTTGGCGGACCCGGACTCGCGGGCGTCGGATGCACTGCGAACGGCGCTTCGGGCGGCGCGCGCCGACCTTCCCGGTGCTCGGCGCCTGAAGACAATTGGGGCCGGCCTCGGAGCGCTGGCCGGCGGATTGGGCGCCGCTCCGGCCGCTGCTGCCGGCGGTTTCGCGACGGTCGCCGTGAAGATAGGCGTGGCCGTAACGGCCATCCTTGCCGCCACCGGGGCGGGCGTCGTGGCGAGCCGCGAGCTGCTGCATCGTCAGGGTGCCCGCGCGTCGTCCGGTACGACGGCGAACTCGGCGGCCGGTCCGGCGGCCGCGGCCGCGCCCGTGGACGCATCTCTCACGCCACGCGCACAGGCTCCCTCCCCCGGGGGTAGCACGTCGAGCGATCGCCAAATGGCGTCTGCCTCGGAAGGCGTCATCGCCGCCGGGGACCGTCGCGATAGGACCGCACCTTCGGTCGCGATCGCGCCGGCTCCGACCGAGGTGGATCTGCTGAGAAGGGCCGAGCGCGCGCTTCGGACGAACCCGGCGCTCGCGCTGGCGCTCGCGAATGAAGACGCCGCCCGTTTTCCCCGAGGCGCTCTCACCCAAGAGCGCGAAGTCATCGCCATCGAGGCTCTGCTTGGCCTCGGTCGCCTCGTCGATGCGCGCGCCGAGGCCACGCGCCTCTTTCATGACGCGCCCGACACAGCTCATCGCGCGCGTGTCGAGGCTCTCCTAACGGCGGCGACCGACGCTTCGATTCATAATCGATGACGGGGCGGGCCACTCAGTGCGGAAGATGCCTATGAAAAACCGGATCTGGCGGACTTTTGCGATCGGCGTCGCGGGGGGCGCATGGGGATGCACCGGACAGCTCGATGTCGGCACCAACGCGGCGACGGCGGGCGGCGCGTTGCAGGGGCAGGCGACACCGTCTCCCTGCGTCACGACCGATGCCGCGCCGTCCTCGGATGGTGCGGTCGCCGACGCGGCGGATGCGTCCGTCGGAGTCGGACCGTTCGATGCGAGCGGCCTGCCCACCGCACTGGTCATGACTTGCGACGGCGCCGCGCCGACCGTCTCACTGGCGCTTCCGTGCCTTCTCGGCCAAAATCTGGCCAATCCGGCGACGCCGGCTGGACTTAACGTGCTCGAATGCCAATTGGCAGAGAGCCCGGACGCGCCCCTAGGAGTCCTGAGTTTCATCATCCCTTTGGCCAGTCTGCCGGCGATGCTCAATCAGCCAGTCATCGTGCCGTTTGCAAACGTCGAGGCTCCCCCGCCTTCCACGAGCGGCGACGGCGGTCTCATTGCCGCGTACCCCGGCGAACACTTCTCGGCGTCGCTGAACGGTACAGCGGTCTTCACCGCAGTCGATCCCGACGGTCGCGCGTTCGTCGCCCAACTGCAGCAGGCAACATTCGTTTGGACGGGCGACCGGGGCGACCAGTTTTCTTGCACTGTGTCCAATGGACCGTTCTGGGCGGCCCCGGGCGGATTTCTTTGAGCCGGCATCCGCGGGCGTTCTCCTCCGCTGGCTGAATGTAAAGGTGCTGAGCTCGCGTAGGAAACGCCCTCATGCCACGCCCGCGGCGGGCGGCAGGCAAACGTGTTATTCTTCGAGGGTGAAATCGCGTCGGGCGGCCGAGCGACAGAGTACGTGGACGGGTGGAGTCGCGCGCGGTTTCTCCGAGATGGAAGAGGCCGATCTCGCCTTCTGGATGGCGGCGACGGCCGGCGAGCGGATCCGCGGCGTGACCATGCTCATCGACGAGATGCGCGCCATGATGGGTAAAGATGGACCTACCCCCCGACTTCAGAGAACTGTTGGCGGAGTTCGCCCGAAGCGGAGTTGAGTGGGTGCTCGTCGGCGGCTACGCGGTCGCCTTTCACGGCAGACCGCGCGCCACCAAGGACATCGACTTGGTTCTGGAAGGGAGCGCCGCGAACTTGGAGCGTGCGGCGGACGCACTCGCACGTTTCGGCGCGCCCTCTGTCGTTGTGGAAGCCGTTCGCAGGCAGGCGCCGGACGATATCGTTTACATGGGCCAGCCGCCCTTGCGCGTCGACTTCTTGCGCACGATCGATGGCGTCGATTCGGCCAGTCTCGTCGCCCATGCCGTCGCCGCGGAGATCGATGGGGTTCCGCTGCGGGTCATCGAACTCTCCGACCTCATTGCCAACAAGCGTGCGGTCGGGCGTCCTCAGGACGTTGTCGACGCGGACTTCTTGGAGCGCGTGCGCGCCAGAAAGGCCCCCACCCGCAAGCGGAAAGGGGGCCGTGGGTGAGGTTTTGCGGGCGCTAGGCTATCGCCCGCCGCTCAGCGACCGATGTAGGAGCCGAGCTCCCGCTCTTCCGAGGCGGCGCGCAGCTTCTTCAGCGCGGCAGCCTCGATTTGGCGTACCCGCTCGCGCGAGAGGTTGAACGATTTTCCGACTTCTTCGAGCGTGTGCCCGGGACCGCCGTCCATGCCGAAACGCAGCCGCAAGAGCTGCTGTTCGCGCGGCGTCAGCAGGTGGAGCAGGGCACGGGTTTGCTCCTGCATCCGTTCGCGGGCGAGCTGCTCGTCCGGAGCCGGGGACCGTGGATCGGCCACCAGGTCGACCAGTCGCCCGCCGTCGCCTTCGTCGCCGAGGGGCGCCTCGAGTCGGAGGGGCTCGCGGACCAGTCCAACGATCGTCCGCACTTTGTCGAGAGGCAACCCGCTCTCGCGGGCCAGCTCTTCGTCGGTGGGCTCGCGCTGGCCCTGCTGGGCCATGGTCCGCCGCACGCGCTCGAGCTTGTGACGGCTCTCCAAGAGGTGAACCGGAACGCGAATCGTGCGGCTTTGGTCGGCGATCGCGCGCGCCATGGCCTGCCTGACCCACCACGCGGCGTAGGTCGAGAAGCGCAGGCCGCGCCGCCAATCGAATTTCTCGACCGCGCGGATGAGGCCCAGCTGGCCTTCCTGAACGAGATCGTGCATGTCGAGGCCCTGCCCGATGAATCGACGGGCGTAGGTCACGACCAGGCCAAAGTTGGCGGCCACGAATTCGTGGAGCGCCCGCGACGCCTCCGCAAGCCCGCGCGAGAACGCGCGGCGCGTGCGGTCGTCGGCGCCCGAGGTGCGGAGATCGCGCGCGAGGCGGGTGAAGAAGTGGCGCTCGAAGCGTGCGTCGGCGAGCTCGGACGCGATGCGCGCGCGACGGCGGCGGCGGCGCTCTTTGGTCGCGGCGTCAGGCGCCGGGCGGCCGAGTGCGGTCGCGGTGCTCGCGGCGCGCTCGAGAAGGCGCGCGAGTCGCTCGGCGAGCGCTTCGTCGTCCGCACCCTCCTCGGCGTTGCGTAGGAGCGCCGACGGAGCGATTTGCCCCGCTCGAAGCTCCGCGGCGATGGCGCGGATCGATGCGACGGTCGTGCGCGTCCCGAGCAGAGCGTGGAACGCACCGCACTCGCCCGCCTCGATTCGGCGCGAGAGCTCGACTTCCTCATCGTGAGAAAGCACTCGCCGCCGATGGGAGCGTGGCGGTGCGAGCGCAGCTACCGTGGCGTCGTTCGCGGCTGTGCTGGCGAGGGGCTCGAGCTCCAGCGATTCTTGCCGGGGTTCCACCCGCCTGGGGACGAGGGCTGTGCTAGGTGCGTTCACGATCTTCAGTGGGGTGGGATGCCTGGAAGGCTGGTGGCGTCGCTCGGGGACCATGGGGACAACACGCGCCAAGGCCCGGGCCTTCCCGCGGAGAGGCTTACATTAAGCACCCTGGGGCGTTTCGCCATGCTTTTTTCTGGTTTCCCTCAGTCGAGCCCCTTCGGGCCGAGACCTCGCTTCCGAGCTCGGTTTCCCGCGCGGGAACAGGCGAGCTCGCCCGCGAAAAGCCCCAGGTATGGCCATTGCTCCTCCCGCCAATCCCATGACGGCAGCGCTTCTTTCATCCCCGCCGCGCCGGCGCGACATCGTCCTTGCCCCGAACCTCCTCAGTCTTTCCAGGGTGCCCCTCGCGGCCTTGTTTGCGTTCGAGGTGCGTTCGAGCTCGGCTACAGTCACCCCCTGGCTGGCGCTCGCGACGGTCGGCTGCGCTGCGCTCACGGACGTGGCCGACGGATATTGGGCGCGCAGGCTCCATCAGGAAACCTCGGTCGGGCGACTGGTAGACCCCACGGCGGACAAGATCTTCTTCGCCACCGCCGCGATCGCCCTGGTCGCGGCGGGGAGGCTCTCACCGGCCGCCTTGGTGCTCCTCGGTACCCGCGAGATTGCTCAGTTTGGGCTCGCTGTCGTCCTTGCGACCCGAGGTACGCTGCTTCGCAAGAGCGCTTCGATACCCTCGAGTCCGGCTGGCAAGCTGACGACGATCCTCCAGACCGCGGCCATCGCGGCGGCACTCGTTTGGCCCGACGCGCGGCGGCCGATGGTGTTGGCCGCCGCGGTCACCGGGCTGGCGGCCGGGGTCGAGTACTGGACCAGGGGGATTACAGGCGCCTCGTCACGATCAGGTGCCCGTGCCCGTCCCTGTCCGGATAGCCGTACCGAAACGGGAGATCGCGCGCAGGCTGCGACGTAAAGAGCTTCTTCATGTCGGTCGCGTCACGGTCGTCCAGCAAGCCGAAAGGCGCCGGACCGTGGAAGGCCCCGTAGGTGTCCTGCGCGAATCCGGCGGGGTTTGCGAAGCGCGGAGGAATGCCCGTCGAATCGGAGATCATCCAATCGGTGTGCTCGAGGAGCCAGGAGCGCATGGTGGAGAAGTGTTCGCTCCAGAGCAGGTGGCTTGCCGCTTTGGTCATTGCCGCGACTTTGCCTTTCGCGCCGAGATGGGCGAGCAGGCTCGGGTCGGCGCCGAGGTGCGCGTCGTCGAGATTGAAGCTGATGTGACGGAAAACCTGGACTGGCCCGTCCGACCCCGAGGCCCGGAACCGCAGCTCGGCATTCGCGAAGAGCGCCCGCCTGTCGGCCACCGTCTTGGCGGCGTCGATGTCCCCCTGCGTGACGTACGCGACCGATCCGTCGGGACGGAGCCGAAGATAGCGGAGGCCGACCGGCTCGTCGCCGGAGACGGCGAGCGCGGCCAGGGCGAAGAGTATCTCGCCGGGAAGCTCGGTCTTCGATTCCTTTTCGAGGTTGTCGGTGCGCGAATGGGCCTTCTCGAACAGGCGTTCGAGATGCGAGCGGTGGGTCTGAAGCTCGGGGGCCAAGCGGTCGGAGGCCAGCGTGTCGATGGGGCGAATGTCCCCGGCCGGCTCGAGCGAAATCGTCGTGATCTCCGTCGCAGCGGGGAACGTCGCGAGGGCGCTGGCCAGGTCGCCGCCGCCGAACGGGTACACGACCACGCTCGGCAGGTCTTTCGGCCGGAGCGACGCGATGAATGGCTTTGCCAAGTCGACCCAGCTCTTTTGGTACTCGCCGTAGGCGCGCCCCAGCGCTTCGCAGTGCCGAGCCACGACGGCCGGATCGAAGCGCGCCGGCACGTCGCCCGTCGAACCGCACGCCGCGACGCGGAAGAGCGTTCGAGCCTCCGCGCCGAAGTCCCTGCCCTCGATCTGTGGCTCGGCGGCCGCGGCCCTGGACGCGACGCCGGCGTCCCCCGCAGAGGTCGAAAGGTCGGCGCTACCGGACGGCGCGTCATACGACGCCGCGGGATCGGCGGCATCGGGAGCCGCGACGAGGACCGACGAGGCCTCCGCCGCAGTCGCAGCCGCCGCGTTCGCGGACACTTCGGACGCGGTGCCGCTCGCGGCGGGAGCCGGCGCACGCGCGCAGGACGACGCGAGCAGGACGAGCAGCGCGGGCCAACGAAGGGTCATCCGGAAGTCTCCTTGGATCGCCCGAGCGATCGGAACGCCATGTACGCCGGAACACCGGTGGCCACGATGAAGAGCCCGATGCGGGCCTCGTTCGCACCCCCGATGAGTACGCTCCAAAGCACCCATACATTCGCGCCGACGAACAGAAAAGGAAGAAGAACGCCGCCGGGCACTCGGAACGCCCGCTCCGCGCCCGGGCGGCGCCACCGCAAGACGACGACGGCGGCGACCGTCAGCGTGGAGAACGCCACGATCGCGAACGTGGCAAAGCGGAGGAGCTGGTCGAAACTGCCGCTCGCGAGCAAAACGAGCGCGACCACCGATTGAAGCAAGAGGGCGACGAGCGGTACCTGGGTCTTGGGATCCAGTCGGCCGACGGGCGCAAAAAAGAGGCCGTCGACGGCCATGGCCCGATAAATCCGCGGCCCTACGAGCACCGACGCCTGCATCGAGCTCAGCACGCACACCGCGACGAGGGGCGAGAGAACCGATGCGACGGCGCTACCGCCCAGCCTCTCCGCGGCCAGACGCGCCGGCTCCTCGGTGTGCGCGAGCGCCTCGAGCGGCATCGCGCGCAAGTAGACTGTGTTGACCAGCAGGTAGAGAACGACGCAAAGCAAAGTCCCGACGGCGAGCGCACGCCCGAGCGAGCGCCCTGGATCGCGCATCTCCCCGGACACGTAGGTCGCGGCGTTCCATCCGCTGTACGCGAACATCACGGGGACGAGCGCCATGCCGACCCCGCCCGCCGTGTCGCCCGCCGCGAAGAACGGCGAGAGACCGGTGGGCACGCCGCGGTGACGCATGAAGAGACCGAGCGTGAGCAGGCCCCCGAACGCCGCGAGCTTGGCGGCCGAAAGGATGTTCTGGGTCCATTTCCCCGGGCGCAGCCCGAGCGCGTTGATCCACGTGAGTCCAGCGATGGCGACCGCGCCGATCGCGACGGGCGCGCGGGCGGCGGTCAGGCCGAGCATCGGCGCGATCGTGGCGCCGAATCCGGACGCGAGCGCGGCGATCGAGCCGGGAAAGCCGATCCAAAAACTCATCCAGCCGCTGAGAAAGCCGAACGCCGGTCCGTAGGCCTCCCGCAAGTAGACGTACTCGCCGCCGGAACGTGGAAAGAGCCCGCCGAGTTCGCCGTTGCTAAGCGCCCCCGCGAGCGCGACCGCGCCGCCGATCAGCCATGTGCCGAGGAACGCGGCCGGCGAGTGCACCTGCTGGGCTACGAAGGGGCTGACGAGAAAAATGCCCGCGCCGACGATGCTGCCCACGACCAAGAGGGACGCGTCGACGACCCCGAGACCGCGCGCGCGGGAGGTCAGGGATTCCGGGCTGCGGGTCAGAGTGCACTCGATGTAGAGCACACGGCTGCTTTCGTCTAGGATTGCCGGCCGTGCCGTCACGCCCTCGATACTTTGCCTTGGCCGCGGTCTCCGCCGTCCGCTTCGTTTCGCTCGTCTCGCTCGTCGCGCTGCTCGGCTCATGCCGACCGAAAGCCGGGCAAGAGTGCACGGACACTCCCGGTAGCTGCATCGACAAGGCGTCGCACGCCGTGTGCATCAACAAGAAGTACGTGATCGAAACGTGCAAGGGAAAAGACGGGTGCAACGACGACGGCAAGTCGCTCGTTTGCGACAACACGAAAGCCGACGTGGGCGACGGCTGCGCGCACGAGGGCGCGCGGGCGTGCAGCAACGATGGCAAGTTCGAACTCCGATGCCGGGAGTCGAAGTACGCCGTCGAATGGAGCTGTCGCGGCAGCTGCGCGCTCGACGCCGACAACAACCCGAAGTGCACCCCGAAGGGCGAGGTGGGGGACGTGTGCCGCCCCGATTCCATCGTCTGCGACGGGGCGCAGAAAACGGAGCTTTCCTGCGTCGACGGGAAGCTTGCCGTTCGCCGCACCTGCCACGGCGACCGCGCGTGCCAGACGCTCCCCGGCGGCGGCGTCGGGTGCGACCGATCGGTCGCGCTCGAGGGCGAAGAGTGCCAAGAAGAAGGAACCGGCGCCTGCGATACGACACGCAAGAACGTCCTCGTGTGTATCGGCGGGCACTTCAAGACCCGTCTCCAGTGCCTCGGTCCGCTCGGCTGCGAGCTGCCCGGGAACTACAGCGCCCGCTGCGACAAGAGCATCGTGCGTGAGGGCGAGGCGTGCGACGAGGAGATGGCCCCGTCTTGCTCGACCGAGGGCAAGCAAGTCCTTTGCAAGGACGGGCAGTTCGTCGCCGACAAGAAGTGGAAGCCCAAGAAAGGCGAGAGTTGCAGCAACCGCTACCGCATCAGCAAAGAGACGGCGAAGTTCGAGGCGAGGTAGCGCTCCTCACGCGAAAGTGCGGCGATTTCTCGACCGCAGGCGCGCGCCCCCGTACTCTCGGACGCTAAAGGGAGACACCATGGCCAAGGGAATCGAAAAAGGGAAGAAAGACAACAAGCCGAAGCTCTCGACGAAGGAAAAGCAGAAGAAGAAGAAAGAGAAGAAGGCCGCCAAGTAGGCCGACCTCACCATCCAAGCCGCTCAACGAGCGGAGGGACCGGGGGCCGGCGTCGCCGAGCAGCGCGCGAGGAGCGCGAGAACCGACTGCTTTCGGCCCCCACCCGCGCTTTTCGCGAACGGCGACGCGTCGGATTGAACGCGCGCTCGAACGCGCTCGATCGCGTTCGAATCCTGGAGCGCGCAGGCGCAGACCGCCCGCTGCCGCAAGAGCTCCCGTCCGACCGAGGGCGTCGGGACTCCCGCCTCGAAGGCGCTGTCCAGCGACGCGGCGGCGCGGGCGTACTCGCCGTGAAGGGCGAGGTTTTTTCCGATGAGGTACGCGGCGAGCGGGTCGTGATCGGCCTCCGCCCATACCGCGAGCGAAAGCGCGCCCAGCCAGGGGTCGACCGTCCGGCCCGGCGTACCGACCAGCAGGTCGACGATGGCCCGGCGCGCCGAAGGATTCGATGTGCTCTGCGCCTTGACCTCGAGCGTGCGGGCCGAGTCCTCGTCGAGCGTGTGCGACGCGAGTGCGCGGTAGGAACCCGCTGCCCGTCGGGTCGCGCCGCGCGCCAGGTCGTCGTCCGCAAGCAGCTCTTGGGCGCGGTCGCGCCAGGTCCTGGGCGCCCGCTCGTCCTCTTCCATTCTGGTGAGCTCGTCCCTGCCCCGGGCGTTGTCGCCGTACCACACGTCGATTCGAGCCAGCTCGAAGCGCGCGTGCCAGTCGTTGGCATCGCGGGAGAGGACCCGGTCATACGCCTCGATGGCCCGAGCAAGTCGATGGTCGTCACGGCAACGGTCGCCGTCGCGGTTCAGCGCGTCGACCACGTGCGGACACTTGCGCACCCAGACGCTCGGACGCTCGAACCTCGCCCGCGCGTAGGCGAGCGCCTCGGGGGGCATCGGCAAGCTCCGCAGCGATTGCCGGAACTGGTCGTCCAGCGCCTCCCAGCTCTGCGCGGACAGCGCTTCGATCGACGCGCCGCCATACCAGGCGCGCACGACCGACGAGCCCCAGCGGTCGAGCACCCAAGTGACGAAGGCGCCGGCGATGGTGTAGCTCTTGGCGGCGTTTTCGCCGAGGAAGCCGAACGAAAAGAGCTGCGAGATGGGCGGCAAAATCCCGAGATCGAGCATCGCGCGGGCCCATTGCGCGTCGGTCAGCTCCTCGTCGTCGGGCGCGGCGGCGACGGCCACGCCCTCGATGAGGCCGGGGTTCGGCCAGAGCCCGCCCGCGCTCCCGGCGATACGAAAAGGCCCGCGACCGAAACTGCCCGCGACGACGTGCGCGATCTCGTGGCCAAGGATTGGGTGCGGGTAGCCGGCCAGCTGCACGTAGACTTCGCGCCTCCACGGCTTGGCGATGGAAGTCTGCGCGGCGCCCATCAGCCGCCGCTTTTCGTTCACGTCGCGGAATACGAACTCGGTGAGCCGTCCGCCGAGGCGGGCGCCGAGCCGCTTCTCGTCGGCCGATAGCTCTTCTTCACAGTCTCGCACGAGCAGCGCGACCTGCTCTTCGAGCAGTGAATCGGGATAGAGAACGTCGCAGTGCGGCCCCGCTGCCCGGCCACCGAGCGAGCGCGCGATCGAACCGACGGTTTGCCAATGTCCGAGCTCGGGGCCGTTGGCCGCGACGGCGACGCTGCCGGCCAGTGCGGCAAGACCGAGGAGCAGCCGGCCCGCGGCGGCCCAATCGCCGCGAAGAGGGCGCAGCGCGAGCGTCCCGGACGGGGTGCGCGAGAAGACGGAAGCCACGAGGGCGAGGCCCGCAACGGTCGTCAGAGATCCCGCGCGATAGGTCCAGAGTTCGGTGCGGACGTCGACGATCGTGTCGTACAGCGTTCCGCTGAAGAATCCGAAGAATGGGTCGAACGCGAAGATCATCGGCGAGCTCACGAACCGCGCGACACTGAGGACGATGCCGCCGACGGGACCCGCGAGCGCGAGCAGCACACAAGCGGTCCGCCTTCTCGGTTTGCCGCGACAGATTTCGCCGACGACGGCGCCCCATGTTCCGCCCAAAATCGCGCCACAACCCGCCGTGAGCGCGTAGAAAACGGCCCCTCCGGAAAAGTCGCATAGGCCGACGCGCAGGCCGTGGAGCAGCGCGGTCGCGAACGCGACCAACGCGAGTGCTACGCCCCACGCGATCCCGCGGGCGATGCCCGCGAACGGGGCCAGATCCGAGGCGGACAGGTCGAGCGCGGTCGCGATCGCCGCCGCAGCGGGTACGACGAGACCGCTCGCGAGCGCGTGCTCGTACCCCGGACCGCCGAAGAGAGGAAGAAATCCGACCGCGCCCAGGATGATGAACACCGCAAAGGCAGAAGCGAGCGGTGGTCGCGGGATGGGTCGCCGAGCCCGCATTTCGATTGGCCGTTAGCCTATCGCCAATCCAGTCATGATCCAGCGCATGCGTGTAGCGCGTCCGTCGTCCTCATCATTCGTCCCATCGCGGCACCAGAGAACCTCACCCCCGGCCCCTCTCCGCAAGCGGTCCGCAAGCGGAGAGGGGTGTCTTCGGGCTCGCGATAACGGAGCTGCTCCCCCTCGACGCGGCTGGCACGCGCGATGCTGCCCTACAGCCCCCGCGGACAGGAGATCGCCATGAACCCCCTCACCAAGTGGCTCACCACGGGAGCCGGCCTGCTCGGCGCCGCGTACGCGGCGCATTCGGCGAACACCTGGCTTCGCTATGGGCATCCTCGACGCGTTCGTGAAGACGCAAAGGATGCGTTACTCGACGACTTCATGCGCGTTTATGACGTGCGCGAGCTCCAGGAGATAGCCCTTGCGGCACCTGCCGACGTGACGCTCGCCGCTGCGAGAGAGATAGAGCTCGACGACTCGCCGATCGTTCGAGCGATCTTCAGGGCTCGCGAGCTGATCTTGGGCAGCAAGCCCGATGCGGCGAGGCGCCCGAAGGGCCTCGTCGAGGCGATGAAAGCGATCGGCTGGGGCGTTCTCGCCGAGAGTCCAGGCCGCGAGATCGTCATGGGCGGGGTGACGAAGCCCTGGGAGGCCAACCCGGTGTTCCGGGCGCTGCCGCCCGACCAGTTCGCGGCGTTCGCCGAGCCCGACTGCGTGAAGATCGCATGGACGCTCCGGGCCACGCCGGCGCGGTCCGGAGGCTCGATCTTCGGCACCGAGACACGCGCCACCGCGACCGACGCCGGCGCACGCAGGAAATTTCGCATCTACTGGTCGCTCCTGTCGCCCGGCATCATCCTCGTTCGCCTCGCGATCCTTCCCAGGCTGAAAGAAGCGGCCGAGCGCAGATGGCGAGTCGAGGGGGACGACATTGTCTAATCCAACATAATGCGGAGCCAGGAATTGAACGGCGCACCGGTACACGTCGAGCCGCTGAAAACTGACCCATGGGCGCGCCTTGTTGCCCTTCCGTCCACGTCCACGTCCACGTAACGTCCAACGTCAACGACGGCCTTGCTCGGGCTTCTACGGCCTTCTCAGCCCGGTCGCATTCATCAGAAGCATCTCGCGGATCGCGCCGGCGCGCTCGCGGGCTACCGGAACGTGCACCCCCCTCCCGGCGTCGGCCACACCCGACCCGACGAACAGCTTCGTTTCGTGCCCGTCGCGTTCGAACTCTTTGATGTGCGTTCCGTTGACGAGCCAATTGCGGTGAACGCGCACGAACGCCCGCCCGAACGAGCTCTCGACCGCCGCCAGCGAGAGGTCGATGTCGAACGTGCCGTGTAGCGTGTGCACGAACGTCAGGCGATCGGCCGCCTCGAAGGCCCATATTTCCTGGGGCTCGAGGAAGACCAGACTGCGCTTTCGTCGAGCGACGATGCGCGGGGGGGCGATCGCAGAGGCGCTCATCCGAGAGCGGCGCGGGCCCAGGCGCTTCAAGCACTGCACCACGCGCTCCTCACTGAACGGCTTGAGCAGGTAATCGACCACGCCGAGCTCGAACGCCTCGAGGGCGTGCTGGTCGTACGCCGTGGCGAGAACGAACATCGGGGCGCCCTCCTCGCCTGCCATCGACCGCACCACGGTCAGTCCGGTTTCCCCGCTCTTGGCTCCAACGAGCTGGACGTCGACGAACGCGACGTCGACCCGCACACCCGGTAGGTCGCTCCCGAGCGCCTGCCTCGCCTCGTCGATGCTCCCGACCGCGCCGACGACCTCGGCGAGTCCCGAAGACTCCAGAAGCTCGACCAGGTAGTTTCGCGCGGGCCACTCGTCCTCGACCACGAGGGCACGTAGCGGAACGGCCGCAGTCGTCGGCATTCATGCACCTTTCGCAGATCGTGCGATTTCGACGATCGATCGCGTGCCTTCGCTGGAAGACTCGAGACGGAGCGAGGACGGCTGCGGCGTTTCGAGCTCGAGTCGGCGCCTCACGGATTGCAGACCGAACGCGCCCGCCCTCACCTCGGCGTCGGGGACGCCGGGGCCGTTGTCTTCGACGACGCAGACGAGCGTCCCGTCGTCTTTCATGGAGGTCCGCACGACGACTTCCCCCGCGCGGTCGCCTCGGCGCAGCGCTCCATGTTTGACCGCGTTTTCGACGAGCGGCTGGAGCAAGAGGCGCGGGAGGAGAGCCGACCCGCAGTCCGGCGCGAGGTCCCACCGAAACTGGAGGAGGCCCCGGTGCCGCGCTTCGAGAATCTCGGCGTACCGCCGCAACCATGCGATTTGGGCGTCGAGCGACTGGAGCTCGCCCTGGTCCTGAAGAGCGTCGCGCAGCAGGTCGCCGAGGCAAACGAGAAGGCGGCGGGCCTCGCGCGGCTCTTCGGTCACCAGGCCCCCGATGGCGTTCAGCGTATTGAGCAGGAAATGCGGCTCGAGGTGCGCGCGAAGACGCGCCACTTCGTTGCGGCTGCGCAGCTGCTGGGCTTCGAGAGCTCGAACCCGGGCGCTCTCGACCGCGAACGGATAGACGAACGCCAGCGCCCACACGCCGAAGTAGAGCTGCGCGTTGAGAATGCCAAAGAGCGTCGATCGGGCGAAGCTGGCGCCCCCCGGATTGTGGAAACGAAGGGCGGGCAGGTGCTGAGCCGCAAATCCGTAGAGCAACCCGAACGCTCCTCCGATCGCCGTGGCGATGGCAATGCCCGTGACGAGACCCCGTACCGCCGTAATTCGCCGGTGGATCGACCAAACGAAGGCGGACGACAGGGCAAGCATGAGCATGGGCAGCTCGAGGGCCATGAAGGCGATTCGAGCCAAGATGCGCGCGCTGTCGCGGCCGGTAACGACCTCGGTCGCCAGTTGGAGGAGGAGGACTCCGCACACGACCGAGATCCCGAGGGCGCGTCGGGACCGAAGCTGCGGGATCGCCGATTCACGATCGGCGCCCGCTCGAGGCTCGGTGCCGGCCTCGGCCGCCGCATCGGAGATGGACGCAAAGCGGGAAGCCGTGGACGCGGACATGTTCTCGGAACCGTACCTTGAACGCCGTCCTCGCGCCTTGCCACCGGTCGGAAGGTGTGCGCGCCTCGTCGGTCGAAATCCACGGCTCGTCATTTGCCGAGAAGCGCGATAAGCCAACGCGGCATCCTTTACCCTGGAAGAGACGATGCCGAGACCTGCTTTTGCGCTCACGCTCCCCGTGCTTGGAGCGTTCCTCGCCATCTCGGCGTGTCCTCCGGCATACGCGCAGGAGAGCGCGGCGGCCCAGCCCGTGCGCGTGGTCAAACTGCCGGAAGTCGAGCGGTCGGCGCTCGAACTCCAGCCGCAGATCCTCGTCGCGCGCGCCGCCACCAACATCGCCGCGGGACAGGCCGACCAGGCTCGCGCGCCGCTCTTGCCGCAGGTGACCGCGACCGCTTCGTACACGCGCGAAACGGGGAATTACGTCTCTCGCCCGGGCGTCATCCCGGGCAGCACGACGGTCTCGACGCCGGGGTGGGACCTCGGGAGATCGTTCGACTATTGGAACTTCGGCGTGACGGCGGCGCAGCTGGTGTACGATTTCGGCCAGACCTACGAGCGCTACAAGTCCGCTCGTTCGACGGTCGAGGCGCAGCGGCTACAGGAACAGACGACGCGGCTCCAAGTCGTCGCCGGTGTCCGGCGCACGTATTTCAACGCGCGGGCGATGAAGGAGTTGGTCGACGTCGCACGCGAAACGCTCGACGATCAGAATCGACACCTGACCCAAGTGCAGGCCTACGTCGCCGTCGGGACGCAACCGCCGATCGCGCTCGCCCAGCAGCGAGCAGCGGTGGCCAACGCGCAAGTGCAGCTCATCACCGCGCAGAACAACTACGAGACGGCGAAGGCGCAGCTCAATCAGGCGGCGGGGCTCGCCGCGGGGACCGACTACGACGTCGGCGACGAAGAGCTCGCTCGCGTCGAAGAAGAGGACCAGCCGCTCGAGAAGCTCGTCGAAAAGGCGCTGGCCACCCGGCCCGAGCTGGCGTCTCTCTTCAGACAGCGACAGGCGCAAGAGGCATCGCTGAGCTCCGCGAAAGGGTCGTACGGGCCGTCGCTCTCGGCGGCCGCAG
>CAZVPE010000099.1:0-18934 GCA_964628155.1 uncultured Polyangiaceae bacterium | reverse complement strand
CCCCCCCCCCCCTACACCCCCCCCTCCCCCCCCCCGTCCCGCCCCCCGGGGCCCCCCCCCCCCCCGCACCTCGCCCCGCCCGCCGCGACCGCCGGCGGCGCGTACACGTTCCACTTCAGCGAAGACCTGGCGCTCGAAGCCAGCGTCGCCTTCACGCGTTTCTACAGCGCGGTGACCGATGCCTACGAACGGCGATATCCACAAATCATGGTGCTCGACCGCACCGACAAGCCCGGGACACTCTATTTCGGACACCTCATTTGGTCGTTCGCGTACGGTAAGCTTCGCTGGATGGGCGACGGGATCAGCCGCTTCGACTTCAACGTCGCCTTCGGCGCGGGCGTGACCGACGACTCGACGTCGCGGGGCGTGACGGCCAGCGCGGGGGTCGGCGCCAAGCTCTATTTCGGCAAGTGGTTTGCCGTGCGCTTCGACGTGCGCGATCACCTGCTGCGCGAAGTGCTCGTCGGCGACGAACACCTCGCCAACGACGTGCTGGTTACCCTGGGTGCCAGTGTGTTCCTTCCCTTCGGGGGTTGAGCGCATCCCGCTTGGCTGCGAGGAGCGTTACGGGCACCATCGACATATGCGGGCCAGCTTCATCGCACTGGGAGCCTTGGCGGCGGCGCTCGTTCTCGGGAGCGTCGCGCTCGCGCAGCCACGCGGCGCCCGAAAGAAGAGCGGTCCGATCGCGACCGCGCCTCCGGCCTCCGCGAGCGCCCCGGTCGCCGTCGCTCCGCCGGCTGATAGCGCCGCCGCGCCTCCCCCCCCGCCGCCGCCGGCGGACGTCGGCGATGGAGGCGCGAGGCTCTCGCCGCTCAACCCTGCCCCGAACGAGTTCGCCGATTCGGTCCTGGCTCCCGCGTCGATCGATTACGACCGACTCCTCGCAGACGTCGCGTCGCTCCGGGCGCGGGCCGCGGCCGTGAGCGACACGCTCTTTCACTCTCGTCTGGCTATCTCGCTCGAAACGAGCGGCGACCATGGTCGAATCGCGGCGCTCAGCGTCGGTCTCGACGACGGTACCGTCTACACCTCGCCCGCCTCCTTCCGCGCGGAAGACGCGACGCTCGTCTACGACCATGCGGTCGCACCCGGCCATCACGCCGTGACCGTCGACGTCGAGCGCCGCGACGATCGAAACGACGCGTTCCGCTCGTCGCAGCGCTCGCGTTTCATCGTCGACGTTCCGGCAGACGGCCGGCTCTCGCTCGAAGTGCGGGTGTCGGACGAGTCGACGATGGGAAGCGACTTCGCCCGCGAACGGAAGGGAACGTACGATCTCCGCGTGCGAGCCGAGGCCAAGGCTCAGTCGCCCGCGCAAGGCAGGTGAACGATGCTCGCGCGCGGTCTGGCAGCGTTCGCGGTGATCTCGCTCGCGACCCGCGTCGTCGGCGCGCAGCCGCCGCAATCCCCCTCGTCCGGCGATCCCCCGCAAGCGCCCGCCGCGCCTGCCCCTCCCGACAAGAAGGATCTGACCGACATCTTCGATTCGGCCCTCCGCGCTTACCACGCTGCGCTCCTCGCACGCCGCCTCGGGCAACAGGACCTCCTGCTGGAGATCGTCTCGACACGGGTCGCCGAAGGCGAGCAGCTCATGTTCGCCGGGCGCGTCGACGAGGCCATCGCACGCCTCGCGGAGCTGGTCGAACACCCGCAGTTCGAATCGTTCGCCGATTCGGAGGTCGGGCGAGCGGGGGTCTTTCGCCTGGGCGACGCGCTGGCCGTCGCGGGGATCGACGAGCCGGCGCGCGCCTATTTCCGGAAGGTGCTCGAGACCAAGGGGGCGTGGGACGGCGCGGCCACCTGGGCTCGCCGCGCCGTGCGACGGCTCGTGGACGTGGCGCTCGAGAGCGGTGAGTTTGCGATCGTGTCGGGGGACCTGGCGAGTGTTCCGCCGTCGGCGCCCGAAGAAGTCCGCGGCGAAGTCGCGTACATGAACGGCCGGGCCAAAGAGCTAAGCGGCGATCGCGAAGGGGCGCTCGTCGCCTACGCGCGCGTGACGCAGCGCTGTCGCTTCTGGGCGCAGGCGACGTACTTGTCGGGATTGATTCAGGTGGAGAAGGGAAACTTCAAGGACGGCGAAAACTTGCTCTGCAAAGTCGCCGATCCGAAACGGAGCGCGACGACGACGCCCGTCCTGGCCGACGAGAAGTTCTTCGCGGTGCGCGACCTCGCGCGCCTTGGCCTGGGTCGCATCGCACACGAGCAAGGGCGCAATGACGACGCCCGCTACTATTACTACTTGGTGCCGAGCGACAGCGATCGGCTGGCGGAGGCGCTCTACGAGGCGGCGACGACGCGATACGAAAAGAAAGACTACGACGGGGCGCGCGATCTTCTGACCGAGCTCGCAGGCTTGGCGATCCACCACCGGTACGAAGACGAGGCGTGGGTGCTCGGCGCGTGGGTCGACCTCGCGCGCTGCCGGTTCGTGGAAGCGGACAAGAAGCTCTTGGAGTTCCTCGCCCGCTACGGACCCGTGCGCGACGCCGCCCGGCGCATCGGCGGAAGCGAAGTCGCGATGCAGCGGCTCCTCGCGACGATTCACACGGGCACGGACGCGGCCGGGGCCGAAGTGGCCGGGGCGAGCCCCGAAGTGATCCGCGCCGTCGCCGCGCTCGTGCGGGTCGATCCGGGTTACGACCGCGTGTTGCGCCGGCGCGCGGTGCTCGAGCGAGAAGCATCGGGGCTCGTTCACGCGATGGCTGCGATCGGGGACATGCAGCGTGCCATTGCGACGAACGGAGGTGTTCGCCCGACGGCGGAGCTCGCGTCGGACGAAGTCCAGCGTGCAGAGGAGGCGCGCCTCGCCGTCGCGGGCCTCGAGCATCAGATCGCGGAGCTTGAGTCGGCCGCCGTGCACGTCGATGGCGTGGCGGGACTCCGCCGCGAGCTCTTCGCACTGCAGGCGCGGCTGGCGCCAGCCGACCGCTTGTCCCCCGGCGGCTCTCCCGACCAAGGGGCTCCAGGCGCGGACTTGCCCGACTTGTTGCGCGCGGACGCGCAGAAGGGCGCGGCGCTGCACGCGCGACTCGCGACGGGCCGCAAGGCGCTGATCGACGCGGAGACCGCGCTCGTGAAAGACGCCCTCGCGCGGCTCGATCTGCGGCTGTCGCGGCTTCTTCGTCGGGCGAGTTTGGGCCGAATCGAGACGGTGCTCGGGCGAAAGAGGGCGCTCGAAGTGGAGGTGGAGGCGATTCGTCTCGGTTACTTGCCGCAGGACGCCGTCGATTCGCTCGATGCCGCGCACTATCTGGAAGACAACGAAGAGTACTGGCCGTTCGAGGGGGACGACTGGCCGGACGAATACACGGGGAGCGAAGTGAAGTAGAGACGAGCGGCGGTCGGCGACGAGTGATGCTCGCTCCGTGACGAGTGAGGCTTACTCGTGGAACGCCGGGCCTTTCTCGACCGAGACCGTCGCACGTTCTCGAACGAGCGACGTTGGATCATCGAGTCGCGAGGCTCGGTCGTCGAGTCGTGAGGCTCAGTCGTCGAGTCCCGAGGCTCAGTCGTCGAGGCTCGAGGTTCGGTCGTCGCATACGAAGTCGCGGTCGTCGAGTCCCGAGACTGCGTGGTGCGATAGCGGCCTTCACGCGCTGCTCCGTGAACGTCACTCGTCGAGCGGCGAGCCTCAATCGGCCGTGACCGAGGTCCGGTGTCGGACGAGCGAGCCCTGCGCGGACGGCATCTCCGCTGTAGGTGGCGCTTCCACACTCCCGTCGAGTCGCCAGGCGCGAGACGAGTCGTCTCCCGCTTCGACGAGACAGCGCGTAGAATCTTGGACGATGCGGTTTCGCGTGCTGGCGGGGGTGAGTGCGCTGATCGCCATGACCTTCGTCGGGTCGAGGGCGGGAGCGGGGCCGGCGCTCCAGGCACGCGCGGCCGCCGAAGCGAAGCCCGCCGCGGACCCGATCAAGCCCGCCGCCGAGCGGAGCATCAGTGCGGACCCCCGACCCCGGCCGACCGGCTCCGGGCGTGGACTCGTGCACGGCTCCGGCTCCAGCGGAGAACCCGCCATTCGCGGTCCGAAAGTCCCCGAGGCGCTCCGGCAGCGGCTCCAGTCGCGCCTCGACGCGCGCGTCGACGCGGACGTGGCCCAGGCGAAGAAGCTGCGCGGCGAGGCGATCGATCTGCTCACAAAGTTCGTCGCCGAAGCGCCGCGCGAATCGCACGAGATGCCCGAGGCACTCGTCCGCCTCGGCGAGCTCCAATGGGAGGCCGAGCGCGACCGGTTCGTCTCGAGCTTTCAAGCCTGGGAAAATAGGCCCGTCGACCAACGGGGTCCCGCCCCGGAGCTCGACTATCGGGTTGCGCGCGAGCAGTTCAGCCGCGTCTTGCGCGACTACCGATGGTTCGAGGAGTACGACCTCGCGCTCTACGTCGACGGCTTCCTCGCATTCGAACAAGGCAAAGAGGACGAGGCGCGCGACCGCTTCGAGGGCATCTTGCGCGACTATCCGCAATCGCGCTTCGTCCCCGACGCGCACATGGCCAAGGCCGAGTCGATCTTCAATGGCAAATTCGACTACGCGGGTGCCCTCGCCGAGTACGAGAAAGTCCTCTCCTTCAAAGCACAAATCGATCCGGCGCTCTACGGGCTGGCGCTCTTCAAGAGCGCCTGGTGCTACTGGCGCCTGGGCAGCAACGACGAGGCGGCGCTGCGCTTCGTGGGCGTGTTCGCGGCGACCAACCAGGGCGGAGGCGCACGGAAAGCGAACGCGGCGGAGCGCCGGCAGCTCGACGAGCTTCAAGGGGAAGCCCTGAAGTACATCGTCGAAGTCTTTACCGAGGACGAAAAGAACACCGCGCAAGACCTCTACAACTTTCTCTCGAAGATCGGCGGCGAACGCTTCAGCGGCAAGATCGTCCGCGCTCTCGCCGAGCAGTTTTACGATCAGGCCCACTACGAGCGCGGGATCGAGGCGTACGAGCTCCTGCTCAAGCTCGAGCCGACCAGCCCGGACGCCGGCCGCTGGGTCTTGCAGATCGCGGCTGGCTACGGCGCGGTCGAAGACTGGCCGCGCCTTCAATCGACCTTCGAGCGTGCGCTCGCCGAGTATACGCCGGGGGGCCCTTGGTCGCGCGCACAGGGGGACGCCGCGAACGTCGCTGCGACGTCGGCGGCCATCGAAAAGACGCTGCGCGAAGACGGGACCGCGCTCCACGCCAAGGCGCAGCGGGACAAGACGAGCCGAGCGGAGTTCGAGGGGGCGGCCGGGCTCTACGGCGTGTATCTGTCGAAGTTCGGGCAGGAGCCGAAGGCCTACGAAGTTCATTTCCATCTGGGCGAAATCGATTTCTTTCGACTCGGGCGCAACCTCGACGCCGCCGCGCACTACCTGACGGCCGCCAAGACGATCCCTTCGAAGGAGGTGAGCGGACCACTCGCCACCATGCGCCACGACGCACTCTACAACGCGCTCGTCGCGCTCTCGCGGGAGATGGACGCGAAGCGCGACGTCAAAGCCGAGACTGAGGCGGACAAGGCGTACGCGGAGGCGCTCGATCTGTATGCCCAATTCTATCCCCGCGATCCCCAGCTTCCGCCGATGTTTTTCCGCCAGGGCAAGTACTTCTTCGATCGGGGCAATTACGACTCGGCAGTCAAGATTTGGGGAATGCTCCTCGAGAAGTTCCCGAGCAGCGAGCAGGCGCGCGAAGCCGGCGACAGCATCCTCGAGTCGTTCAGCCGAGCGAAGAACTACGAGAACATCGAGACGTGGGCGCGGCGGCTGAAGGCCCTGCCCACGTTCGCCGCGACCAAACAGCAGGAGCGGCTCGACGCGCTCATCGTGCAGGCCGTCTTCAAACAAGGCGAACAGCAGGCCGCGGCTGGAGACCACGCGGCCGCAGCCGCCGCGTACTTGCGCGCCGCCAACGAGTTTCCGAGGGATGCGCGCGCCGCCCAAGCCTGTGTCAACGCCGAACAAGAAGCGAAGCTCGCCGGGGACGCGAAGACCCTTCAAGAAGCGGCGAAGCTCGCCATGGGCCCCATGTATCGCGACAAGCCGGAGTCGCCGTTCGGCGCCTGGATCGCGACGACGACGCTCCAGGCGATGGGGCTGCTCGGGAAAGCGGCGGACATCGCCGAGCAAATGGCGGGTCTGGGCGATCGAGAACACCCGAACTACGCGAAGTACGAGCACGAGAAAGACGCCGCGTACAACGCCGTGTTTCTGCGCGAGGCGGCGGGCGAGCACGACCACGCGGTGCTCGACGGCAACAAATACTTGGCCGCGTTCGGCACGACGGCGGAGGCGGACGCCGTCGTGCTCGAGATGGGACGCGCCCACCAGAACGCCGGGCGAGCGAAGGACGCCGCGGACCTCTACAAGCGCTACTTGGCGCACGCGAGCAACCTCGATCATCGTACGCAGGGCCTCGTGCTGCTCGCGCAGGCGGACGCGAAGTCGGGGGACGCTCGCGGAGCCGAAGCATCGCTCGAAGAGGCCGTGGCGTTGGGCAAGAAACGCGGGCGCGACCTCGGGACCGAAGGCAAGTACTCCGCGGCCCACGCCAGGTACATGCAAGGCGAGCAAGTGCTCGCGAAATTCGAGCAGATCCAGATCCAGGGCGACGTCAAACAGCTCAAGGCCAGGCTCAAACGCAAGACGGAGCTCCTCAAAGAGGCGGCCAAGATATTTCTCGACTGCGTTTCGATGGGCGTGGCCGAGTGGACGACGGCGGCCCTTTACCAGATCGGCCACGTGTACGAAGCCTTCGCGAAGGCGCTGCGCGATTCGCCCCCGCCGCCGGAGGTCAAGACCGAGGATCAGAAGGCCGACTACGGAGCCCAGATCGAAGAGTTCGCCGTCCCGATGGAGGAGCGCAGCCTCGATGCGTTCGAGAACGGTTGGAAGAAGGCGATCGACCTCGGCATCTACAACCAGTGGACGGCGAAGATGCGCGACGCGCTCGGACGCCTGAACAGCGAGCTTTACCCCCCGTTCAAAGAGACGGGCTTCGAAGTGCGTTCGCAGGGTCCGCTCGCGATGCCAGGGCTGGTCGACGCACCGAGTCGGCCCGCGTCGGGCGCCCTTCCCCTGGCCAAGCGATGATCGCGCGAGTCCTCCGGACGATCCGCGGTCTTTCGGCCATCGCCTCCTTCGTTCTTGGCGTGGTCGCTTGCGGAAGCGGCGCGAAGGCTGTGTCGGGAGCGCCGCCGAGCACCGCCGCCAAACCGGTCGCGCCGGCAAATCCGGCAGCGTTCGGCAAGATGATGCAGGGCGTGCAAGCCGCGAAGGATGGACAGCGCGACCGAGCTATGGCGCTGCTCCGGGAGGCGGTCCAGCTCGACGCGAGCCTTTGGGAAGCTCGCTACGATTTGGGCGTAACGCTCGCGGGCGCGGGCGATCTCGCGGGGGCAGAGGTCGAGCTCGCGGCGGCCGCGAAGTTCGCGCCGGACGCTCCTCAGGTTGCGGTCGCGCTGGCCGAGGTCCGCCGCCGCCGGGGCGAGCACCGGCTCGCGGCCGACGGACTGACCGACTTCGTTCGGACTCACCCGAGCGCCGTCGACGCTCGCACGCTGTACGTCGCGACTCTGCGCGACAGCGGACAGATCGAAAAGGCAATCGCGGAGGCGCGCGAAGTCCTCGTGCGAAAGCCCGGAGACGCCACGGCGCTCGCCGAACTGGCTTTGGCTCACCTGGCGAAGGGAGAAAAAGAGACGGCGGAGCTCTTGGCGAAGCAAGCGCTGGACGCGAACCCCAACAGCGCGGTCACGCATCGGACGATGGGCCTTCTCGACCTGGCGAAGGGCGACGACGCGATCGCTCTGACGGAATTCCGAAAAGCTTCGCAGGCCGATCCGCGCGATACGACGTCGCGCCTGAACATGGGCGTCGTGCTCCTGCGTGCGGGCGCTTACGCGAAAGCGGAAGAGCAATATCGCGAAATTCTGAAGGTGTCCCCGGACGACCACGGCGCCGAGATCGGTCTCGCCGCGGCGCTGCGCGGGCAGGGGGACGCGCAGCATTCGCAGAGGTACGAAGAAGCACGCGCGCTTCTCGAAAAGGTGCTTTCGAGCGATGCGCACGACACGAGCGCGCTCTTCAACATGGGCGTGCTCTACGCGGACTTCTTCAAGAAGGCGCCGCAGGCGTCGCAGTACTTCAAACGCTTTCTCGCCGATGCTCCGAGCGACCATCCGCTGCGCGCGGAGGCCGACAGGTACGTATCCGCCGCTTCGGCGAGCGGAGCACCCGGGACGGAAGTCCGGGGCGCCGCAAAGGCGCGATGACATCAGCGTGGCCCTTGGCTCTCGGTCACGGATAAATCCCCGGCGTTTCCGCCCGCTCGCCCCACCCGCGCCGCCACCACGGGTCGCAGGCCCAGCTCGCCGCAAATGCGTCGCGCACGACGATTTCGGCGAGCTTGCCCCGCGGCGAGAACCCCCAGGGTGCCTCCTGCGATACGTCGTCCGGATTGGCATAGAACCGCCAGACGAAGAAGCCGGCGAAGTCCGGTTCATCGAGCAGGGGCGCCACGAGCGCGCGGTAGGCCGTCGCCTGAGCGCGCTCGTCCACCCGGACTCCGCTCATGATGTCCGGCCACTCCCAGGGGCGCACCGCGGGATCGGGTCGAGCCGTGTAGCCCGTTTCGGTGAAGAGAAGAGGCTTGCCCCAGCGTTCCGCCAGGGCGTGGATGGTCGCCCGAACTTTGCGCCCGCCTTCGCGAAGTTTGTCGTCTCCGGCACCGTCCACGTCGGCCAGGGGAAAAAACGCATTGACGCCTATCACGTCTAGATCGCCCTCGATCGCCGATTGCTCCACGTCGTCCCAGTTGGCCGAGTACGTGAGAAGCCCGTGGTAGACACGCCGCACTTCCCGAATGACGCGCCCGAAGCTCGGCGCGTGCGCCGTCGTCACCCACGAGCGCAGCTCGACGCCGACGGAGAACAAGTCCGCGTGCGTGGACTCCGCCACCTCGGCCCACGTCCGGATGAATCGCTCGTAGCTCTCGGCCCACCGTGCCCAGCCTTCGTCACCCTGGGGCGCGAGCTCCCCGCGCCAACCGCCCGACTCGACCCAGAGCTGCGGAACGAGCATCACGCGAAGCTCGTGCTGGTGCGCCATCTCGACCGCGCGGGCCACGTCGCGCCGGTTCTTCGAGAACGGCGACTCGAACGTCAGATCGACGCCGTTGCCCGAGAGGTCGGCGACGCGTCCGAAGGGAGTGATGGCGACCCACGTGGCGCCCATTGCCTGCACTTCTGCGAGCGCGCGATCGTACGCGGGCGAGCCGTAGCCGACACCCGGGTGGTAGCCGTTCTCGATGGGACCGATCGTGATGCCGCGCACGCCGCCCACTTCGGAGCGCTTCCACGCATCCGCCCCCGGCGACGCCAGGGCGAGCTGGGTGGCGACGGCGAAGGCGAGCGGCACGCCGCCGCTCACGCGCCTTGCTCCAAGAGCGCATCGGTGAGCGAGGCCAGATCGTCGACGACCGCGTCGGCACCCGCGTTCGTGAGCTCGGCGGCGCTGTACGAATGGGCCACCGCGACACAACGAAGCATCGCTCGCTTGGCGGACGTCACTCCGCCGAGCGAATCTTCGACGACCACTGCCCCGCTCAGGTGGCCCATCCGACGCAATTCTTCGAGCGCGAGCCAATACGGTGCCGGATCGGGCTTCGACGCCGCCGTGCGCTCCGCGCTGACGATGAAGGCCACGGCGCTCGCGACGCCCATCTTGGCCAGTGCAAACGAAATCTCGCTCTCGAGGGCCCCCGACACGATGCCTACGGGGCCACGCGCCGCGCGGCGCGCCACGAGCTCGGCGGCTCCTGGAAACGCCCGGAAACCGTTCGCGAAGCGCGCGAGGAAGCGGGGACTCTTCGCCTCGACGAACGACCGCACCTGCTGTTCGTCGGGCGTGCCCCCGGCCGCGGCGAGCACGTCGCGGAACACACCCGCGTCGTCGAAACTCAAATAGCGCTCGCTATACGTGCGGGTGTCGATACCCATGCCGAGTGGGGCCAGGACGTCGTTGAACGCCGCCAGGTGCACCGGCTCGCTGTCCACGAGCACCCCGTCGAAGTCGAAGAGCGTTGCGATAACCACCAAAGTCCGACGCGCGTTCTAATCGCGGGTGACTCCGAGGTCGAGTGAGACGATGATCGCGCGGCCGAAACGGGCCTCGAACTGCCGCGTCTCCGAGACGTTTCCGGCCCGCCGCACGACCACCACGTGGCGACCGGCGGCGACGTCGAGCGAGATCGGCGTAGGCCCCGCTGCTTGAACTCCATCTATCGAGACGAACGCGCCCGCGGGGGCAGTCGTGACCGATAGCAGCGAGGGCCGGGTTCGAAGAGCTCGGGCCTCGCGGTCGGCCTCCGCCCGGTCTTGTGCGGACAAGTCTCGCCGCGCCAGATAGGCGTCGATCGCGAGGCATGCGCCCTCGGCGTCGTCGAGCTTTTCCTTGCTCCGAGCGACGTTCCACAGCTCGCTCGAAGGCCCGCCGAGACGATAAGCAGCCTCGAAATAACGAACCGCGTCCGCGTAGTGGCCGTCGCGAAACCGCTCGACCCCTTGCCTGTCGAGCTCGCGCGCGGCCATCACGTCTGGGTGCCGGGGAAGCTGCACCTCGTCTGGTTCGCCGGCCGGGCGAGAGCGGGCGGTGTTCGCGCAGGCTGACGACGAAGCGCACGCGATGGCCGCGAGCGTCGCGCTCGCGAAGTCGCGTATCGTGGTTCGCCCGAGCACGATCCCCTTTCCGCTCAAGCCGCGACTAGAACGAAGCGCGTCACCTCCGGCGGTGCCCCGACGCGCGAGGGAGTACCGACGGTCCCGAAGCCTCGGTTCACATAGAGGGTCGTTCCGCGCACCTGGTAGAGGCCGGAGACGTATTTTAAGAAGAGGTCAGCCGGCCGAAAGCCAGGGTTGATCTGGCCGCCGTGGGTATGCCCGCTGAGCTGGAGTGCGACCTGACCCGCCCAGAAGTCGACGGTCGGCGGCTGATGCGAAAGGAGGATGCGAGCGAGATCGGGCGGCACCATCGAAAGAGCGCGCGCCAGCCGGGGCCCCGCGCGTCCGTAGCGCGTCGACCAGCGATCGTCGACGCCCAGTAGGGCAAAGCCGCCCCCGTCGCCCGGACGGATGACGAGCCCCTCGTCAACGAGCATCTTCACGCCTGCCTCGCGAAGGGCGTCGGCCACGTCGTCCACGTCCGCATAGTAGTCGTGGTTCCCGGGCACCGCGACGACGCCGTCGCGAGGACCGAGGTCCACGAGTTTGCGCCCGACCATCGGCGCCCAATCCGCGTCGAAGTCGACGAGGTCGCCGGTGGCGACGATGAGATCCGGACGCGCCCTGCGGACGTACTCGAGTCCTTCGTCGAGCTCGCGCTCGCCGACATACAACCCGCCGTGAATGTCGCTGATCTGGGCGATTACGTAACCGTCGAGAACGCGGGGTAGCCCTGCGATTCGCACCGGCACTTCCGACATCTCGAAGGCGTGCCGCCCCCGCGCCATGCCCCAGCCAAGCATCGAGCCGGTTCCACCGATAAGGGTCAGGCCCGCGGCCGCCTCGACGAGCTGGCGCCGGGTCATTCCTTCGCCCGCGACAACCTCGGCCTGCTTCCGGCGCCTCTCGGCAGCCCAAAGAGCGAGCCGCAGCGCTCCGATCGGAAATGCGGAGATGACGAGGGGCATCACGATGAGCTCCACGATCATCCGCGGCGCGGTCGAGGTGAGGTCGTGCCCCACCAGCCAATGCGAGACGATCTGCGCGAGCCAGAGCCCCGCGAGCGCTCCGGCCACGGCTCGCCGCCGGCGTGCGAGCCATGGAAACGAAGCGATCGACCAGGCGTACAGAACGGCAAGCAAGAGACCGATCGGGACGAGAAAAAACATCGCGTGCACGCTGCAGCTTCAACGCTCTTGTAGCACGCCACTGACGACGCGCTCGATGCGCGAATAGTCGCGTCGCACTTCGATACGGCTGAAACCGGCACTTTCGAAGAGCGCGACCACAGCGCCGGCCTCCCCGGCTCCGACCTCCACCGCCAGCACGCCTCCCCTGGAAACGAGGTGCGCGGGGGCGTCCGCCACGACCCGGCGCAAGGCGGACAGACCGTCGTCGCCGCCGTCGAGCGCGATGCGGGGTTCGAATTCGCGGACGTCCGGCTCGAGCGATGCGATCTCGCCAGCGGGGACATAGGGCGGATTGGCCGTGACGAGGTCGAACCGGCAAGGCTCGAAGGCGAACCCCGGCTGGCGTTCGAGCGAGGCGAAGAGGTCTCCGCGGCGAAGAGCGACGTTGTAGGCGCCCAAGCGCAGCGCGTTCTCGCGCGCGAGGGTGAGGGCATCCTCGCTCGTGTCTGTCCCCAGAACGAACGACGTCGGCCGTTCGCGAGCGAGCGTGATCGCGACACAGCCGCTGCCCGTGCAGAGATCGAGCGCTCGCATGCTCATCGAGATCGCCCGCGTTCGCTCGAGCGCGACATCGACGAGCGCTTCGGTGTCGGGGCGGGGGATGAGAACCCGGCGGTCGACGCGGAAGGGCCGCCCGTAAAACTCGCGCTCGCCGAGGATGTAGGCCATCGGCTCGCGTGCGCGCCGCCGTTTGACGAGCTCGCGCAGCGACCCAAGCTCGCGGGGATCGAGCTCGCGCTTCGCATCGACGATGAGTTGGATTCGTGTGGCGCCGAGGGCCCGCGCGAGAAGAAGCTCGGCGTCGAGGCGGGGGCTGTCGACGCCGCGTAAGCGCAGGTCTTCGGCGATCCAGCGCAAGATCGCCTCGATCGTCCAGACTCGCGGCTCCGGCGCGCCTGACGACACGGCCGCGACTCGTAGCGCAAAAGAGCCGCGCCCGCGAGCGCTACCTTCGCTCTTTCTCGTTCTCGAATCCGGGCATAGATTCGCGGGGAGCTTTGGACTCGCTGCCGCCTCCTCCGCCTCCTCCTCCGGCGAGCGCCTACGTCTACGCGCCGGGGGACATTTACCCTCGGAGCCATCGGGAGATGGAACTCTGTGTCCGGGCGAGTCGCCCGGACTGGGCCTACCTCGCGGGCCTCGTCGTGCTCGACGTCGGGGCCATCTGGTTCGGGAGCTGGGAGAAGCTCAAGTACTCGGACAGCGTGCCGTTCCGAATGAGCGGCCCCGCGGCGATCGGCGTGACTTGGGGCGCCACGATCGGGGGCGCGTGGCTAGCGCTTCCGAAATGCTCGCCGGAATGGGCGGGCGAGCCGCCGCGCGAGGGCAACATTCACGAGACCTGGCCGCTGGCGCTATCGCTCGCGCTGCTCGCGGGGGCCACCGCGCCGTTCATCAACGGGATCGCGGTCGGCTCGTACGACCTTCCCGTCGGTTGGTCGGACCTCGAGCGTGTGATGCACCTCGTCGTCGCTGGCATGGGGGGATTCGGCGGGGCCCTCCTCCCATACTTGATTCCGCCGAGCACGTGGAGTGCGGCGAGAGAGATCGAGCGGATGCGCGTCGTCGCCGACGGGCGAGGCGGTGTGTTCGTGGGGTATTCGGGGACGTTCTGAAGGCGCTTTCGGCGCTCAGCCCTATCCGCGCTTGAGAAATCTCGCGAGGATCTTCTTTTCCCCCCATCCCGGGAAGAACGCTACGACCGCGGGTTCGCCCACATCGGCGACGCTAAGCACTCTGCCCTCTCCGAATCGAGCGTGCTTGACCCGGGAGCCGCGCTGGAAGGAGCTCCTCGTCACGTCCTCGGTGCGGTCGTCGAAAAAATCGTGATCGACGAACCTATCTCCGGGCGGCGGGCTCGGGGGAGCGGAGGCCTGGGGGTGACGCCACGGCCTGCGAGCTTCGCCTTCGAAGTCGGAATCGATGCGCCGGCCGGCGTCATCCGCCCGGTCGACGAAGCGGCCGGCCGAACCGGCGGCGAGCGCGCCGGTCGCCTGATGCGCGACGGTCGATCCGGGCAGCTCGCCCAAGAAGCGACTCGGACGGTTCCACCGCGTCTTGCCGAAGATCTGGCGGGTCTGCGTGTGGATCATCACGAGCTGCTTGCGCGCCCGGGTAATCGCGACGTACGCGAGCCGGCGTTCTTCTTCGAGCTCGTCGCTCTCGCCGGGGTCGACGCCTTTGTACGGGAACATCTCTTCTTCCATTCCCGTCAGGAGCACGCGCTCGAACTCCAGCCCCTTGGCACTGTGCACCGTCATGAGGACGACGGACCCCCCCTCCTCCATGCCGTCGATGTCGCTCGCGAGCGTCACGCGCTCGAGAAACCCGACCAGACTCGCCTTCTCGCCCGCAGCCTCCGCCTCCGCTTCGTAGTCCTTCATCGATCCCACGAGCTCGCGCAGATTCTCGATCCGCGCGTCCGCCTCCGCGTCGTCCTCGCTTTCGAGAGCCCGCACGTAGCCGGTATCGGTGAGCACGTGCTCGAGGAGCTCGCTCGGAGGCAGCTGTTCGGCGGCTGCACCGAGTCGGCCCAGGAGGTCGCGAAAACCAAGGAGCTTCTTTCTCGCAGCGGCGCCGAGGTCGGCGATGAAGTCCAGGCGCGCGAGAGCCTCCAGGACCGTCACATCATTCGACGTGGCCCAGGACGCAAGCCGGTCGATCGTCGTTGCGCCGATGCCGCGTGCCGGCACGTTGATCACGCGCAAGAGATCCACGTCGCTCCGCGGGTTGACGAGGATGCGCAGATACGCGAGTGCGTCCTTGATCTCCGCCCGCTCGTAGAACCTCGTGCCTCCGACGATTTGATAGGGAATGTTCGCCGCGCGCATCGCCTCCTCGAGGACGCGCGATTGAGCATGAACTCGGTAAAAAACGGCGATCTCCCGCGCGTCCGTGCCTTCGGCGCGCGCGCGGGAAATCGCTTCGACGACAAAGGCCGCCTCGTCCCGCTCGTCGCGCGCGGCCACGACGCGAATCGGTTCGCCCTCGGCGTTGCCGGTCCACAGTTCTTTCGGTTCGCGCTCGGTCGACCGCGCGATGACGGCGAGCGCCGCCGAGACGATCCGCCCGGTCGAGCGGTAGTTCTGTTCCAGCTTGACGATCGTCGCTCCCGGATAGTCCCGCCGAAAGCCTCGGATGTTGCGCACGTCGGCGCCGCGCCAGCGGTAAATGCTCTGGTCGTCGTCGCCGACGACGCAAAGGTTCGAGTGGTCTCGGGCAAGCTCACGCAAGAAGCGGTATTGCGTCGCGTTGGTGTCCTGAAACTCATCGACGAGGACGTAGTCGTAGCGGCGGCGAATGCGGTCGCCCTCAGGCGTGCCGAACAAGCGGGTGACAAGGAGGATGAGGTCTTCGAAGTCGACGGCGTTCGCGGCGCGGAGCCGCTCTTCGTAGGCGCGAAAGATTCTCAGCGCGATGTCGTCGACGTACGAGGCGCTCGCGGCCTCGTCCGGACCGCGCCCTTCTTGCTTGTGCTTGTGGATGTGCGAAAGGACCGCGCGAGGTGGATACCGCCGATCATCGAGATCGAGATCTTTGAGCACGCGCGAGACGACCGCCCTCTGATCGTTCGTGTCGTAGATGACGAAGTTCGGCTGCACCCCGACGGCTGCTCCGTGCGCGCGCAGGAGCTTGGCGCAGATTGCGTGGAAGGTTCCGACCCAGAGAGCCCGCGCCACGTCCGCCCCGCAGAGCGACTGGAGTCTCGAGCGCATTTCGCCCGCCGCTTTGTTCGTAAACGTCACGGCGAGAATCCGCCAGGGAGGAACCCTCGCGCAGGCGACCAGGTTCGCGACACGGTAGGTGATGACCCGCGTCTTGCCGCTGCCCGCGCCCGCGAACACGAGCAGCGGGCCGCGGACGTGGGCGACGGCCGCCGCCTGAGGCTCGTTCAGATCGTCGGACATCCGACGTGCAACTTAGTACAGGGCCCCCTGAATGGTGCCCGGCTTCGTAGGGGCTTTACTTGGGCTTCCGTCCCGGGCGAGTCAGGGTTCCGTTTCAGCGCCTGTAGTCGTCCGATCCGAAGCGCACGTCGTCGAGCCCGCGCGACTGCATCCCGGCACGCAGGGCGTCGACGACGATCCAGAGCACGTCGAAGCGCGTGGTCGGCATGTAGTACTCGTCTTCGGCCGCTTGCGGAAGAGCCTCGAGCCTGGCCTCGACCGCCTCTTTCTCGGCCGGGTCGAGGTCGAGGTGCGCGTGCCACCCTTCCGCCGGCTCGAGGAGCAACGCTTCGCGCGCCACGCCGATCGGGTTGAATGCGCAATACACGGTCGACAGGCAGAGCCGCCACCCAGAGACCTCGCCGTCGGCAACCCAATTCGCTCCAAACTGCCGCCGAACGACCTCGCCGAGGTAAGCACCCGCAGCCGATTGCACCACCTCGACAGCCTCAGCCCGAACCCTCAACTCGGCGCGGGCATCGCGCAGCCATTGATCGAGTAGACTCAACGTATCGGGCGTGTAGTCGAGCATCGTGCCGTACCGGGCCGCCACGAAGCGCACGCAGGCCTTCGCAAACTCATCCACCGCGGGCGGGGCCGGCTCGGGGATCTCCCGCTCGGGCTCGAGATCGACCTCCTCCGCCGGGTCGACCACGCCGCCCTCTGCAGGCTGCGCAGCGCCTGAAACGTCGTCGGTGCCTTTTGTCTGATCGCGGATCATGGAGTTGGCCGTATGCTTGATGAGGGTGCGTTGCAAGGTTGCAACCCCACGCCCCCGGATTGTCCATGCGATTGGGTATCTTTAGCGACATTCATGCGAACCTCGAGGCGCTGTCGGCCGTTCTCGAGGCGTATCGTTCAGAGAACATCGACGTTTACTACTGCCTGGGCGATACGGTCGGCTACGGTGGCTCGCCGAACGAGTGCGCGGACCTCGTACGTGAAACCGCGAAGAAGACCATCCTCGGAAACCACGACGCCGCCGTCAGCAGCAGGATGGATTACTCGTACTATTACGAGGCGGCCAGGCACGCCCTCGACGCCCACGCGGCCGTGCTTTCCGAGCCGAATATGGCTTGGCTCAAGGCCTTGCCGTATCAGGAGAAGCTGGACGACTCCAACGTCCTCTTGTGCCACGGCTCGCCCGTCCGGCTCGAAGAGTTCGAGTATATCTTCGCGCCCGAACAGGCGCGTGAGTGCCTCGCGATCTGGGACAAGATCGGCCACATAACGCTGATCGGGCACTCGCATCTCTGCAAGGTATTCGCTCTCGGTCGGGGCAACGTCGAGGAGCTGGCTCCAGTCGA
Organism: uncultured Polyangiaceae bacterium; assembly: GCA_964628155.1. Taxonomy (GTDB): domain Bacteria; phylum Myxococcota_A; class Polyangia; order Polyangiales; family Polyangiaceae; genus Palsa-1150. The sequence goes on along the minus strand of CAZVPE010000099.1, from coordinate 1,800 downwards.
TTTCGACCTCGAGGAGGACAAGAAATACATCGTCAGCGTCGGCTCGGTGGGTCAGCCGCGGGACTTCGACAACCGCGCGAGTTACACCGTTTACGACACCACGAAGAAGCGCTTCGAGTTCAAGCGCGTCGAGTACGATATCGAGCTTGCCGCCGACAAAGTCCTTCGCGCGCGGCTCGAGCGCAACTTCGCGCACCGCCTCTTCATCGGGGTCTAGAGCACCGAACAGTTCGGCTTACCGAGGATTTGCTGCGAGTTTCGAGCGGCGCGAGGCGCGACGACGAGAACTACTGGAGTGAGACGACGCGAGAAACGGCTCAGACGTTTAGTTTAGGGCCGAGTTGCGCGTGCCGAAGGTGAGCTCCCAGTTTTCGCGGTATTCGCGCGTGGCGACCTGCGCGGGCCCGTGCTGCGGCGGCGTTGGGGAATTGCTGTTCGACCCATTTCCAGCGGGCACCGCGCACTCGACGCGAACGTCGAAGAGTCCCGGTGCGTCCGTCCGGCGTTCCAGGCGGACGACCTCGGCACCCGCGACGAGCGGGCGTCCCTCGCGCATGGGCCGCACTTCACCGGTATCGATTCGCCCAGGGCGAGCGCGGAGCACGCGGGCACCTTGGCCGTCGTCCGTAGGGCCGTGCATGAGCACGACGTCGAAAGCGTCGCCGTTCTTCTGTTGCGGGCCGTCCGCTGACATTCCTGGAGAAAGCTTAGCGCATTCTTCGGGCCGGCGCCGAGTCGCCCTGCCGCTCGCGAAGGACGGAAATGCGAAGCCAGAGAGGTCGGAAACGGGTTGCGAAGGCCGGGCTTGTACGCTGAACAAGCACGCAGTATCTTTCAAGACATGGACGACCCGAAAAACAAGGCCAGGGCTATCGATCTAGCGGTCGCGACCATCGAGAAGGAGTACGGAAAAGGCTCCATCATGCGCCTCAAGGAAGGGGCGAACATCGGCGAGGGCGTGCAGGTCGTCTCGACAGGGAGCATCGGCCTCGACATCGCGCTCGGCGTCGGCGGTTACCCGCGCGGTCGCATCATCGAAATCTACGGCCCGGAGTCCAGCGGTAAGACGACGCTTTCGCTTCATGCGATCGCGCAGGTCCAAAAAGCGGGCGGAGTCGCGGCCTTCATCGACGCGGAACATGCGCTCGACCCCACGTACGCCCGAAAGCTGGGCGTGAAGACGGACGAGCTCCTTGTATCGCAGCCAGACTACGGCGAGCAGGCGCTCGAAATCGCCGACATGCTCGTCCGCTCGGGCGCGGTCGAGCTGGTCGTCGTCGATTCTGTTGCCGCTCTCGTACCGAAGGCCGAAATCGAAGGCGACATGGGCGACAGCCACGTCGGTTTGCAGGCGCGCCTCATGAGCCAAGCGCTTCGAAAGCTCACGGCCACCGTTTCACGAAGCAACTGCCTGCTCGTCTTCATCAACCAAATGCGCATGAAGATTGGGGTGATGTTCGGTAGCCCCGAAACGACGACTGGCGGCAATGCGCTCAAGTTCTATGCGAGCGTCCGCCTCGATATCCGACGCATCGGCGCGATAAAAGAGGGCGCCGTGGCGGGGGGCAAAGACCCCGCGGTGGTCGGCAATCGAACGCGCGTGAAAGTCGTTAAAAATAAGCTTGCACCGCCGTTTCGCGAGGTGGAGTTCGACATTTTGTACGGGCAAGGAATCTCGCGGTCGGGCGATATCGTCGACCTCGCATCCGAAGCTGGCATCATCGACAAGAGCGGGGCCTGGTTCTCGTTCGGGGGCGAACGTATCGGGCAGGGGCGCGAGAACGCAAAGACGTACCTCGA